>CAYFXY010000018.1:10247-22459 GCA_964347205.1 uncultured archaeon
CCAATGGAACCACTTGGTTTACTGATACTACACCCTTATTTTCTCATAGTGATAATACTATGATAAGTGAAACTTGGAATTTACCACCACTTAGTCCAGAATTTTCTGGTAGAGCATGTATTATCACAGTAGCCTACAATTCTTCAACGAACAGTGGTTTTCGGACTCAGATCTTTTCAACCATAAATTTTGTTAATTTAACAAATACCGGTATAATCGCAGGAGCCATAGTAGTATCGCTTGTATTGTCATGGGTGGCATATAGCCAAGTTTATCGCAAGAGATACCTGATTCCAAAACAGCGTGCCCATCGTCAGGAACTTCAAGAAGTATTAGACATGTTTAATGATGTAACTAATATCTCAAGATTCCTGGTTCTTTACCGTAGATCAGGAATTGCAATTTTTGACCCCTTTAAGAAACGGGGATTAGAAGCCTCCATATTTGGTGGCTTTCTCCAGGCCATACAGGCCTTTGCCATCGATGTAGCTAATGGTTCTGAGGATGAGACTATCCAAACTAAAACTCAACTCTCTGAAATCACCTATGAAGGCTTCCGCATTATGATGCATGATGGAAGTGCGATCCGAACTGCCTTAGTTTATAAAGGAATCCCCAGCAAAACCCTGAGAGAAAAGATTAAAGTTTTCACCTCTCAGTTTGAAGAACGATTTCAGGAGCAGCTATTGAAACATGGACATGAACCCAGAAAATTTGAAGAAGCTTTTGATTTACTTGAAGAAGTTTTTCACATTTCGCTACTCTTTCCTCACACCGTAGAACCGAAGACTGAAGATGTTTCACTAACAGTACTAGAAGGCAGATTGCACTATGTAGCCTTAAATCTTCAAAAAGATAGAAAACATGTCTTACTATCAGACATCGTGAATACATATCTAGAAACCATAAAAGAGAATCCAACAGAGCTACTCAAAGCAATTATAAAACTGCGAGATAAGAGATTACTTATTCCTTCCAAGAATTCTGAAAACAACTCTATTGAAAAATAGAAGTAAACCCTGAGAAAGAATTGAGTTACCCATTTGATTGATTGGAATAAATATAGGAAATCTGCATATTAACAGGGGTAAACAGCACGAATAGGAGTTTTCAATATCGAGAACAACTTTCTTCTTAATACTTAAATTTCTTAATGAGATTATTCGACTCTCAAAAGCATAGACTTTGAGTTCGTCAAAATTATACAAAAAGAACAATAGGCAGAGGTGATAATGGCGCTTAATAAAATCGAGAAAGAATTCAGATCCTTAGATAAATAATCCCAACGTCAGATTCATTTTCTTAAACAGTTTAATATACTGATTACAACAGGATTTTCAGGGCTTTATTTCCCTGCAAATTGGATAGAACCAAAAAAGCGTTTACCTAAAAAATGTGTTAATAAGTGATTTGAGGAGAAATAGTACCAATAATATACGAATAAGAATTTCAAAAAAGAATTTTATCGAAAGAATGGATTAACATAGAAGAAATGTGAGGCTCATGGAATCCATACTTAGACAATGGGATGGCGAAAACGTGATCATCCGCTTCGATCGACTCAGCGGTGCTTGGATCATCATTGCAATTCATTCAACGCTTCTTGGTCAGGCTGCCGGTGGTACGCGCATGAAAACGTATCCGGATATTAAATCCGCATTGCATGATGTCCTTCGGTTGGCTTCCACAATGACACATAAATTTGCTGCCGCTGATCTCCCATATGGCGGAGGTAAAGCCGTCATCTTTATTCCTTCTGATTTTGACAAGCAAACTAGACCCGAATTATTACGTCGCTATGGTCGACTCATTTTTCAATTAGGGGGATTATTCTCAACAGGACCTGATGTAGGAACTAACTCTATTGATATGGACATTATTGCTGAAACTGGAGACCCCTATGTAGTGGCCCGGACACTTGAGAAGGGAGGTGCAGGGGATTCGGGAATACCAACAGCATTAGGGGTTCTAAGCGGTATAAAGGCAGTAAGCGAATTTATCTTTGGCACTGAATCACTTGCAGGTAAACGGGTACTTGTCCAAGGAACGGGTAGCGTGGGACATGCATTAATTGATATGTTACTAGAGCATGGGGCAAAAGTATTGTTTAGTGAAATCGATCAGAAGGCTATTCAATATTTCCGCGACAACCGTCAACTAGAATTTGTCCAAGCACAGCACGTTTTTGATACACCATGCGACATCTTTGCGCCGTGTGCCTTGGGTGGTATTCTAAACCAAGAAACCATCCCGCGATTGAAATGTGCTGCCATTGCTGGCTCAGCAAACAACCAACTTGCCGAACCCAAGGATGCTGAGCGATTGCAAGAGCGAAAAATCTTGTATGCCCCAGATTTCATAATCAATGCCGGGGGTGCAATAGCAATTATCGGACAGGAAAAATTAGGTTGGTCACAGAAGCAAATTGACCAAAGGGTCAAAGGAATAAAACTTACACTAAAACGTATCTTCAAAATAGCCGCAACCAAAAAAATCACCACCACGGCTGCTGCTTACCAAATAAGTGAATCTCGTTTATCAAAAGCGAAAAAATAACAGAAGTTGGTCTCAATCGCAAAATTGCACATTATGGGGGATTTGGCGACATCGCAATTTCCTATTGGCAAATTTAATTTCTGACTAAATGAATAAGCGAAACTATACCAGTTGTACCAGATTTGGCTTTTCACATCGTTTCTTCAAAAAAAACAAGAGTTCAAGTTCTTCCATTTTTCTATGTTTATTAGCAGTTTCATTTGGTTTACTGTTACTAATTGTTTAATCCTCACTGAAAGAATCGAAAGACTCAAAACATACGAATTTGCTTATCCTATTCATTGGAGGTTAGTACCTGTGAATGTTGAGCAACGCATTGAAGAGCTCATTAAAGAATTGAGTAAGCCAGGTAGTGAAGGCCTCCAAGCGAGCACCGCCCTCGCTGAAATTGGTGCTCTCGCCGTGATGAAGTTAGTCAAAGCCTTACAAGAACAACCTGATGACTACGCACGGAAACTTGCTGCTCTCTCTTTGGGTCGGATTGGAAAACCTGCAATTGCACCCTTATTAGATACGCTGCACAGCAAAGACCCTGAGGTTCGACGGTATGCGGTTGAAGCATTGGGTCACATTCGATCAGAACCAAAGGTGTTAGGAGCTATTTTCCAAGCTCGCAAGGACCCCGATGAACAAGTTCGTCAAGCGGCCTGGCGAGCCCTTGAAAGGTTACCAGCCCGCCATATGGAAAAACGACACGAATAATCACGAATCTATCCAGGTTCTCGTGACCTCTCGTTTTCATAGACCTAACCATTAGACGAATTCGAGTCCTATTTTTTTAAAAACTATAAATGCAGGGTAAAATCATAGTGGCTCATAATAACTATTGTGAGGTTTAGAAATAAATGACAAGGAAAAGGCCGATATCCCTTATCCTTTTGATTATTCTCCTAACTGTAATCCCTATAGTAGCATTAAATTCATCGAACCTTCTGACAATGATACAGTCACCTGGATAATCCTAATATCGATATCACCGCGCCTGCACCGAGTGCTATTGTCAGTGGAATCATCAACATTCAAGTCACTGCCACCGACAGCGCAAGTGGGATCGACCGAGTTGAATTTCGCATCGATACCACCCCCGTCGCCACCGACACGACAGCACCATATGGTCACACTTTGAATACAACAACGCTTACCAACGGTGCCCATGACATCACTGCAACCGCCTTCGATAATGCAGGAAACCAAGCAGAGGCCACAATTACTATTACTGTCCAAAATAAGCGACCAACCACACATCCCCCACCACCACCAATTTCCCCTGTGCTCTTCGGAATCGCCGCTATCGCGGTTATTGTAATCGTCTTAGTAATCATTCTTATCTACTGGTTTTTCCTTCGACAACGAGGTCCTGATTAGCCTCTTACCTCGCCCAGCCATGTGCTGGGCTTCTCACCTTTTTTCGATGAACCAAAAACTGAGCGCACGCCATTTTCTGTGATGTGAAACACCATATTTTCGATGGGTCGAAAACTGATAGCAGCTTCCATTATCTTAAACAAATAACATAACTTTATTACAATAATAATAACAAACATTAAGTTATAAGAAACTAAAAAAATAAAAAGAATTGAAATATTTAATTAGTCTCTACAATATTCGATATAACGAATTTTAATCATAGAAACAGAATAATAATTCCATTGACCCCCACCACATCCCAACCATCATTAACACCAAAAAGCACCATTCTGAAGATCTTTTCACCCTATTTAACAGACAAAAACCCAATAGAACAGAGGTCTAAGGGGATGCTCGAAGGAAAAACCGTCAATATCCGCATCATCGAAAAAGAAGATTTCCCCTCTACGCAGTATGGATAAACGACCAAGAATTTGTAGGTGATTTCTTTTTGCCCGTCTACGGTCTCGTGCTGATATTGAAAAAAGTTAAGTGAACCACATCCAGATAGTGCACTTTCAATTATAGAGACTAAAGATCAGACAAGAGTTGGATGGATAACTCATTTCAATCTCGATTTGGCGGATATGCTGCCTTTACAGAAATTGGATATATGTTGGCACCGGCTCATCGCAGGGAAGGGTTATTGTTCAGAAGCAGTAGCAATAATGCTAGATTATTTGTTTCTTTTAAGAGAAATACCCCGTATTCAATCGGTAATCTTTGAGGAAAATGTAGCTTCAAGGCGTGTTTTGGCAAAGAACGGGGTTGTGAAGGAAGGAATTCTCCGGAAACTCAGTTTTGGGTTAGGAAAATGGTGGGATTGCACTGTTTACAGCATTCTCCGTGAAGAAAGGGGAAAACCTAAGATCCTTCAAAAATAAATGATGTGAAACCTCATTAATGGGGTATCCATTTTCCGACTCGTTTCTTGTATTCTTGGTATTCGGTTCCAAACTTGGCTTCCATGCGTCGCTCTTCATCACTAGCTAAAAAATTGTATCCGAAAAAGACCATCAGGAGAGGAATTAATGTAACTAAAGAGAGGCTGATAAACCAGATCCCAACATGAACCAGAACCATTCCCAGGTACATGGGATGTCGGACCCGTGCATAAACACCAGTATCAACAACCCGGGGTTCGGTACCCTCGAAAACAAAAGATGATTTGGACATAAGCCAGAACCCAAAAACAATAATTAGAACACCAATAATGACGTTCACAAAGAATGGAATATAATAGACGAAGGCAGTGAAGCGGAAGATGAAAGAATCGAGAATCCAGACTATGAGGAGGAACCCGAAAAGGCTAATCATGAGTTGGTGGCCTCGGGGATGTTCGCCTGCCATATGAGCATGAGTTGAGTGGGACAGGTGATCACTTCAAGGCGATAGCAATTTAATGCAGCTATTTAAAGTCAGCTTTATTACAATTTTTTTGTGGATACTGTCAAAGTTTGCTATAATATAGCAGTTTACCCTGGGAAAAATGGGCTTAAGAACGCGAACTTGCACATAGCTGAATTATGGACCTATGAAGTCTCTCTTCCTTTTGTGGATGAATCGTCGGTATCCATGCACCGTAAACTCATCAAAATGCAGACGCTCAACACAAGGAACAGAATCAGAAAGTTGAGCGTGCCAATAAATAATACACTACCAAGGGCTGCTCCGACAAGAATCCCGATGAGGAGGTTTTTTCGTCTGTGGTTCCATTCCGATAATAACTACTCCCTAAGGAGTTTCATCTATACTTTGAAATTTTTAGAAGTATTTGTTAGGGAAATGAGGTTGTTTTAGAAATTTCATGGGTATGAGGTGAAATCGGTATTTTGCTTCATTCAGTGTATGAGGGATAAAATATTATGCGACTTTTCGCTATTCGGTGTTGACGAACGTTGCGTGCCCGATGGAATACTACAAATCTTCGAGCAAAACTTGTTGAATGGGGAGCATCTTTGGTGGGATTCGCTAATCTAGAATCGTTGCTGCCTGCTGAGTTTGAACATCTCCCTTTTGGGGTAAGTATTGGCATGCGATTATCAGAGCGTATTATAGATGAGTTGGAATCGGGACCAACAAAAGCTTACGCTTATCATTATCATGCTTTGAATCGCTTCCTTGATGATTTGGCAATCCGAACCACAAACTGGATTCAGAAGATCGGTTATCAAGCGTTTCCTATTCCGACATCGCAGACGATTATTCTGAAAGAACATCGCGGACATTTATCACATAAGATGGTTTCAACCCGAGCAGGACTGGGTTGGATCGGAAAAAGTGCCCTCTTAATTACGCCTGAATTTGGTCCTCGCGTACGATTAACCAGTGTATTAACTAATACACCTTTCCAAACTGGCCAACCGATTGAAGAATGCTTATGTGAAAAATGTCGTGCCTGCGTTAACGCTTGCCCTGTGGGTGCTATTCAAGGCATAAATTGGTCGCTAGCAAGTAATCGAGCAGATCTTCTTGATGTAGACCGGTGTGCAAGTGTCATAGACCAAGCAAAGATCGATGTGGGTGCTCCAGTGTGTGGAATGTGCATAAAGGCATGTCCTAAGGGCTCAAATCATTCAACCCGGGATTAGGTAAAAAGCGTACTGAAGGGAGGATTATTTCGAGCACCAACACATAGAAAATAGCCTTATTCGAACCAGGTTGATATTGGTAGAATTGAGGTGTAGAAGGGACAAAATGTGGTGTTATTCATTGTCCTTAGCGCCATTGATTGAGGCACTTAGTTTGACTTTACCATCTTTGTCGTCGACTTCAACAATGATTTGCGCTTCAACTTTTTTGGCTTGCCCGGTTTGAAGGGGAAGAAGCATTAACTCTGCAATGCCATCCAATAAGGAATCATCATCTGTGTCAGTACTCATCACATCACCCCGCTGGAGACGATGTATCTATGTATCATTGTACAGGATTTCCCCTAAGAAAGCTGGTAATACGCTCTATTTAAAGTGGAAAAGCTTGAGAATTCCTTAGGAGCTAAAATATCCCCTTGGGATAGCTGAGTAATTCCTGTAATAGATGGTTTCATTGATTTAACCACGTTTTTACGTCATTGAGACGGAAACAGCCCGCTAAAAGCTTCAAATCACATGAACAAGATGGAAAAAGCAGGGGTTTTCTCCGCTAATTGGTATTACCAGTGATTAAATTAACTCTAGGTCAAAAATCCATGCTCATAATAACATCTAGGTGATTCTGATTATGGAACCTGAAGGTCTGGCTTTTGATTCTCCACCTAATCCCATCCATCAACTCGTCGCTGAAGCTATCGATCGCTTCACGGAGTTCGTTTCGATCGAACGCGGTGGCAGCCCACAAACCTCTCGTGTATACCGGTATGATCTCGAGATGTTTTTCAACTATATTGGCGTCCCTCCCCAAATGGTGCAATCGCAACACATACGCATGTTTCTGTCTCACCTGAAGAGTGACAAGGGCTATGCTAATGCTTCACTTAGACGGAAGTTAGCATGCTTACGTTCATTCTTCCGTTTCCTAGTAAACGAAAGGGTGATCACCGGAGATCCCACGACAGGCCTAGCAACTCCTAAACTGAGTAAATCGCTACCCCGAGCCATTTCTCCCGAAGAGATGAATCGTTTGCTCTGGGCGGCTCGAAACTCAGAGAAAAATGCGACCCGGACCCATGCAATGCTACAGGTCCTTTATAGTACAGGAGCCCGCGTATCAGAACTCTGTGATATGAACATCGAGAACATTGACTTTGCAGAAGGGACAATTCGTGTACGTGGCAAGGGAAATAAAGAACGGTTGGTTTTACTTACTGTTCCGGCAATGAACGCAATCATCGAATACGTTCAGTTTCGACCAGCTGAAGGCCCACTCTTTATAAACCGCCGTGGCCAGCGACTCTCGCCCTTAACCGTACAACGGACCGTCCGTGAGGTAGCTCAACGTGCAGGAATCACGTCGAAAGTTACCCCACATGCATTGCGCCATTCCTTTGCAACTCACATGCTAGAACGAGGAGCTGATATACGGGTTTTACAGGAACTCTTGGGCCATTCGAATCTGGCAACAACTCAGATCTACACACATGTCTCTTTAGCCCATGAACGAGCCGTATTTCAACGCACCCATCCTCTTGCAGATCCCGAACCCGAGGGAGCCTATTAACCCGAAATCTAACTTGGAGGGCTAGAGTGGGTTGGCTCTAGCTCTCCAATACTTCTTCTTTTCAATTTATCAGCAAGATTGTTGGAACTGAAGACTTCTTAAATTACGTAAAAAAATTTTGGCAGACATTTAATTTTTATACTGTTTCTTTGTTTTTTTCGCCACATAGAAAATAACTGTGAATTAGAAAAAAGTTAGATATTTTTTAGTTTAATTTAAAAAACACTTACACATAATACACTCTAAAAATATAAACTAACAATACATCAAATCTATCTTTAATGTTTTCCATGAGTAGAAAATAAGTGATAATGCCTTTAATTCTTACATATATTAGAACAAATAGTTAATATATTGAAAGAATTGGCAGGAAACTTAACGAATTTGGTTGTTAACGCGATGCAACCTTTAAGAAGGACAATCCCAATGGAATCTTAGTGTTTAAGAGTATTGAATACCAAAAATAAACCAGACTAGCTTATGTGACTCTGATGACCCAAATTATTAGCGTTGAACAACTCATTCGGACACTACGGAAAAGCCCAGACGCTATAGAACGCGCACACGCTGCAAGGGGAATTGGTCACTTAAAAGACCCAAAGGCTACTGAAGCGCTCCTAGAAGCATTAATCGATCCAAACGAGGAAGTTCGTAAAGCAGTTATCTGGGCCATCGAACAACTCCGTGATAAACAACTTGTCGAAGGGCTAATTAACGACTTGAAGCATGAGGATCCCCAAGTTCGACGCGGAATTGTTTACATCCTTGGTGAAATAGGCGATCGTAATGCAGTTGGTCCGCTCTGCAATGTGCTAAATGACAGGAACCTCTATGTCCGAAAGGCTGCTATTGAAGCGTTAGCGATGATGGGTGATTGGAAAGCAGTTGATCCAATTATTGCAAGACTAAAAGATGAAGACCTCTATGTTCGACAAGCAGCAGCAAAAGCACTTGGCGAGTTAGGAGAATTGCGTGCTGAGAAGCCACTACAAGAGCTATTAAAGAGCGAACAAGAGCTCATTGTACGCAATGCTACAAAGATCGCTCTTGCCCGTTTAGGCGGAGGCAATTAATGAAAGCCCTGTCTGCAGGTATATTCTGTAAGTGTAAAGAAAATTAATTTCTTCTCACTAATACAGGTTTTACTACAATATACTCACATCATCTTCTAGCTTGATTATCAACACCTATTTTTGTTTAAACAAACATTTGTAAATTTCTATAAAAAGAAAATAAGTCGAATTCATTAGCTATTACTAACGCATAATCTAATAACCCACATTATGATAAAACTTTTTGCTTATCATTCTATAATAAAACACAATATTATTTCTAAAATAAATACAAACATTTCGTTTAGTTATTCTCTCTATAGAAAATAAGTGAGGAAATCTGTTAGTATAAAAAATATTTAATAGAACAAACATTAGTTTAACATTTTAACAACACATTACCGTTAAATTATCTCGCAAATAATTCCCTTCAAGAAAGGATTTCCTAAACCAGTTTGATAGATTTTGTTGGTATAGAAACTGCGCTATTCATCAACAACTAATCCTTTCTTCGTGATGATTAACGGATGCCATGCACTGTCATGTCCTTGTGGCATCGCCCTTACACGAATCTCGCGGAGTAACCCTTCATCTTCTGGGCTTTCTCGAAGTCGGATTTCGATGATACCATCAGCAATATGCATCGCAGCGCGGGTAGCAACCGTTCCTTGGGTCTGCGGGTCGAGCGTAATTATTGTGCTGTAATTTTCACCTGCCATAAAGACCTTTGCACGTCTGACAAATCGGAGAACTTTCCGATCATCCCCTAGTAAAATGAAGAGATCACTGATGCTATCAAAAATACAGCGCCCCTCAGCCCCTAATTGGATGGTAGCACTTGTAAGGAGATGGATGAGTTTATCGAGGTTCAAGGCAGTAAGAGTGAATTCACGGTCACTTTCTTCGATTTTTGCTAAGAAATCAGGATAAGAGTGGGTGAAGCCTTCAATGATGCGGAGATTTTTCCCCGCATAAGGTGAAATGTCCCAACCAAAATTTAATAGAGAACGCGTCATGGCTTCGCGGTGAGTTTCGGTTAGGATAGAGATACTGTGTTCTTCCTTTTGTATGCCTTCCCAAAGGAATTGCCGAGCTAGCAAACTTTTGCCAGTTCCGGCATCACCCAATAAAAGAGTTAAACTATCAGCGGGTACTCCTCCACGAAGGAGTTTATCCAATCCCTTAATACCCGTATTTCGAAGCTCCATTAGAATATACCCAACCTGTACTTGATTTTTGGTTGTGCTTAAGAGTTAGTGTTGTTTAATTGTTTCTCTATCCTTTGCATTCTTCTATCAAAGATAAAATGCTCTCAAAAAAACAAGAAAAAAGAAGAGGAAACCCCCTATGTTGAGGGGATTGTTGTCTTATTAATCCGTGATTTTTGCTCCACAAGCAGGACAGAAGCTAACTCCCGGTGGAACAGGTGCCCCACAGTTAATGCAGGTTGTCTCAGGGTATGATTTAGCAGGTTCTTCAAATTCGTCAGGTGGAGGGGGTAGAGGTTCTTCATCCGGAGGAGCCTTTGTCGTTGGAGGAAGTTCACCTAATGGTTCAGTGGATCTGGTTCGTCGAAAGAGACCAAGGAGAGATTTGATAAGCCAAATGAGAGAATAGAGAGCAATTAAGGCAATGACAAGTATGATTGGGATCGACCATGGAATATCTCGCATAAGGAGAATTATGAACTCAATCAGATTACCATAGGCCACTACTAGGAGTCCTTTGTTACTAGATTTTTCCCATGTTCGGGCCGAAGCATCTTCGAAAGTAACATTAGCGCGTTGAGCAACATAGCTACCCTCGCCATAGATGGTTATTTCGTAAGTGTGGGTACGAGTTTGACCTGGAGCAATAGAAGACCATGATGCAGTTAGATTGCCATTGGTTACCACGTGACCATAAGCTGACCCTTCGTAAATAGCCCAACTTGCAGTGTCATCCACGTTTACATTGAAGACCGTCTCAGTAGGGTCAATGTTTTCAAGGGTAATGGTTACTGTTGCAGTTCCACCAACGAGAATGGGTGAAGTAATTGATTTAGAGATTGTAAGTCCTGGTGGGAAATCTCCCTCGAAGTTCACGATTATATCAGGTACACTGGAGACGTTCTGCCAATGTCCAGTGGTTCGTGCAACCATTACACCTTCAGGTGAACTACTATTAATCATATCAGTGGGTGTGTACGAAGTGATATTAACACCAGCTGGGAATAGCATGGTGAATTCAAAAGCATCAAGAGCCGCAGGATTGTAAACAATGCTGCCTGTCCGCCCACAAAAGTCGTTAACATCGAAGGTTTGTGTGGTGGTCCCAAAGAATTTGTCTTGATGTTGGCTGCCCCATGCAGAAAAAGTGATACTTTCTGGTACTTGCATAGATGATTTCATCACCATTGGAGTGACATTCATCACACCTATGTTGAGAACACCAGAAATCCCGACACCCCCTATAGAATCACTGGCTAACGTTGGTGTAACAAGTTCTGCGCCTCCCTGGCGGGTTGATCCCAAATTCTGCATATGAATTTGGAATTGGTTACGACCTTGAATTTCAACAGGATCTACACCAAGTCCACCATAGAAACCATAGGCTTCAATTCCAAGAGTAAGATTTGAAATTGGGAGTGCCATTCCGAAGATTCGTTCGAAGGGCGTAGCGAGAGTTGTTTCAAATTCTAGGTGGATTGCATGACCCCAACCTTGAATTTGAGCTGGTGTACCACCCATAAAAACCATAAGAATAGCGTTGGGGGGCAACAAGTCGAGAATTTCTAAGAACATGTCTAATTCAGAGCCACCCCCAGAGGTGTCATTTGTTATGAAGGAAAGGAGATTATTGAAGACATTCTGGTAATCACCCCACCTGAAGATGGATAACGCCATGAGGCATAGTTGGTAAGGTTCTGCACTCGGCGTATAATCACCAACATCTCCAGCCGACACGATAGTGCTAGTCATTGATCCATCAGGATTAACCACGAATGCAGTGAGATCAGCATCTCCTTCCATGGAGAAGTTTTGAAGGCTTACGGAAGAGAAG
>CAYFXY010000018.1:22469-25229 GCA_964347205.1 uncultured archaeon
TTACAACAAGCAGAAGGCCGAGAGTTATGACAAGCAGTGTTAGAGATAGTTTTTGTACAGGTACCGTATGTTTGAGAATTTTTGTGCTTTTCAAATTATGTCAACTCCTGGCAAGCCTATTCCCATGGGGGTAGGATCATTCGTCCAATGAAACCTCCAATCATGGCGGCAATTACTAAGATTAGAAAATTGAGTACCGCAGGTAGGATTATAGTGTTTACTAGAAATGATTGCAATAAAGTACCCAAGCTACTAGGATCAGTCAATCCGCCTCCCAGTATGTCTCCAAGTCCTCCCGTTGCAGCATCGATTATTGGACCAATTACTGGTGCGTCAATAACGTCAAAAAGTGACACGTTTGGGGGAATATTTGCTAACATTGACATTGGATCAAGGCCTCCCATTCCCGACATTAAGAAGGGAATTATCATGGCAACAAGTCCAACGATTAGCATAAGGAAGGTGAGTCCGAAAATAAAGATTGCAACAGGGATAGTTCCCCAGATGCTTCGAACAAACAAACCTGATATGAAACCAATTACGGCCCAAACAATGATGACCGAAGTGAAGGTGAGAGGGTGGGCGAAGATTATGTATACAAACATGAGTAAAAATCGAAGCCAAGGCCCTAAGTAGGGTGCAAGCCACTGGATTATGTTATTGAATTCAGGGGGTAAAAGGAAGAAGGCAAGAGCAATGGTAAGAAGAAAGCCGACAGAGAGCCCAATTAATTTACGTCCCATTGTAACTCATTCCAAAATAGGCGAGTTCGTAAGTGAGTCTTCGCAAAAACACGCCTATTAAGGTTTCCTGACAACAGACGCACAACAGAAACCGATACCGTATTCTCAATTAGAATGGAGTGTGTCATTAGTGGAGTTATTTACGTGATCTTCGACGTCTACGGCGCATCTTTCTTGCACGCTTCTTCTTCCACTTTTTCCGCATTATCTGTCCACCATTGATTGTTAAAGCGCACTATCACTTGATTATTTTGTTGTTAAAGTTTTTGATGTGTGAAATTCTTAATGACGTGTGCTTTGGATGAAAGGTCGTAATTTCTTTTGTTCAATTTCCCATTTCTTTCGTTCAGAGCGTAATCGGAATAGATCAATATCCATGAAGATTAGCCCTTCAGTACCAGATGATATCGTTCGTTCAACACGCTCCTTTTCAGGGCTATAGATGAGCGAATCACCAAATTCGGCTACATTAACAAAAAATGAATACGCGTATATTGAGCGGCGAGCATCAAAGTGAGCTGCTTTAAAATCAGCTGTTACCGGTGTAAAAGCTGGATTAATGATAATATCGACTGGTGGTTCAGAGTTCTTCAATTCTACTCGCAAGTCCAAATCTAGAAAATCACGACAGATGACAATAGCAATTCGTCCAAATTCTGTATTAGCAATAATAATTTTTTGGGGAGGTGTTAATTGTTCGATACCTTCGGTGATTTTTTGTTTTTTAAAGTGAATGATAGCAGGGATGTGCTTTTCCTGTTCCCACAGTATTCCTTCAGGTGAAATTACAGCGCTGAGATTCTGTCGGGTTTCTGGATTATGATAAGAGCCGGGGATAATCACCATATTATGAGCTGTTGCAAGCTTAACCACATATTCTTTCAATATCTGATTGTTCAGATCAATTGTCAATTCAGGAAAGGCAAGAATATTGATGCTCTTTGAAGAGGCAGCCTTCACCATTTTCTTAAGCGTCTTTTTGATCACAGGGATCTTATCATTTCTAAGTCCAAAAAGACCAGGTGCTATTTCTTGATAATATTCATTCAAGATGTTTCCGGTTTTCGAAAGCCCTATTTGAGCTATTCCAACTCTTAACTTCCCCCGCTCAACCTTTTGTGGGTCTTTAAGTAAATCCAAATAAATGAGGGTATATTTTGCTTTAGTTTCTGATTCGAGCTGGAGTTTCTTAGCCATTAAATTAGTAACGGTCTCTTGTATCATTCGTTCAAGAAGGTCATCTAGTTTAGTTAACGCTATCATATCCTGTTTTGATGGGTGCTCTTTTATGATGCGATCCCACATTTGGATTTGAGAATCAAGCACCTTACGCTCATCAGCTAATCTCTGACTAATTCGGTCTAATCCAGTTTCTTCAGCAATCAATTGAGCTTGCGTTAATAAATGACTTGCCCGCCCCAAATCCATTTCCACTACAGCAAGTTTTGATTGAAGCAAATACGTTTCAGTTAATATAGAACTGGAAGACTGCTTTTTTGCAATCTCTAAGAGCTGATTGGTTAATTTCTTGATATCCCCAATTAGCTCATCCTCACCTGTTATTTTGAGTTCGGAAAGTAAAAGGTCACATAAATGAATCATCGCTGTGACAGTTAGTGAATGATCACCAACTTCTTCGAGTACAACTTGTTCGAGTATTTCACCTGCTTTCATCTGCTGTCGGGTTCGTTTACTACTTTTCAGTAAAAGGGCTTGAGCAACTCGATACCGCTGGTCAATGACTCTGTTATCTGATCTTGCATTAACCTCTTTGAGTTCTTGGAGAAACTGATTTACCGAGTTGGAATCTTGTTTTTCAAGAGCAACCCAAATTAATTCAAAGAGGACCCATGCTATTAAGGGATCATTTCCCAGTTCATTATAAATTGCCAGGCTTTGCTGATAGTATTCCTGAGCTTTTCTAAAATTCCCCTTCTTTCGGTGCACTTCACCGATATTTGCCTGCAACAAGGCGATTTCTTCGTTCACCCCCATATCTTGGTAAATAACCAGGCTT
>CAYFXY010000018.1:25239-35691 GCA_964347205.1 uncultured archaeon
AGAAGATCAGAAAAATAGAATGTATAGAATTATCAATTCAGATAATCCTAAGTTCCAAATGTATGGAATAAGAATGAAAAAGAAAGATTCTATTGCAAGGTCTAAGTCACCTTTCAGTAGGTAAATATTCCCTAGGTTGTTGACTGCCAAAGCGAGATCTCGCTGTAGACCTAGTTCTTCAACAATATCTAAGCTCCGCTGATAATATTTCTGTGCTTGATTAAGATCCCCTTTCAGTTGAAAAACTACACCTAAATTGATAAGTGATAAAGCGATATCGTGTTTGCTATCTAAATCCTCTTTAATGGCCAGAGCCCGTCTATGATAGTGTAAACCCTTTTCGAGGTCACCCTTCCTCGTGTAAATATTACCCAAATTGGTGAGGGTTATGCCCACTCGTCGACGATATCCTTGTGATTCACTAACTTCTAAGCTCCTTTGGTAAAATGGCACGGCTTGGTCAAATTTCCCCTTTGACCAATAAACAAGACCCACGTTATTTAATGAATCTGCAATGCCTTTTTTATCCTGGATCTCCTCTGAGATTCTGAGGCTTTTTTGGTGACAGTCTAATGCTTTCCCGTGAGCTCCTTTATACCAATAAATGATACCACTGTGGTGTAAGAACCTGCCCAATCTTTTATTGATTTCAATCTTTGGCTCTGAATCTATTTCTTTGAGCAGTTTCTGTCCTACTTGTATTGTTTCGAGTCCTTCATCCAAGTTTCCTGCCCGCCAAAGGGCTTCAGCTTTTATTATCAATGCGTCAGCAATAATTAGGGGATTAAGATGTTTTTGAGCATCTTCTAAGAGGTTATTAATGAGCTTGAGAGTTTTGTCTGGTTCATCGTATTTGACTCTTATTCGACACTCGAGCAATGAACAGCTAATTTGATCATTGGAAGACAATTCTTCATTAGTCGTTATAGTTTTCAAAAATTCTAGTGCTTCTTTGAACTCACCTTTGTCAATCAATTGCTCGATTTTTGCTAATTGTTTCTGAATCAGCTTTGTCAATACTTTTTCTTCCAAAAATGTGAGCTATGTGCATCTATTTACAGCTATTCTTATAATTGTTTGATTATGAAGTCCAACTATATCAATAAGACAGGTGAGTTCTTCTGGTGTCCAACCCCTCGCAAAAAGTATTTACTGATCTCCAGTTTTATCTGTGGCGAATTCGGTATGAACCCAAAGAAAATTGGCAATCCGAGATATTAGTAACGGGAACAAATACTGCGTTGAACACAATACGGGAGGCGCTAGTGTCAATGCAAGAAGATTTCAGGGCTTATGGGCGAAGTACACGCAAGTTTCTGTGTAACCCGCCTGAAGATTTCGATGTGATACGTTATGCGAGGGAACATCAGGCGGAGATTGAATGGCAAATTTGGCTAATTCTAAGAATGGAACCTAAAATCGCTGATGATGCAAGATTCGAGCAAAAGAATAAGGCTGTAACAATCTTCTTAAATGAGAAGACAGCCCAGAAGCTACTTCAAGTTCTGGATGCTCAGCTAAATCCAAAGACCCAATATCCTCATGGGCAGAAAGCACCCGGAGGACTTTTCTTTGCCCCCGATTGGCTGGGCGCCGAATGATTCTTTATGTTGATCGGACGGTTAGGTAGAAGAATTCAGTTTCTGTGATGACATTATCAACAATAATACGAAGTTCGATGATGAAGGTTGTAAGGAGTACTCCAGGATCCAGGTTTTTGGCGTGGATAGTGATCGTACCACCCATAATGTCTTGCGGAAACAGTGCTGACATACCAACATTATAGAGGAAAAGACCGTTAGTGTTAGTTGGAGTAACATTAACGCCATGATAGTTAATGTCAAAGTTAGATCCGTAAGTGACAAGTTGAATGACAACGTTGTTTGTGGTTGTATTACCGTTTTTGACAAGATAACTGAGTGTAGCATCTTCGCCGATATTGATATCAAAGGGGTTGATGTTTGAATCGATGAAGTTGACGCCTGTGACAGTCTGGTTGTAACCAAAGAAGAATTGGGCGTAGGTTTCAGCCACAGTAGTTCCATAGGCAACCTGATTAATGTCTTCAGCATCCACCATTCCAACATAGATCAGAGTTTCAACAAGAGATTGTCCTTGGGCTTGTTCGGCATAAACTGGAAAGAGATAGACAAGTCGTCCACTCAAGGGCATAAGCAGTCGGTTCCCAATTCGATAGGGTTGTATGAGAATTAGATCTGAGCGGGCTTGTTGTTCAAAACTTTCCACAGCTGCATCGACACCGAAAACTGGGCTAATGGGGACTTGCGTATTGGGATCGCGTGTACCAGCTCGCGCAAAGACACCAGTACCAACTTCGGGTCCGTTCTTGAAGAGATAAAATCCAGCCATTTTTTGAGCTTCATGGCGAATATATCGTACAGCTTGGTAACCCACCCAATGGAGACTTCCATTGAAAGGGTAAAGGACATAATGGAGACCAGGTTGACTATGAGGCTTTTCGAAGAAGTCAGAGTAACTTCGCCAAACCCACGGATCTGTGACATGATAATAGAAATCAACATGGAGTTGAAAATCAATAAGATTTTCAGGATAACGAAGTTGATCTTCAAGCCAGCTTGGTGGATCAATCCACGGATACCAATTTTCATTAAATGATTCTATGAAGAATCGTGCTGGGTTCGCGTTCGGGTTGCGTACCCAGGTAATTTCACCATTAGCACAATTGACTAAAGCAAAACCTAGTAAGCGTAGATAAGGTGATTGTGCATATCGAAGTTGGAGGGGATAGGAACTGTAGATAGGCACACAATAAAATACTTCCCGGTTTACTCGATCGAAAACTAGGTAGGGATCATAATCAGTGTATATGAAAGGCAACAGTATCGCTCGAATACGTTCCTGAATATTTCGAAGCATTAGAATATTTGCCGTTGGCTCACTATAAGCAAGCCATGCGAAACTAAGATCCTCTACACTCCATATTAGTTTCTTTAAGGCGAGTTCTGTACCAGTGAGAATATAATCAGGTTCTCCTTCCCAACTATAAGTTCCGGTTTCTGGGGCAATGGTAGTGTCAACAATTACAAAGCGTTCATATCCGTCGTTGTAATTGATGGGAGGTGATTCGCCATAATATATGGGGAAATTTGCATTAACACCAAAGATGCTTTGGAATTGAGCGGCCGTAAGGAATTCTCCTGTTGCACTGCTAGCATCCAGTGCAGAAGCGCCTTCAGCATGTGTATATAGGATATATTGTTTGTGGAAATCGTCAAGACTTGGAGGTGTTAGGGAGTATGGAGTGATCCAATACTCACGGCCATTAACATAGACGATATCACTATCTGCTAATGCCATCCAATTAGCTATAGTTTGGCTTCGCATCTTATTTCGACTTGCTTCAAAATCCCAAAGCCGAGCATGCCCGAGTACTTGGCCATCTGAAACACCGGTATCATTGACGAGGGTTTGGTATGGTACTTCTGTGATTTGAGGACCACCAGCCCAGTTTGTGAATTGAATTTCTTTTGTGATTAGAGGGTCCCAGTGCCATGGTTCCCACATTTGACCTTGGATAGGTCCAGATATGAGATATCCTGTGAACAATGCAGGACCTACGATGAGTGCGATCGTGACAATTCCCAGACCTGCTGTTATTCCACGATTCATCCGTGGAACTTCACCAGCTCGTCCATATCGCCCGAATATAGTTAATCCAAAGGATATGCCACAAATCGTGCAAAAGAAGACGAAGAGCACAAGGAGGTGAAGGACATAGAATTGTGTACCCACATCGACCTCCATATACGGAACGGTGAGAAGAAACCATAGGATTCCTAAGACTACAATGAACGAAATCGATGCAAGAACTCGAACCTCAGGTCGATTAGTTGAAGGACCTATGCGAGCAAAATAATGGATAAGATCCATTATTACTCGGGCTCCAACAACAATCAGTAGAAGTGACATAAAGATGAAGAAGATTGTATATTGCACTTCTATTGTAGCAACCATCTCTGCGACAACTTCAATTGGAACCATAGGATTGAAAATTAGGTAGAGAGTCTGTTGAATCTGTCCCCAGCTTCCCACCCCAGAGGCTGAACTTTGGAATAGAAGCGCAAGGTATCGCATGTTTTCGATGAAAATGAAAGTTAGAAAGAGATAGGACCCCAGAAAAAGAATGATTTTCCATCCGATAACTAAATACCATGAAGGAACTCGATTCCTACCAATCCGGTCACTCATCCAGATGAGGTTCAAGGTTTTAGATTCATAGGGCAATCCAGCAAAGGCGATAATTAATGCCAAAGGGATGCCAACAAAAAAGAGTAGCCCATTAAAGGTTGCAGTAGCCCACCATGAAACTCCGGCTTTATTGATGAACATAACATCCAGTATCTTAAAATCGAGTAACAAGTTCTGAACACCAAGCACTCCAACAGCAAGAACTCCAATAATTATGATAATAATGATAATCCCGACCAGGAACTTACGTCGGGACCCATTAAGCTGTATGATTCGCCGTGATCCATACTGCAATACCAACACCTTCCACATTGTTGAATAATTTAAGTTACTATTTCTACAAATACTTGACAAATTCCCGTTAAAGACTTTTAGGAAGTTTCAATTTGATAACCATTGCAAAAGGGTTAAGTTCATCAATTCAGATTGGCAGAATGAAGAGGCAGAAATTCCATGAGGCAAAAACTTGTCGTATCAGTGTCTGGAAAAGGCGGTGTTGGTAAAACTACAATAACTACCCTTCTTCTACGAACGCTTCTTCACCACACCAAGCATCAGCTGCTGGTAGTTGATGCTGACCCAGTTATGAATCTTCCATCCATGTTGAATATTGCTGTTGAAGTGAGCGTAGGAGAAGCAGCAAGTCAACTGCGTGAGGATATCGAGGCCGGATCGATTCCAGCTTCCTCTTCTAAACAAGATCGACTTGAAGGGGAAGTCTTTGAAGCTTTAATTGAAGGGGACAGATTTGATTTTCTCGCGATGGGTCGAACTGAAGGTGAAGGGTGCTATTGTTTTGTAAACCGTGTTTTAACACAAATTCTTGACACGTTAACTGCTAATTATGATATTACATTAATGGATATGGATGCTGGACTTGAGCACCTCAGCCGGCGAACGGATCGAAATGTCGATATGTTACTCATTATAATTGACCCATCAAAGATGGCCCTTGATGCTGCGATTCGCATTAGAGATTTGGCCAAGGAAGTCCACATCGATTTTAAACGCATCTGGGTAATTGCAAACCGTTTTCCTTCGGATCTAATTGATGAAATTTCTCCTGACCTAGAGCGCCAATTAAATGATGCAGGGCTTGAACTAGCAGGAATTGTTCCAGCGGATGATCAGATAGTAGCGTATAATTTGAAGGGCGAATCATTACTAAAATTACCAGATGACCATCCAGCAGTATTGGCTATTGAAAGGATTGCAAAACGAATTGGATTACTTATTGAAGAACATCTCTTGGAACTACTTGGGCGAGCCTAAATTCATATAAGATTAAGCAGTTTCACCAATTTTTCCCTCTTTTCCTGAAATCACAAGTCTTTTCTAAGGGAAAGAGAAGGAAAGCATGGATATTGGGGACAGTAAACAAGGGTGGTAATATATCATGCCATCTGAAATTTTTTTGATACAAGGAGATAACCGAAGCAAGGGCATCGCCTTACTGTTGGAGCAAATGGATTTGAAGCTTTATAAAGGAAAACAGATCGCATTAAAAGCAAATTATAACAGTGCTGATCCATTCCCTGCTCAAACTCATCCAGATACATTAAAACACCTAGTTAAAGGCATTCAAAAAGCAGGTGCTAAGAAGATTATTTTGGGTGAGCGTAGTGGCATGGGGAATACACAACAGGTTCTAGAAAAAAGCGGAGTAATTGAACTCGCAAAAAAGCAGCGTATGGATGTTCAAGTCCTTAATGATTTACCTCTTTCAGGATGGCTAAACTGTGATGTTGAAGGTTCACATTGGAATAGGGGGTTTCTATTTGCTCGTTTATTTATTGATGCAGATTTCATCGTTCAAACATGTTGTTTGAAGACCCATCGATTTGGCGGTCATTTCACCCTCTCACTCAAAAATTCTGTGGGAATGGTTGCTCAGTACAATCCACAAGATGGGTATGATTATATGAGCGAGTTGCATGGTTCTCCCCATCAAAGGGAGATGATTGCAGAAATTAACACCGCTTATGATCCAAACCTCATACTCATGGACGGAACAACTGCTTTTGTTAAAGGAGGTCCCGCAAATGGCCAAGAAGTCACTCCCAATTTATTACTTGCGGGCTCTGATCGAGTCGCTCTGGACGCAGTAGGTGTAGCACTTCTTCGCCATTATGGAACCACTTCAGAGGTTGATACCGGATCGATATTTGAACAGACACAACTAGCGCGAGCGATTGAATTGGGGCTCGGAGCAAAATCCCTCAAAGATATCAAACTTATTCCACTTGATGAGCCCTCAGAGCAAAATGCTGAAGCAATCCTCGCTCAATTTGCTAAATGAATTCGATTTCAGTTGGAGTTCAGCGGACCTTTTTAAGAAGAGAGATAACCTCTTTGTCAGAGACATCATACCAATTCAGATAAGCATCCGCTACAGCAAATACATAACCAGATCCCACATTGGGACAAACAAGATCATCTACGACTTCGCGTACACGTGAAATTGCACTCGCCGAAGCTGTGGGAACTGCGACAAGAATCTTTTGGGGAGCAAGCTTTCGAACTGATTCTATAGCTGCAAGCATTGTATATCCTGAAGCTAATCCATCATCAACTAATATTACTAGCCGGTTCTTAGGAGAATATGATCCAACTAATCCACTGTAGGCTTTCTTTCTCCGCTCAATCTGCTCTTTGGTCTGATTTATTACCCTTTGTATTTCGTTTTGACTAATTCGTATTCTGGCAACAAGCGGTTCGTTCAAAATGACTGTTCCCAACGATGTGAGGGCACCAAATCCAGCTTCAGGATTGTAAGGAATCTGAAGTTTTCTTACTATAAGGAGATCTAAATCACCTTTCAAGGCGAGTGCAATTGGTTGTGCAACAGCAAGTCCCCCATTTGGAATTGCCAAGATTAACGGTGGTTCGGTGAAACGCTTTTCGAGAAGTATTTGTGCTAGTACTCTTCCTGCAGTTTCACGATCTCGATACCGTGCACTCACTAACATCACCTTATCAATTAATGTGATCTATCGTAATGGTGAAGTGATAAATAACCTCCATTTTATTAGTGTAGAGGACAGTTCCAGTGTTTTTTTGAAGGAAAAGACTCTTGTTGAAAGAGTTTATACAACCAGTATTTACGGAGATACAAACCAATAGAATTTTGAAAAGTCATTTGATTGAGATGTCTTCCCTGGTGGCTTCAGTTACAAAAAACGAAGCAATGATAAAATGCTGCAACTAAAATTATATGAACCAGCCCATTGCTAGGTTATGATTATGCCTGAACCATTACGAAATGTCATTAGATTAATTCCCAAGGACCAACGAGAGCCGGTATCTACAGCACTTCTTGATCTACTGCTTAAAACAAAAGCTGCACAGAAGGTCCCCGCTCGTGATGCAAAAAGGGTTCTTAATCTCATGATGCAGGATCTAATTGCCACCGAGACGGGTTTGGAAACCCTCTTCACTTGTGTGCTATATGCAGAGCCAGAAAAAACCTTAGAGAGTTTAGGTGAAGTTCTCGGTGGAATGGAGGTAGCAGAAGAAGTGGTCAATGCACTTTCCAAAGTGACTTTGACATAATGACAACATTGTCAATATCGAGGATTTGTAAAGCATTCCCACCATAGCAGCTGATCTACTTGATTACGAGTCTGCAGGAATTTGTTCTTTTTCGAATGACAAGAATGCTCATTATTGAAATTTAGGTGAATTCAAGGTATCCAAACGCCTAGAGTCAAATCACAAATCCTCTATTCAAACTCTCATTTCTCATCCTTTCAAAGAGTTATTGTTCAGAAGCGGAAACCGTGTCGTAAATTAAGACACCATGATTGTTAACATCGGTCAACATTATTTCCTTAAATTTGTTTTTAGTTAAGAGTAATATTTATATACTATGTAGACTCTTAACGGCGTTAACTCCGAGAATGAAGTAGTCAACTCACATCCTCGAGTCCAAAAATTATAGGACTGATGAACTATGGATAATATTGTAAAAATCGCTAAAGATGCAGGCACGTTCAATACTTTATTGACGGCTGCAACCGCGGCTGGGTTAGCCGACACGTTGTCGAGTGATGGACCTTATACTGTTTTCGCTCCTACTGATGAGGCTTTTGCCGCTCTGCCAGAAGGGACAATCGAAGCGCTTCTTAAAGATATTGAGAAGCTAAAAGCTATTCTCCTCTACCATGTGGTAGCTGGAAAATACAAAGCTGGAGATGTTGTCACTAAAGACGAAATCAAGACGGTCCAGGGTCAAAGTATTCATATTGATACATCTAACGGCGTCAAGGTTGATGAGGCTCATGTTATCAAAGCTGATATTGAGGCGGAGAATGGCGTGATCCATGTCATTGACAAAGTGATTTTGCCTAAATAGAATACTCGTAATCCAACTCAAATGAGGGGGCTTTTCCCCTCATTTCTTATAATTATTTGAGAAAAAGTTTGATCATAATTGAGGTGATGGAAATGGCTATGCCAGAAATTGGTCAAATGGCACCGAATTTTTCTGCCCCCACTGATGAAGGATCTAATCTCGAATTGAGTACACTTCGCGGAAATATCGTAGTCTTGTATTTTTATCCTCGTGCCGGTACTCCGAGTTGTACTAAAGAGGCGTGCTCCTTTCGTGATAATATGATCCGTTTAACTGGAATGGGCGTTAAAGTTGTTGGCGTTAGTACAGATAGTGTGAAGCGCCAAGTTGGTTTCAAAGCAAAGAATGAGCTGCAATTTCCACTTATCGCAGATAAGGAACAAAAGGTTGTCAAGCTTTATGATGTTCTAAAACCTGAAACTGGTTCTGCCCAGCGATCGACGTTCCTAATTGATCGTGAGGGAAAAATTCGATTTATCTGGCCCAAGGTTCGAGTGCCTGGGCACGTTGATGCCATTATTTCGAAAATTCAAGAATTGAATCTTTAAGTACTTAGGGAAATGAGAATGGGGAATGCGAATGACAAGATTGAGACCTGAAAAACTTCACGTTCGGCTTCTCCCTTCCTCATCTACGGATAATTCGCTTCTTCCACGTCGATACACACTTACACATTCAGATAGGACTGGTGAACTATATCTTACGATTGGACCTGATTATGACCATGACCAAATCAAAGGCTGGTATACCCGACTAATGCGTGATGAAGTTCTCGCTGAATTAATTCAAGATGAGGAAGGTCCCGCTCTTCATGTATATTGTGAAATTAGTCGCGGATTTGGAACTCGAGGATTTCGTGAAGCTATATTTAGAAGGGAACTACCGCTTGTCTTAGAAGCAATTCGCTATGGGGATCAGGAACTTTTTGAAAAGAATCCTCAGTTGGACAAGTCACCTGTTATGATTCATTTTTGCACGAAGAAACCAGAGACTAATTTTATTGAGAACTGGGGACCAATTAACAAATATTCAATATCATCGTGTTGAGAACGTACTGGCAAATAGTTCTTTTGCGAATTGACTTTCCTCTTTATGATCAACAATGGGTTTTGGATAACTGATTTCTGAATCCAAGTTTGTGGGCTTAAACCATTTGTGAATTATATTCGCTTTAACTTTTGATAGTTCAGGAATCCATTTCTTAATATATTTACACTCTTTGTCGTATCTTTTTTGTTGACGCCAAGGATTGAAGATTCGGAAATACGGTTGAGCATCAGCACCAGTTGATGCTGCCCACTGCCAATTCCCATTATTCACAGAGGGATCGTAATCCACTAAGCGTTCAGCAAAATAGCGTTCTCCCCAACGCCAATCAATATGTAAGTCCTTAGTTAAAAAAGAGGCTACAATCATCCGAACGCGATTATGCATCCAACCAGTTGTGTTGAGTTGGCGCATACCTGCATCAACAATTGGAAATCCAGTCTTTCCTTCACACCACATTTGAAATAATGAGCTATCGTAGCTCCATTGAATTCGCTCATATCGAGGTTTGAAGGCTCGCTTGAACACATGGGGAAAATGAAAGGCGATATGTATATAGAAATCGCGCCAGTACAATTGTCTGATAAGGGGATGCAATATTCCTAGCTGTTTTGAAACTGCTTCATGAATCTCACGAATTGAACACAGCCCAAATTTAAGATAGGCTGAAAGTCGAGTGGTTCCATGCTCAAATGGAAAATCCCGTCTGGTTTTGTAATCCCTAAATCTGTCCAAATCATCTAGAATCATTTGGCATGTCTTTCTATCTCCTTTAACGAGAAGGGCGTCGTTCTTTTGGAATTGGTATTCTTATAACATAG
>CAYFXY010000019.1:0-645 GCA_964347205.1 uncultured archaeon
GATTAGCAACGGTGGCTGAGGCCCCAATAAATTGCAATGGAGGACAAATCCTTTGCAATCGACGCAAAAGAAAATGAACATTTGCACCAAAAGCCCCTACGTATACATGCATTTCATCTAATACAATATGTTTAGCCGTTCGAACCAAACGACGTATTGGATCACGAGGACGAATCAAGTGGATATGAAGCATGTCAGGGTTTGTAATTAGAATGTCTGGCGGATAACGAAAAATCGCTGCACGTTCTGCTTTCTGTGTATCTCCATCCAAAACTGCAACTTCTAAACCAATACTTTAGGCTAGAGTGGCAAGCTTACTGGCCTGGTCTCGTGCTAGCGCTTTTGTCGGGTATATGAAAATCGCTTGGACAGTTCGCTTCTGTGCAGCACGGAGTGGGCCCCAACCGGTTTGACGTCCAAGTATTAATTTCACTATTGGTAGTGCGAATGCCTCAGTTTTTCCTGCTGCAGTCGGCGCAGAAATGACCACATCATGACCTGCAAGAATATGGTTGATAGCATCTTCTTGAAACTTAAAAAGTTGGACGACACCCTGCCGTTGAAGTGCAGATTTCAGCTCTTCATTAAGCTGCGATATCTCAATCTGGCTTACAAGTTTAGGCAAGGTTTCTGGAAACTGTGAAT
>CAYFXY010000019.1:655-937 GCA_964347205.1 uncultured archaeon
AACTAACCGATAGGCTGAATCCGAAAGAATACGTTGAACTACCTCTGGTAGCTTTTCAATCGATTTAACCCCTGCTTTGTGCAATATTCTTTTCCATTCGTGCTTTGAACGAAGCTTCTGCCTGTCACTTTGATCAAATCTTTCTTTTTGCCGCTGAAATTTCATCGGAGCTTGCTGTGCAGGATCTTTGCTCTCCATAATATCCATGAAGCGAAGATAGGCCGCAATTGGATCTTTAACATCGCCTGGTTTTGTTTGATAGCTTACTCCACATTCTGAACA
>CAYFXY010000019.1:1030-2710 GCA_964347205.1 uncultured archaeon
GAGACATTATTTATTCCAACAGCGCTCTTCTTTATTAAGGGATTTAAAGCCTTTAGGAGAGCCCTTGATAAATATGAGTAATTTGACCCGAAGAGAATATCCTATTCTTACATCTCGAAAGAATGACTGTAGAAAAACATCCATGAAGTATAAAACCCTTCAGGGCTCATTGTTAGGTTATTCAAGGTAAGTAACGATTCATATGGTAAAGAAGTTCCTCTTCTAGCGTGGGTTTAATTTCAGGGTTTTCACTTATTCGACCAATTTCCATTCCTTGCAGAGTATAAATAAGAATTGTTGGTACTGCAACTATTTTGAGTGTTTCAACTTCAGGAGGACTTGGTGGAACGGCCCACTGTTTGTTGGGATTTAATGGATCTGTTTTCACCCCACCAAGCACATAGATACGTAATCCTGTTGCTTCTTGTATCAATTCAAGAACAGGAATATTTGTGACACAATCTTTGCACCACTCCGCTCCGATTGCCACAATAACAAATTGATCCGCAATCTTTTTGATTTCTTCAAGAACCTTGTGGTTAGGTGAATACTCGGCTCTCCGCGTTAAATATTTGGGTCGATAATTCAGCGACATTTTCTCAATATAGTTAGTTACCGATTTCGTTCGACTTAACATATTCTCAAACTGGGCTTTGTTCAACATAGATTCACCTAATGTAAGTTTAGCTTCTTTTGCTAGAATTAGATTAAATGGTTATGATTTGAGTATCTCGTGGAACAATGATTTTTCCTGAAAAAGAAGCACGAATGCTTCGGAGGGCATCTCCCAGTTCTTCGATAAGTTCTGGATATAAGTGCGTGATCACAAGAGTTTTGACTTCTGCCTGTGCTGCGATTTTTCCAAGTTCACCAGGTGTTGTGTGATTTGGAGCCATCTCTTTCATTCGATCTGGTAACGAACACTCATGAATTAGTAGATCAGCCCCCTTAGCCGCCTTCACTAACTCCTTACTAGGGGCTGTATCACCAGAATAGATTACGCGTTTACCTTCTGCTTCAATATGAAATCCATATGCTTCAAAATCTCCATGGTTAACAGGAAATGTTAGAACGTTCCAGTTCTCTGTTTTCACCTGAAATCCTGGTTCAAGGCGATGGTACTTGAGTTTGACCTTTCCCTGCAAGTAAGGAAAAAGGTCACCCAATAGGTTAGCCATCTTTTGCATATCTACCGGGGCATAGATATTCAAAGTCTTGTCATAGCCCATAAGCCATAAACTTTGAATGAGGGCTACTATGTCCGTTACATGATCAACATGTAAATGGCTTACGAAAAGATGTTCTATCCGGGTTAGTTCATTTAGACTACAAGAAAGACGGTGAAGCACGCCTGCTCCCATATCAAAAATTAGTGGTTCCCCTGCGGTTTCAATCATTAACCCAGATAAGACCCGATCAGTTGAGAGTAGAGATGCGCCACTGCCTAGAATTGTTACTTCCAAAGATCTCGACCCCATATTGCTTCATGGGTCTCTCTTTTATCAACTTTACTCAAAAGTAGAAAATTGGTAATATAATGGGTTGAAGTGCGCAAAGTTGAAATAGCTCAACCCTAGATACAAAGAGAGTGGAAGCGGACGACATCCCAGGGGATCCGGATGATACACCACGTCTTTATCATTGATGCTCGCGACGAAATCGTCGTCCAGAAAAAATTCT
>CAYFXY010000019.1:2732-5091 GCA_964347205.1 uncultured archaeon
CACTAAATACATTGGCAAACCTCTTGGTCGAGGTATTGTCGTCCTTTGTGCTGAAAGTGTCGATGATGACGATACGCTCCGTGAAAAACTTGATCGCGTCACTTACGAATTTAAGCGTGTCATCAGTTATGAAGTCGAATACGAAGCTTTCATGGAGAAAGTCGACGACTATGTCACCACTACTCTCAAAGTTAGTATTATCGGCTATGGAGGGGTTGGAAAAACGACTCTCGTGACGCTCCTAAATGGTGGTGTACCCCCCACCACCTACGTTCCTACTATCGCAATTGATATCCAAAAAATCGAAGGCGCCCGAATCGGAACCTATGAAGTAAGTACCTGGGACTTTGCTGGACAAGATCGCTTCCGCAAACTCTGGGAACTCTACTTCCGCGGAAGCCGCATTATTCTCTTAGTCACCGATTCGACCCTTGAAAATGTTCTTAACAGTAAGGATATAATTGACCTAATTCGCCGTAAAGACATCGCTGCACAGCTTCTCGCTATCGCCAATAAACAGGATCTACCTGGTGCATTATCTCCACAGCTTGTGCAACGAATACTTGGTATCAAAGCGTATGGAATGGTCGCGATTGACCCCAACAATCGACAAAAAGCCTTGGATATTATCAAAGAAGCCCTGAAGCTCTCTGCGCCCAAAGAAGAACCGGTAGCACCAAAGCCTGAAATGGTTTTTGACTAGCGGATTTTGCCCAAAGCGCAGTCATTTTATTTTCACTCATCATGGTGATGATTGGTAAACTTTTCAAAATGTCGATTTTGGGGTTCGATTGGAATGGCTCAGTTCTTGACCATAAATATTATTGGTCCATGGCTGCTCTTTTTGTTTGTTATTAATTGGGTCATTATATATTCGGTACGAAAAGATCTCTATGAAGAGCGTTCAATGGGATGTTGTGGAGATGTCATTATCTCCATAACAATTGTGTTTATCGCCTCAACTATTGCGCTGTTTCCCATTTCGCTTGTTAGTTTGGGCTGGCTAAGTAGTATCTATTTTTGGTTGTGCATGTTTGCGATGGATGCATTTTTGGTTATGCTTTGGGTGCTATGGAAATTAGGGTATCTCTCGGGACAACGACGAATTCGTCGCGTTTGAGTGTTTTTAAGGTGTTTTAATTACTCCTCAGTGGAATCTTTTGATCCAAAGAATTGTGTTAACCTGGGGCGTATGGGTTGATACTCTTTTTCAATGCGTTCACTCTCAATGAATGTTTTTAAAATCTGGGCTTCTTCAATTCGAAAATCTAGCCCATTCCGTTCATCAGATTTCGATTCGCAAATGATACTCACTTTGTCTAAGAATTTCTGTTCTCGTAACACAGATAAAAAGAGCTGCCATGGCACGTTACTACCATTCTCTAGGGGCGCATGACGGACTTCACCACGGCGATTGGCGACAATTCCAGACAGATGTACGGGCAGACGCCATTTCCCTAAGTCAATGTGCCGTTCAATGAGTTCAATCCGACGTAAAATTCCCCTTTCAGAAGTCACATCGCCTCCTCGGGCGAAATCGTGAGCAAAATCCCAACAGAATAAACACCCCGCCTCGCTGGCTACAAGACACATTTCATCAAAATCTCCAAAACCAACGATTTTTCCTGCAACTTCTGGTGCTGGAACTGCTGTAATTCCATCCTGCTTATTTTTTTCCATAATCTCCATCAATCGCTTAACCACTCGTTCTTTTACAGCACTTCGCTTCTGTCGAAAACCAGGATGGAAGGTAACGTGTGTCGCTCCCACCGCTTCTGCAATATGTAAACAGCGTGTCATATGTGCACGGCTGTTCTTTAGCTTAGGTTTTTCCGTTGTTGTTAATGAGATCGAATAAGGGCCATGGATGCTTAGATGGAACTCACTAAGCTGCTTTCCAATATTGCTTGCCCGGTCTTGAGATGGGTAACCTGGCAATCCGCCCCTAGGCCGTCCAAGCACATTTGAAAGGCAGTGGAGTTCTGCTGAGTTGAATTGCTCTTCCCTTAACCGTGTAGCCACACGGCTCACAACAGCATCAGAAGTAAAGGTGTTAAGCGGAAACGCAGCTAAACCGACAAATGCATTTAGTTGCTTACTCACGGTAGTATCGCCAGTGAAAAAATATTCTATTTATGCCTTTAAGTGTGTGTAATGCACTTCTCGGGTTGCTTTAGTATGAAAGTAGGGGCTTTGATTAAATTCGAAAGGTTTATATTTGTGAACGATTATTTTCTAAATCAGAACGAAAATCGTTTAGAAAACGAGTATCGTTTAGAAACCGAAAGGATTCGAATATGATGACAAAAAAGAATCGCCAAGAATATTCTCCTCGCACGAAAGTGCTTTCTGAAATCTA
>CAYFXY010000019.1:5101-21692 GCA_964347205.1 uncultured archaeon
AGGGAGGCAGAAGCAAAGCACAACCTCAAACAAAAAGTGCTTTCTGAAATCTATCGATACCGAAGAATAGCCTGAGAGTTGAACCTCTAATGTTTGGTCGAAAAAAAGACAAAGAAAAAGATCCCAAAGACGAAACCTCTAAAGAAGAGGATTTGCGTGAGCAAATGCGACGTCTACAAGATGAGATGAATAGCCTGCGGCATCGTATTAACATGGAAGGAAAAGATTACCGCCGAGAAAAAACTCACAAAGTTCAGTTTGATTCTGATTTCGAAAAGGAAATGAAAGAGATAGGTCGCCAAATGGGAGCCCATGGCAAAGAACTAGGCGAATATATCAAGCTAGTTGTACAAGATTCAATGCGCGGGATCAACCGCGCAATGCGGAGTATTTTCATTGGCCCTGATGGTGCTCGCATTAGTATGGGTAATGGTGAAATTAATTTGGGTGACTCTGCAGCGCAATCTCTAAAACCTGTACCCCCTGAGGACGCTCAACGATTATTATCTCCATTGGCTAGTGCTGAACGAATTAAGCTTCTATATTTATTGGCAGAAGAGCCGCGTTATCATCAAGATTTAATGGACTTATCAGGACTTGCTCCTGGAACGCTTCCTCATCATTTGAAACAGTTAGAAGAGGCGGGATATGTTACTCAAGAGCGGGTTCGTGGCAGATACCTAATAACGATACCTGGTCGCATGGCTTTGAAACTTGCTGAATATCTCCACAATCAAATGTCTACCAGAATTGGTGATGATGTGTTTGAAAAAGCAAAGGAGTAATTCTTTATGAGTGCTAGCAAAGCAAATAATAACAAACAATCCGAACCAGTCATTGGTGCTTTAGCAGGTAAGGTTTCAGATCCCACTGATGTAGCACGGAGTGAAAAGGCCCTTTTAAACGTTAGTGAAGGAACACTCTATTTCCCAGTGTTACAGAATGATATTGAAATTGGAGGGATCTTTATTGGTGCTGGACAGGTATTAATTGATGCAATTATTGATACCAGTCGTGGGGCAATCGGAAAAAGCTATGAATTCGTTTGGAATGGAAGCCTCCTTTTGCTCACAAATGATGCTAAGTGGTCACCTCCTGCCGTCGAACCAGTGAAGCATAAGGATCTCAAAGTATTTTTATTGGACTCCTCGGAAGAGGCTCAAGCACGAGCTAAAGAAATTTTCTACCGCTTCTACAATGAGAATCGGGATTTTGTGTCTGATACTTTTATTTCCCGCAATCGTGGGTGGATTGCCACCATCTTAGATAAGCAACGTGGCAAATCCGGAATCGTCGCGAGCGATGATCGGCTCGTCATGAAATTAGGCGATTTGAAAGTGGTGATTAGTGGAAATAAGTTAATCCAAAAAGAAGGTCGAAAGAAGATCGTTATCGCTGGTAGAGCGGGTCACGTTCTCCGTATTGGTTAAGTTCGGGTAAATCGAAGCGGCCTGCTCTTCTTTACTATTTTAGACATTATTTGTTCTGTGGGATTTTTATCTCGTTTTTTCTCATCACAGTGGAAGAGCTTATGAGGAGAAACGTCCATGAAAACGAGCATTTCGTCGCTCTCTTTCTAACAAAGTGGTGATGAAACAGGTCTGAAGGTGAAAAAAATGGCATCCGTAGATCATAGTTCCTTAGTCAAAGCATATCAGGGTCTTTTTAGCGTTGCCCAAAATGAGTTAGTAGAGATTGCTAATCACCTGACTAAAGCAAAAGGAAAGGGTATCCAAGACATTTTATCACAAATTTCCGAATTACTTCAGCGCATCGAATTGGCTGCAAGTGCAAAGCAATTGGAAATCGAAGTCGCTCGTGCAATTGCAAGGGATTTTGACACAATTGCTCAACGTTGGCAAGAATTAGAGCAGTATTTTATTGATGAAATTCATTATGATGATTATGTCTATCGGTCAGATGAAGAACGGGCTAGGGCATCAGAGAATGCATTGCGGAATATTCGAAATCAGGCTCTGCAAGCATTAGATGCCGCGGGAACGATCTTTGGCTTGGCCAGAGAATGGCGTCGGGCTGCTAAGTGTTTCAGCTCAGTTGTTCAGGCTCGGAAAGCTGAAGGACTACCATTAGCTGCTTTACCCGCGCTTATTCGCGAGTATAGATGTTATGAGGAATTAGATGATCGGGTAAATGTTTTGAATATTGGACAGGCGATTCAAAAACTCCTCAAAAGTATTAGTGGTGAAATTTCTGAACAAAATCAGGCTATGCTCAAAGAGGCAATTGAGTTCTTCCGAAACACTGCAATGACCGCTGTCTCTAATCGCCAAAAGGATCCTGATTTGAATATTCCATTAGCTGCTATATTTCTCTGGAATGAAGCAGAAGCTCTAGCTTTAATTTCAGGTCTGGATGATCTAACACTTAATCGATTTCGTGCGCTAGCGGAATTCTTTGAGCAAATGGGTAGGGAAGAATTAGCGAAGCCAATTCCATCCATTCAGCGGTTTGTTTCCAGCTACATGGAAGGAGCTTTTGCCAATCTACGAATTACTCGGGATTTTGAAGGCTTCACAGTAGACGAAGCTAGACAACAAAGTCTTCGATTAACCCAATATGCTGCTGATTTTATCCTTTCTCTTATTGAACGACTGGGATATCAACGCGTTTCAATTGTCAAAGATTCCAGAAAAGCAATGAAAGGCCTTATTGCCATTTTCAATTCAATTAAGCGAGGTTATGAAGGCTCAACTGCATTTCAAGAGCTTGCGATACAAGCCGGCACAATCTTAGTCCAAGCACAGCACCAACAAGATCAACCTCTCATTGATCTAGCTATGGTTTATCGATGGCTTTGTGAAGGTGCTTCGCGAGGATTATATGTCATCTGTTTGAAATTAATTTCTGATATTTATCGGGTTGGTATTATCAGTGACGTTCTTGATATCGGTTCAAAGGAGGAACTCCGTCAAAAAATCATGGATTTATTAGCTCGACCTATCCAAGACGAACTCTTTGGGTTACTGATTGATGCTGAGGTAGAATTTGATGATGTAGTTGATTTATTCAAAAGCCTTGATTTGTTCTGGATTGCGGCAATTTGTAAACTTAACCAGGGGCAGTTACGTCAGAATCTCACTTTTCTTGAAGTTGAACCTGCTATAACTATCTCACCCGATCAGTCGGAGAGCACCAAAGTTGTGGATGACGAGCTTGCGTCACAGTCATTTTGGGGTGCTGCCCCTTCTCTTGACTTTATAACAGCTGCTGAATTGTATTCGCAAGCCTACCGCTTAAAACGCGGGGCTGATGAAAATCTTCCAACGGAAGAAGAAACGTGGATTCCGCATCGTGATCCAGATGAATTAAGGCGCCGCGCTGCTCATTGTCATTGGCTGGCGGGATTAGCTCACCTTGAAGAGGGGAATCATGAGGATGGAGGGAGGCAGTTATTTAGAGCGAAAAATGCCTACGAATTGCTAGACCGCCATCATGAAGCCATTGCATGCTTAGAGGTATGGATGCGAGAAATAGTGGCTACCATCAATGTTGATGATGGCGGTGGTTCTCGACCAACACAAGCACGCTTGCAGGAAGTTCTGAATGTCTGTGATGAATTGGTTGGTCTCTATGCTCTCCGTCGGAATAATCCAATTTCTGCTGAAAGTATTTTGGATGTTGTCCGATTTCTTCAGAGAGAAGTAGGCTTAGAAAACTGGACACTTTCAGTTTATCTTCGTACTCTTGAATACACTAGAGAAGCATTACTTATTGCAAAACGTCTCGAGACACCCAATGCGGCTTTACAAATGCTTCGATTTCTCCGAAAAGAATTAACTGAGTTCCTGAATGGTGATTTTGCAATAGGCGTTTATCCAGATTTTGAGACAGAAGCTACTATTTATTTCGAAGCTGAAACACCCGTAAAACTTGCCATTTTGAACATCTCCGAACGTGAAGCATCAGATCTTACAATTCGTCCTCTTGGTGTACTTCCTCATCTTTCTCCGAGTACAGTTCAGCCTTGGCAATCTGCTCGTGACCCTTCTCAAGTAACCATGAAGCATTTCTATATTGGCTGTGATGATGACGCATTTGAAATTGATGATGATAATTTCCAATACAAGCCTGCAGATGCCTTTGGACCATCCCGACCAATTCCTATTGAATTAGCTAGTTCTCCCTCAGCTGATTCAGAACCAGATTCACCTTCAAAACAAATTACCGGCGAACAGCCTTGGTTGGGCGTGATGTGGAGTGGAGACTACAATGGAATGACAATTGGCACTCTATCTGGTGGAAGCGAAGAACCCACAAGTGCCGATACACCAATGCTCTCCTTGGATGATCTAACCAAAGCCGCATTCTTCACCGTATTCACAAAATCAGCAAGAGAAGGAAATATCCTTCCTGGTCAGGTATTTCCTGTTAGTTTCGGAATCTACCATCGGAGTTCACCTGAACCGATTGCGATTCAAACTATCTTTTTCAAAATTGCCAGTCGACCAAAAATCCTTAAAGCTAAGACTAACTGGATTGATGAGCTTTCGGATAGTTGGGAGGAAACCTTTGGTATTATCTTCGAAGAGGGTGCTCAACTTCCCAAGTATGTACCTCGTTTTGCTCCAGAATATGACATCAAAGACTATGTGAACCCTCAGACGCTTACACCGACAATTGCCATGGGTTCAGAAGCAGTCGACTTAACAAAATACCTTAGACATGTTCCTTCTTCTTTCACCCTACGTTATAAAGGGAAACGACAACTCCAAGCTGCTAATAACTATTTGATTGAAACGACCATCTCCTTAGAAATGCCGGTATCAAAGCGCATCGGCGGAGAATACGAATTCCTTCGGATTCGTACACCCCCTCGCATAATGACTGCAGAAGAACTGGTTATGCCACGACTCCGTAATGGAATTAATTTCCAAGAATTATTCTTTGGAACGGTGTTTATTGGTGATGCCGACTATGATGGCGAATATTATATCTATCGATTATGGATTTGCTTTGAACCAGGAGAAGTCACACCTGCTCCTGGCGCTAGTTATCGTAAAGGATGGACTAATCACCGGTTGGATATCTTTCTTGACCCCAAGACATGGGAACCTCGTCTCCTAGTTACTGATTATTTTGTTGAAGGGGAAGATGGATTTGGTGAGTGGGTGGAGGCACTTTTTACTTTTAAAGCCGCCAGTTCCACTTTCTTCGGCATTCGACGATTAACAGCTGATCTCACTCGAGAAGTTGATCTGGCAACATATTCTGAATCATTTGCCTCGGAAATCCGTCAAGCCCTTACACTCCATGGTGTCAACGAAAATTCTCAACTGAAAATTACTGGCTTTGAATTAGGACAACGCCTAGGTTTCATCGAACTCATTCGGGCAAGTTGGGCTCGTAATAAACGAGATGGACCGGTAATCTATAAACCTCCTCGGGCTCACCTGTTTCGTGATTATTGGAGCCAACGCTATGAACATGGTCTCTATCGCGATGATTGGCAAGGTGAAGATAAAACCAACCAATATGAAATGAAGGCTAATGACCGTAGTGGTGGACATTCTAAATACATCCGTGGATTCCGAGATCGTCATTTTCCTCACGAAATTGGCATTATTGCCCGCGAAGGTGACCAATGCGATTTGAGCGTTACACCACCTGGGGAAGGGGCAGAAACCACAATCATCCGAAACCTAATTAATCCCCGTAAAATCGAGCTATGGACTCGACCACATGTCAGTTTTAGTCGCCGTTTTAACTGGTTCGCGAAACATTTTGGAAAACCACCCCGCATCCACACTGCAAGCTTATATTTTTACAGTACTCGGCGCGAACTAAATCCCTATTACAAAGGACGTGTCCGCGGTAAGGATCAATGGATTAACTATCCTGAACCACGATATTGGGATGGAAAGCAATGGCTTCCACTCCCTCAAAATTTTCATCCCGCCCACTACCCAGAAAATCTATCCTATGGCATAAATACTTGGCTTGAAGCCGATGCTTACTGGGTTTATCGGTATGTCTGGTATTGGCCACTAGAAATCACCTTTCCCCTTCCCCACGATGACTGGGAACGTGCAGATATCTGGGTAAATGCTCGAACCGGCAAAATTGAATGGATCACCAGCGATTATCATTGGAGGGAACTTTGGTACCAAAACGCTGTCAAAGTAAGAGGTGTAAATCCCATTATTGACTTCCTTTTCAACTGGAACACCCCTGAGCCTCTTACAGTCAAGGATGGCGCTCCTGTCCATGAATCAATTACTCCCTATTTCGAAGAAGGAAAAGCCATCGGTGAATTTGCAGATCAGTTGCCTTGGATGTTTGCTCGGTACAAACAAAGTTGTGAACATCTACACAAACTTCATGCGACATTTTGGGGACGAAATAAGGTTAAAATTGTTTATGGTTTCATTGGCATCCTACTAATTCTACTCTTCCTATTCCTCTTTCCGCCAACTCGCGACTTCATTCTTGCTTTTCTTTTTCCCCCATGATAAAGCATATTCAACATCTTGGATGGACTAGCATTATAACATCAAGCTTTAAGAACTTCAGAAACACACACGCTACTGCTTCGAACAAAGTATCTCATCCTATGGTGAATAAAATGAAAGCTGAAGATGTAAAGAACATCACTGTGCTAGGTGCTGGACTCATGGGCCATGGTATCACTCAATCCTTTGCGCAAGCCGGCTACCTAGTAACCATGGTTGACATCAAAGATGAATTCGTCCAAGCTGGCTTAGGAAAAATCCAATGGAGCCTTGGAAAATTTCTTCAAAAGGGTAAAATCACACAAGAAAATCATGATGATATACTAAATCGAATCACTCTCTCAACGGATCGCTCAGCAGCAGTAAAAAACGCTGATCTTGTTGTTGAAGCTATTCCCGAGATTCTTAATCTGAAAAAAGAAGTCTTTGCAGATGTTGAAGTGAAGGCACCAAAACATACTATTCTTGCAACTAATACTAGTTCTTTACCCATCACTGAAATCGCCTCCGCCACTAAACAACCCCACAAAGTAGTTGGGATGCATTTCTTTTCTCCCGTTGTAAGGATGGATATAGTAGAAATCATAAAGGGCGAAAGGACTAGGGACGATATTGCTCAAGTCATTTTTACTTTGACATTGAAGATGGGCAAAGAACCTGTATTATGTAATAAAGATGTCCCAGGATTTATTGCAAATGGGATAATGATGTTTCCATTGAATTTCGTTGGGCAACTCGTAGATGAAGGGCTATTCACAGTTGAGGAAATTGACTCTGCAACACACCTTAAAACAGGTAACCCAATGGGTACTTTCGGGCTACTTGATTTTGTTGGCATTGATGTAGTCTATAACGTTCTCAAATTCATGGTAAGTCGTATACCTGGAATGAAAATGGCCAAGTGCCTTGAAGAAAAAGTGCAAAACGGTGAGCTAGGGGCAAAAACTGGAAAGGGTTTCTACGAGCACCCGGGCAATCGATGGCAACGTCCAACGAGCTGGTCTCAGGAATTGGCAGCCAAGTTTGATGCTCAGCTACCGGTCGTCGTTGGAGTAAATCGAGCAGCAACCTTAGTCCGGGACAAGGTCGCTAATCCTGCTGATATAGATAAGACACTCAAATTAGGCTTTAACATTCCAATCGGGTTGTTAGAGCTTGCGGATTCACTTGGCATCGATGAAGTGGTCTCAAAGCTCAAGTTCATCGCACAAGAATACGATGATTTCTACACTCCAGACCCCTTACTCAACAAAATGATAAAAGAAAACAAACTCGGGCGAAAAACTGGAGAGGGATTCTTCAAATATTAGCTACCATAACAAGAACGATTCATTGACTCCCTCATCTCCTTATTTCGCTGTCTTCTTAAAAGACCATATTGCGGGTGAAAGGATATGCGTAACAAAATCCAAGTGGGGATGGCATCCTTTGAATTCATGATTAATGCCCGTCGCGCAATCTTTTACACTTTTCTTACCTTATTTATGGCAGAAGTGCTTGGAGCCAATTTTATCCAACTCGGGTTAGTAATCACATTACCTATGATAACCAATAGTGCAATGCAAGCCTTCGTGTGGGGTCGACTCAGTGACCATATTCGGCGCCGGCGAATACTAGTCGTTATTGGTGAAACTTTTGCAGGACTTGGCTATCTTATTATCTGGACTAATATTACAATCTGGACAATCATCAGCGGATTAACTATCATCGAAGCTATTTGGTCAATGTCAAACACAGGTTGGTCAGCACTTTTTGCTGATCTCACCAAACCCAATGAACGCTCAACAATTATGGGTCGCATAAATGCTCTCGGTATTATCGGGCGAATTTTTGGTGCCACTGTGATGGGTTTCATTTATGATTTTCCATCTCCTGGTGCTGGTTTCTTTTGGGCTTTTCCTGTGGCTGCAGGTGTCATGTTCAGCAGTATTGTAGCTCTTATTAGTATGGTTCCAGAAGTTCATAAGGAGAAAGAATCCGCACCCATTATCAAGTCATCCAATTCACAAAGTGCAAAATCAAGCTGGTATTCTAAATACCCTCGTAACTATTTTATCTTTCTTGGTGGATGGGCCTTAATCACGGTAGGGTGGGTTTGTTATTTGTCGTTGTTTACTTTCTATCTCCGACTGAGTCTCAATTTAAACTCGATTGAAATTAGTTTGGTTCGGAATGTTAACTCTGGTGTTGGTTTCATAGCGGCACCGTTAGCAGGATATCTCGGTGATCGGGTTGGACGAAAACCAATTATTATCGGAGCGTTGATTATTCAGGCCGTAACTTCTGCCTTCTATGGATTTGTCAACACGCTCCTGAGTATGCTCGTTATCAATTCGCTCAATGGAGTTGTTCGACCAACTATTCATACTAACGGTTACGCGCTAGTCGCTGAAATGATTCCAGAATCTTCTCGTGGTGAGCTTTTTGGGGTCTATAATGCTGTCTGGACAATCTCTTTTGGAAGTTCACCCACAGCTGTTGGCGGCGTCTTTGCAACCTGGCGACAACAAGGATTTCTGGATCTTGGCTTTCCTCTCGATATAGCTGCTTTACAAGCGATTATAGATACCTTCTTCCTCTCCTCAGGCCTAGTTCTAATTGGAACCACACTTTTTGGTCTTGTTGTTCGAGAACCACAAAAGAAAGAGAGACCTCCGGTTATTGTGCATGACGAGGAAGTCGCTATAATGGATACACTAGACTAATAACCAAACATAGCACCAATAACCAGTCAATCTACACAACAGAGGTCCAACGGTGAATCCTTTCGTCTTTTTCCTATTTTCGGTAATAATCATTTCATTAAGTGGTGCACTCGCTCCGGGTCCACTTCTCTTCACTAATTTATCCAACGCCCCTCGTTGGGGCTGGAAGGGCGGACTTTGGCTATCTCTCGGTCATTCCTTGGTTGAATTTCCCATTATTCTTCTGATTGCATTTGGATTGAGCTTTTTCATCTTTCTCCCTATCATGCAATTAGGAATTGCAATCCTCGGAGGCTTCGTATTACTCGTTTTTGGTGCATTTCAAATTTATGAGGCCTGGAAATCATTTGATGAAATTGAACAGGTTGACTTGGCAAAGGCTAAACCAACACGTCACCCAATATTGATTGGACTGCTATTTTCAGCTTTCAATCCCTTTTTTATTGTTTGGTGGTTTACCGTCGGTGCAAAAATTGTTTTAGACGCCTTACTCTTCGCCGCACTATTTGGAGTTGTTGTCATGTTTTTCAGCCACGTATGGATTGATTATGTGTGGCTCACAGTTACTTCGTGGATTACAAATAAGGGAACGAATTTGATTGGTACTCAAGGTTATCGAATTCTGATTCTCATTTTTGGGATTTTTTTAATTTATTTTGGTTGCCTTTTTTGTCTGAATGCTATTCAGCTATTTATCCTCATGTTGTCTTAGTACGCACCTTCGAGTGCGAGAGCGAAAAGCAAAACTCCTAACCTAATATCTAATAAAAATGGAAGCAACCGACATGCAGAGCCCAGAATCTGAGAATCTACTGCTTTTTGTGTTTTCGTTGTCCATGTCCCCCTCCCCCTGGGGTTTGAATACTAATGATATCACCGGATTCTGCCATAAAAGTGACTTTTCCAGGTAATTTTTTCCATTTACCAGCGTGGTAATGGAGATTTTTTCCACGCTGACCGGGTTTTCCACCCTTTAATCCCCAGGGGTGAAATTGGCGTCGTTCACTTTGAATGGATATAGTTGCTGGGTCAGAAAGAATTTCGATGTCACGGCGAATACCCCAACCTCCCCGGAATCGTCCTTCACCCCCACTTTTTGGAATTAGTTTATAGCATCGGACTCGAAGGGGATAGGTGGTTTCTAAGGCTTCAATTGGTGTATTTGCAGTATTGGTCATATGGGTATGAATACCATCAATACCCTTTGATGTGGGTCGGGCGCCCATTCCACCGCCAATGGTTTCGTAGAAGGTAAATGCCTCTGATGTTTCTGGAATGACTCCTCCTATTGTTAGATTATTCATGGTCCCTTGGCTCGCTGCCGGGATCTTTTTCGGGAGGGCATCTTTCAGTGCTCCAAATAGGACATCGACAATGCGTTGCGCTGTTTCCACATTCCCTGCAGAGACAGCTGCTGGAGGACGAGGGTTAAGAATGGAACCAAGTGGTGCTATAACGATTAATGGCGAGTAGCATCCCGCATTCACTGGGATCGTTGGGTCAGTAATACATCGAAGCACATAATATGAACAAGAAAGGGTCACTGCAAATGGAGCATTTACATTACCTTGCCTTTGCTTTTCACTTCCAGAAAAATCAAAGGTTATTTTGGCTAGTTCAATGGTAACGCATACTTTCAAAGGAATAGAATCTTCAGAGATGCCATCATTATCTAAATAATCTATGAACCTAAACTTTCCCTGCGGCATCAATGACAGCTGGTCAAGCATCCGTTGTCTGGAATAGCTATGAAAATCTTCAAAAAATGATGCGATAGTGGGGAGTGAGTACTTTTCTAGGATGGATTCAAATCTTGTGACCCCTGTCAAATTGGCCGCTAGTTGAGCCTGCAAATCCCCTTGTCGTTCGATAGGTGTTCGGACATTAGCTAATAATACTCGCCAAAGTCCTTGGTTGATTTTTCCTCCTTCAATAATCTTTGTTGGTGGAATGCGAAGGCCCTCTTGGTAGATTTCAGTCGAAGCCCCAGGCATTGATCCAGGTGTAACACCACCAATATCTGCGTGATGTGCACGGTTGGCCACAAACCCTGCTACCTCGTTCTTAAACAAGACCGGGGAGATCATTGTAACATCTGGAAGATGTGTGCCGCCTTCGAAGGGATCATTTAAGATAACGACATCTTCTTTGGTCCATTCTGAGATGGAATACTGTTTTAGGGCTGCTTTGACAGATTCAGGCATAGCTCCTAGATGGACAGGAATGTGTTCAGCTTGGCTGACTAGCTCACCTTCAATATCGAAAACAGCCGCTGAGCAATCGCGGCGTTCTTTAATATTCGGGGAATAAGCAGTACGAATAAGACTTGCTCCCATCTCTTCAGCTACTGAAATGAACGCATTACGGAGAACTTCAAAAAAGATGGGATGAGTTTTCAAGATGATGCCTCCAATACAATATTTCCCCCCGTTTTTACTGATGCGCGAGTATTTGGATGGATGACAGTTGTCGAGTCCAATTGCTCAACAATTGCAGGACCGATAATTTCTGCTCCCTCACCCAATGCAGACCTTCGATAGCTTGGAGTATCAACAAAACCCCCTACTTCTTCGTAGTACACCGTTCTCTGAGATTCGGGGATAGGTGACTTTTTGCCTTGTTTAGGGATTGTTGAAGGTTTAAGTACAGGCATAGAAGCCTGAGCTATAACACGGAGATTTACAATAGTCACAGGTGCTGAAACAGTAGCAAAACCGTACTGTCGTTTATGTTGTGTATGAAATAAGGAGATAAGCTCCTTGAGCCAGTTCTTTGAAATGCGACTTCGAGGTGTTGGAACTCTAATTTCATAGGCTTGTCCTTTGTATCTAAGATCCGTGAACCGACTAATTGAAATAGCTGCTTGAGAGACTCCTTGGTTTTGTAGCATTTTTCTTAGTGGACGTTCTAATTCCTTAAAGGTAGACTCAATACGTTTAAGATTGGGAGCCTTTGAAGATTCCAGAATTGTCTGACTTTGATCAACCCTCAGATCGGTTGCTAGTAAACCTAATGCGGAATGAAGACCAGGTGCGGTTGGAATAATTACCTGAGGAATTCCAAGATGCTCCGCTAACGCCCAAGCATGCATCGGTCCCGCACCACCAAATGCTACCAGGGCAAAATCGCGAGGATCAAAACCTCGTTGAATTGAAACAACACGTATCGCTCGTTCCATATTAGCATTGACTACGCGAATTATTCCAAAAGCGCAAGCTTGTTCAGAAAGAGAAAGTTTGCGACCTAGCTTCCTAATTGATTTTCGAGCAAGTTCAAGCTTTAATGGTATTCTTCCACCCAGGAAGAAATCGGGATTCAGACGTCCAAGCACAAGATTTGCATCTGTTACAGTAGCTTTCTCTCCACCTGTTCCATAAGATGCAGGCCCTGGATCCGCACCCGCACTATGTGGTCCGACTCGCAGAATTCCCCCCTTATCTATCCATCCAATACTTCCTCCGCCCGCACCAACCGTTTCCACATCCACCATCGGAACCCGACATGGATACCCAGAAATTTGCCCCTCGGAAGTCTCACGGATTTCATTATCAAGTATTAAAGCCACATCTGTGCTGGTTCCCCCCATATCAAAACTGATCACATTCTTCTGATTCAATAATACAGAGGTAAAACGAGCACCAAGGGTTCCTCCCGCCAATCCACTAAACAATAACCGCGCTGCTTGTTTTCCTGCAAAAATTGACTGCAGGACACCTCCATGACTTTGCATGACTAACATGGGTGTGGTGGTTTTTATCTTGCCAAGGGCGTTTTCTAGATTTTGTAGATACTGCTTAAGCACTGGTGTAACATAGGCATTTAAGACAGTTGTTGACATTCGCTCATATTCTCGATACTCCGGTAGTATAGTAGAAGAGCATGAGAGGGGAAGATGTGAATTAATTTGTTGAATTTGGTTTCGAAGTTGGTGTTCATGCACAGAGTTTCGATAAGCAAAGAGTAAACATATCGCAATAGCTTCTACATCTTTCACAGCTCGCTTCGCTGCTGTTTGAGCCTCTTTTGTTGTTAATGCGAGATGAACGGAACCATCAGGGAGGATGCGTTCACTAACACCAAAAATGTGGTTCCGTTGAACAAGGGGAGCACTCCGTTCCACAAATAGGTCATACAGATCTGATCGTTGTTGTCGCCCTATTTGTAACAAATCTTCAAATCCCTTGGTCACCATCAGACTAATTGACGAACCTTTTCGTTGGAGAACAGCGTTAGTAGCTACAGTTGAACCATGCAATAAGTACTGTACTTTTGTTGATGGAATGTTAGCATTATCTAGAATCCTTTGCAATCCCTCAATTACTCCCTTGGATAAATCTTTGGGCGTTGACCGTACCTTAACATGCCATCGGTTTCCAAATGTATCAACAAGTAAAACATCTGTAAATGTTCCGCCAACATCAATACCTATTCGAACCGGCTCAACTCTATTACTCCCAGAGGGCATTGTTTTCATCAACATCTATTGTACATTCCAAGGACAATTTCTATGATTCTTTTTGTCATGTTTCCTATGATTTGGATAGGCTATTGTTCTTCTCCTACAATCGTAGGTTTTTTCTTTTCTAGTTTACTTCTGATTCATTAAGGATCGTAACAAAAAATGAACCTACATGAAATAGGCAATTGGAATGCAAATCATCTCATTTTAGTTTTGAAGCCTTATCAAAGAAGACCTTCTCCATTGAGATTGATTGACTATCGAGTATTTATCGTACCGGCAATATTCATGATTGTCGGAGGTCTTATCTGGGGTATCACAGCTTTGGTTCAACCATCAAACCTGCAATTGATTCTTTTAGGTCAAGTTCTTTTCACGATTGGGATGTTTGTTGCAATTATCCTTGGTCTTTGGGTAATGACAATTGTGCGGATGCCTGTACGATAAAATCACGGAGAATAGCTATTCTTCTTCTGTTTTTCCGTTAACGCCAATTCGTAGCTTATGCATGGGGATACTGAGTTCTTCCCAAGCTGGACCAATCCAACGACCTATCATGGCTCCAAGCATAATGCCTACTAACTCTAACATGATTATTCGCACTATAACAAAAACGCCAAAGAGGACAAGAATATCGAAAAGCTCCCAGGTTGCGAACACGATAATTGGGATCAGGATCACCCCATAAAAGATGAGGAATCCTACAAAGATGCTAAAAATTCCAGAAAGAATGGCAAACTGAATCTCTAAACTGTACATCCCAATTAATAATCCGATCAACACCATCAAAATTAGAAAGCTTGTCCCATTTGTTAATCCTGTAAGAATCGTGAAATTTGCGAAAGTGATCATAATTCCGCCAGAAATAACTGAAATAATTAATCGAAGGTGCTGACTAAGTTTTTCACGTTGCTTGGTTGATAATTCCAACCCTAGCTCACCTCCTCGATACCAGTCCATGGTGTTGCTAAATAGGCTAAAACAACATAAAGCCACCCTCCGACATAAAGGCGCATTGGATGTCGGATAACCCAATTCCATTCCCCGCTGACTTCAGCATCAATTATTTGCTGTGCGTAAAATCCTGTTGTCAGCAATCGAATTGTTAAGGTGATTTCTTGACCTGGTTGTAGAAATATATCTTCGTAGGTGTCTCTTTGGGCCACTTGGTGACTATTGAGAAGAATAATGATACCGTAGCCGAAGATATGGACAATCCGTGTACCGTTATTAGCAATGGTAAGATCAACGATTAATAGACGCTCACTGGCACTTGGGGCTGATTTTTCAAGTCCGGTTACACGTGGATGAAAATTATTCGCAGTATCATAAACGGCGAAATACTCAACAGATAAGAATATGCTACCAATGCCACTTGCAATTACACAGAGAAAAAAGATTCCTGTAAACGCTTTCTTATAAATTGATTTGGATGTGATACGTCGAACGCCACTCATTTTTCGGCACCGTTTAGTTGGCGACAAAGTGTCTCCCCACTAAAAACTTTCCCCTAGATGCAAGTTCGCATGACCTATGCCCAAGCAGGGATTCACCAACTTGCATGATAAGCAAAGCTTATAAAAGTCAACACTGCATTGGGCAAAGGGCTTTAAAAAAAACTGGAGGTAAAGCTTGTGGGCTTACGCGAGTTTGTCGTGAGACGTATAATTAATAGTTTTATCCTCATCTTGGGTGCAATTACCTTCAACTTTTTTGTCTTTAGGTTGATGCCTGGAGACCCCGTTTCAATTCTTATTAGTGGGAATTTGGAAGCAAATCAGGCAGAGCTTGCTGCAGCACTTCGTGCTCTCTGGGGATTGGATCAGCCCCTACCTCTTCAATTCGTTCAATATATGCAAAATATGCTAACATTTAACTTTGGCTATTCCTTCACTGAGGGTTTTCGACCGCTCGCCTTCCAAATACTTTGCTATTAATGGGTACTGCTGCAATCATTACAATTATTGTGGGAGTTATTACGGGCATCGCAGCGGCATCAAAGCGAGGTGGCTCCTTTGACATGGGGATGGTTGTCACTGCCTTAACCTTCTATTCCATTCCCACCTTCTGGTTAGGTATGATGTTTATCCTAATGTTTGGGTTTTATATTCCCATCTTCCCCATGGGTGGAACGGTTGATGTTCCTGTTCCAGAAGATCCCTTGGCATATGCTGTCTCAGTTGCACATCATCTCGTATTACCCTCTCTAACGCTAGCTCTTGTGTCCTATGGTGGGTACATGTTAGTTATGCGAAACACGTTAATCGATGTCTTAACAGAAGATTACATCGTCACAGCTCGGGCTAAAGGCGTAGATGAACGCACAGTTCTCTATAAGCATGCACTGCGTAATGCGATTCTTCCTCTCGTAACAATGATTGCTTTGACATTTGGTTTTCTCATTACTGGTGCAACACTTACAGAAACGGTCTTCAATTGGTACGGTTTGGGACGACTGATTTTTGATTCAGTAATGCTCCAGAACTATCCCGTTCTGCAGGCGATTTTCTACATTATGGCACTTACAGTTATAATTGCGAACTTTATCGCGGATATTCTCTACGGCTTTCTTGATCCACGTGTCCGGTATGATTGATCTATTGGTGACAGAACATGGTTAGATGGCACGAATACTATGATCGAGTCTTAGGATTTTGGAGACAATATCGGAAAAGCAAAATGGGCATTGCTGGGTTAGCAATTATTTTGTTCTTTGTGGGCATGGCATTGACCGCTCCCCTAATCAGTCCGTGGCCTCAGCCCGTCTTGGTAAATCAAGCTCCCCGACTTTCTGCACCAATGTGGCTTTTACCTCTCTACCCCCAAGGATTCCAGGCAGTTTATCCTGTGAATAATTCAGCCTTTACGAATAATGCCGATGGTTGGATCTATAATGAATCACTGAGGGGAGAAGGAATAATCGCGGTAAACAATTCTCGCTTTAATCTGAACGCTGA
>CAYFXY010000019.1:21702-25698 GCA_964347205.1 uncultured archaeon
TGGATGGACCTTTTATACAATTGGACCTGGTGGCGCAATTACTTCCGGGTTCTTCAATCCCTCTGAGGGAACTGATATTACTGGCGGCAGTGGTCCAGGTTCCTACGAAATCCAATATAACGATACTAGTACTGCAGTAGGATATGGGATTACCGACGCATATTTAGAATATGCCTTCAACTTTGATGCGGATAAATATCCACCGGGATTCACTTCCAGCTATCCATCAAGAGTCCAAATTTCATATGATATTGAATTCATCATCGATAACACAATTATCACGTTGGGTGATGCTGATGCTATCTTCAGCGTAGAAGTCACCAATTCCTCGGGACCAGATGTAATTGTCTATTCTCGACGATACCGAACCACAGGTGCCCTTGCATGGTCAACTCGAACACGAGATATGTCCCCAGAGAATATTACAATGACATTCACGACCACTGACTTGATGGCGCTTCGTTTTCATCTCCAATTTCGTAACCCAATTGGAGTTGATATGCCTCAAATGGTTTGTCGACTCGATGATCTCCAATTAACTATTCAAGCTCGGTATACGGATCAGACGAATAATCAACTCATGGATGGACAGTGGGATGGAACAACCGGAAGTAACGTCTCGGGCCCAGGAAGTTTCCTCATAACCTATAATGATAATGATAGTTTGACATATTATCTTAGTTCATCCGCGTCAATACAAACAGATTTCACTTGGGACTATTATGATCGACCCAAGGAAGCCTATCTACGATATGCATATGATATCAAAGTAATAGGTGACTGGGGCGATGCCTACATCAATATTATCCAAGAATGTTATGTGGAAAACACTGGAATGACCACACAAATATTCCGTGGTGATAACATCTTTAACGAGAGAACTTGGGCCCCTTCACCTGAAAAAGTATGGGATGCATTCACCATCACTGATACTTTTAACCAACGTGGGAAATTATGGATCATTTTACGGATACTTGTTACAGATCCAACACCTGAAGACACACCAACCTTTAACATTCATCTTGATGACTTGAATTTTGAAATCCTTGGAAGCTTTTACGGTAACCTCGGCGCGGGTCAATATGGGGAAGATTTATGGTCTCAATTACTTTGGGGATCACGAATAGCTTTGGTTGTTGGATTAACCGCGGCTTTCATTGCAACCTTTGTCGGATTAATTGTGGGACTAATTTCTGGGTATTTCGGTGGACTCGTGGATGAAGTCTTGATGCGCATTACCGACTTCTTCCTCATCATCCCTGGGCTTCCCCTGATTATAGTACTTGCAGCAATTTTAGAACCCCGCTGGTGGAATATCGTCTTAGTTATAGCACTAGTTGGGTGGACAGGGACAGCCCGACTAGTACGATCACAAGTCCTCGCTGAACGCCAAAGAGCGTATGTTGAGGCTGCTCGAGCCATTGGTGCAAGTGATCTATATATCATCTTCCGACACGTTCTACCAAATGTCACGCCATTGCTTTTTGCGCAAATTACACTTGGCGTCGCTGGATCGATTCTATCTGAAGCTGGTTTGAGTTTTCTTGGGCTTACGCATCCCTACGATGTAAGTTGGGGTCGAATGTTATTCCAAGCCTCGGGAGCTGGAGCGTATTCTGAAGGCGCTTGGTGGTATGTCTTGTTCCCTGGACTCTTCATTGTCCTGCTCGCTTTATCCTTCACTTTAGTTGGCTATGCCGTCGATGAGATTCTCAACCCCCGACTTCGCATTAGGAGGCAGTAGACGAAAAGGAGGAACTCCAAATTGTCTGTACTCGAAGTAAAAAATCTGAAGGCATATTTCTTCGTTGAAATGGGCGCAGTAAAAGCTGTGGATGACGTTACCTTCACCCTGGACCGTGGTGAAACTCTTGGCCTTGCCGGAGAATCCGGTTGCGGAAAGTCAACAACAGCTTACGCACTTCTCAACCTCCTTCCTTACCCTGGACGTATTGTTGAAGGCGAAATTCTCCTTGATGGGGAAGATCTCACAAAGAAATCAAAAGAGGAGATGCGGGAAATCCGTTGGGACGAAATTTCAATGGTCTTCCAGGGCGCAATGAATGCCCTCAACCCAGTTCTTCGAATTAGCGAGCAAATAGTCGAAGCCATTATGCTTCATGAAGACATCACCAGTGATGAGGCCTATAGGAAAATGGAAGATATCCTTGAAGTTGTCGGCGTCGACCCCACACGTGCGGATAACTATCCTCACGAATTTAGTGGAGGAATGAAGCAACGCGTGATGATTGCGATGGCTCTCGTCACCGAACCCAAAATCCTGATCGCGGACGAACCCACAACAGCGCTCGATGTCACTGTCGAAGCCCAAGTTCTAAAGCTTCTTAAAAGCTTGCAAACGAAATTCCAGCTCTCCGTTATTCTCATCACCCACGATCTCGCTACTATTGCCGAAGCCTGTGATCGTGTCGCAATCATGTATGCTGGAAAAATCGTTGAATTTGCTGATGTCGTAGCAATCTTCAAAGAACGCCTGCACCCATATACCGAAGGGCTCATCCGCTCTGTTCCCAGCCTCCTCGGCTCTGAGTACCTCGTCCACATTCCGGGTGCACCACCCGGACTCATCTTTCCACCCGTAGGATGTCGATTCCACCCGCGCTGTCCAATCGCCACCGAAATCTGCATCCAGCAAGACCCAGAATTTCGAGAAATCAAAGAACGCCACTTTACTGCCTGTCATCATGCTGAAAGTCTCTGGGGTAAAAATGTTTGGAAGTGATCAACATGGCAACAGCTGAACCCTTGATCCAAGTTCGCAACCTGAAAAAATATTTTCCCGTTCGTCGTGGACTCATTGCGCAACTCTTTAGCCGCGAAAAAATCTGGGTCAAAGCCGTCGACGATATCTCTTTTGATATTTTTAAAAACGAAGTCTTCGTTCTCGCCGGAGAATCCGGATGTGGAAAAACCACAACCGGTCGCGTCCTTCTTAATCTTGCAGAGCCAACTGATGGCAATATTACCTATGCGGGGTTAGAGTTAACCCAAATCAGCAAACAAGAAATGAAAGCTCTCCGACCGAAACTTCAAATTATTTTCCAAGATCCCTATGAAAGTCTTAATCCCCGCCTTAGCATCCATGATAGTATCGCAGAGGGACTTCAAGTCAACCGCCTTGCGGCTACCCGTCAAGAACTTCTTGATCGAGTCACAATGGCCATGGAAGACGTTCGACTAATTCCCCCTGAAGATTTTCTTTACCGCTACCCTCACATGCTTAGTGGAGGACAACGTCAACGCGTCGTCATCTCACGCGCGATTGTGACACAACCAGAATTCATTGTTGCAGACGAACCTGTTTCAATGCTTGATGCATCCATCCGAGCTGAAATTCTTAGCCTGCTTAAAGACCTTATCAAAAAATATGATCTAACCTATTTGTACATTACACACGATCTCGCCTCTGCTCGGTATATTGGTGATCGGATTGGCATAATGTATCTGGGTAAAATCGTAGAGTATGGACCCGTAGGAGTAGTAATTGATAACCCAAAGCATCAATATACTGCAATATTAGTCTCAGCTGTACCGATTCCGGATCCAACGCTTACTCATACGAGGCGTGCACCTGTCGGTGAAGTGCCATCACCCATTAATCCCCCCTCTGGGTGTCGGTTCCATACACGCTGTCCACAGGCAGATGAACAATGTCGGTTAGAAGAACCCCCCTTCAAAAAAGTGGAAAAGGATCACTACACTGCCTGTTGGCATTGGTTTGATCCCAAACAATGGGAAGACGAAGAATAACATATCACAGCAATTCAAACACCGATTCCTCTGACCTGTTTCTTTATAGCAAGTGGAAGGAGATGCTATTTTCTTTTTTGAAGAGTGGAATCAAGGATAGAGGCGTTGGATGTACTTCGGATTCTGAGGAGTTGTTTGATTCAAGTATTTTTTTTGGGAAAAAAGTTCATAGAATTTGGCGATTTCTCTAAGTTTGCCAATGATGTCGAGGATCGTTTTTTTCTC
>CAYFXY010000019.1:25854-26162 GCA_964347205.1 uncultured archaeon
TTGACCAGTGAGGAGCTGGTAGGTGATTAAATTCTGAAGCTCTTCAAGGATGAGTTGGTCGTATTTGGAGTAGTCCACTCGGATTTCTGGGGGTGGGAGAAGAGGATCGATGAGGCGGAGTGCATACATCTCTGCTTCGTTTTCGGGCAATCCTTCAAAGATCAAAGCGTTGCGCATTTCCTCTCGCACAAAGCGCCAGATGAGTTGAGTGTTGATGGATTTCGCCTCAGGGATGAGGATGAAATGGAGGCTGATCCCAAGACCGTATTTGCTTTTTGGTCCACTGAGCAGAATTGGACTACCCGTAT
>CAYFXY010000019.1:26172-33154 GCA_964347205.1 uncultured archaeon
GGGGAATCTTTTTTGTGCGAAGATGGTCTTCTTTTGGCTCTTTACGGTGAGTTGTCTTGAACAGTTTGAGTAAAGGGACAAAGATTGTGGAGGAGGGCGGTTTAGGTTTGCGGCGGTAAAAAAATGGCATGGGCTATCACTTGGTAAAGAAATTAATGGGTGGTGAAAGTTTCTGTGAGTAGAAATAGCTAACGGTTCATTCGTCGTTCGACGTGCAACATAAAGAGTGTTTGCCGTAGGTCAGTAAGATTAGGGACTCGGGCAACTACACCATCGGCTACCAGCCGCTTTAAAGCATAGCGAACAGTTCGGGGGGCTAATTTGGTGGTCTCTACAATATCTTTACTAGTCATCGGACCATTAGATTCGATGACACGGACGATTTTTGAGGCACTAGGAGGTTCCCGATGACTCCTAAACCACTTCATATTGCCACCCATGGGGGCTTGAGTGTTTGAAGATTAAAAGCATTTCGAATACTGCACCGTCAATCGTCGAATATTGCTACATGTTTTCGTAGGTCCTTTATAAAGGGCTCATGAATGGTGTAACAAAGACACATTAACCTATAAAAAGCCCTTTTGACTCATTATGCGGGAACCTACTGTAAAGTAGGACAACGGATGGAATTTAACATGAAAAAGGCATTGCCTTTTCAAAAGCGAAATCTAGCGTCTCTTATTGCACTAACGATTCTTGTATTTTCCATGTTTGTCGGAATCTCAGCCGTACCCTTTCGGACATTGGCAACGGCTCCTTCGATGACATCTCCCCTTCCTGAAGCCTATGAACCATTATTCCAAGACTTTAGTTCTGCTGATCGCAGCGAACCCTACATCAACATTTCACCAAATCTGCACTCCTATGTAGAAACCGGTGAAATCCCGGACGCACTCCGGGGTGTTGATGGTGCTCTTGAGGTCTATGTCACTAGCACTCGAACTGTGGACTTTAGTGAACTAGGCTCTTATATGAAAATCCTTAACATCATCACCCTTGAAATGGGGTATATCATCCAAGGGCTCGTAAACGATCCTAAAGAAATATACCGCATCAGCAGCCTAGAAGGTATAGGCTATGTGTGGGGAAACGAAAACCACAAAGTCATCCATGATCGACCAGGTGAAGGTCCAGCAACGGATAACTTTCTTGCCCGCGAAATTATGGGCGTCAGCCAAGTAGAAGCTGAATTCCCAGGTTATAATGGAACAGGAATCACAATCGGTATCGTCGACACCGGCGTAGACTTTGGTGTCACCGATCTCGTCGATGCGATTGCCCTCGATGCTTCTGGCCATCCAACCAGCTTTGATCCTGGTGGATCCGGCATCGCCATTACAACCTTTGCGCTTCCTTCAGTGGGTAATTATCTGTTGACTCAAGGCCTTGACTTCCGCATGTTCCGCAATGATGGCGCCATGTGGTGGTCGAACAGCACCTACGGACTCTATGCCCAGAACATGTATGTTGGCGGAATTACCAGCATGAGTGGGTTCTACAAGGTGGGTATGTCAGTGCAAATCGCTGATGGACTTCCTTTTGGACGAGCCTTCTTTGTGTACTTGCTAACTGACTCTGCGGCGCCCTTTATCTATGATACCTTGTATGTCGACTTTGAAACCTCATGGGCTCTCACAGCCGGCTACAATGGTGTTTCTACCAGTGTCGCTGCTGACTGGTCCTTCTCCAATGACGCTGCTCACATGTTCGATACCAACCCGATTCTTGCCAAAGACTTTGATGGTGATGGCAACAATGACTACAGTATGGGTAGCCTCTCCAATACCTTCGACCTCACTGGTCAAATCACTGGTGATCTTCTATCAGGGATTGACACGCAAGGTCGGGGATTTGCCTTCATGTACGATAATTGGGGACACGGCACCAGCTGTGCTGGAACGGCCGCTGGTCGTGGCATCACCGAATTTGACGTGTATGGCAACGGCACTCTCTATACTGTACCGGGTACCGCTCCTGGCGCATCAATCATGGCTTTGAAGACTTTCACCATTGCTGACGATATGTGGACATGGTTCTGGGGCAGTGGCTATCGACCTGTTCCCGCAGAATATCCTTACGCATACTTTGAGAACTGGACCTTCGTCGGAACAGACAAGGCTCACATCCTCAGTAACAGTTGGGGCTGGTCATCATTCAATGAAGGTGCTGGTTACGACATGGTCAACAGCTATGATGTATATAGCCTGGCTATGGACTACCTTACCTTCTACACCGACACACTCTTCACTGTCTCTACTGGAAACACTGGACCCGGTTATGGTACTGTTAGCCGACCCGAATCGATCTTTGCCTTAATGGTGGGCGCAAGCACAACTTCGCACATCTGGCAAGGCTTTTACAGTAACATGTCTCAGGGCTATGATACAGTCGCCGATTTCACCAGCGTCGGTCCTACACCTCAAGGCTTTCTTGGCGTGGACCTTGTTGCCGTGGGTGCATATGCGTTTGACATTGTTCCCCTCCACGCAGGAGACGGAACAGAATTCACCATTTTTGGTGGAACGAGTCAAGCGAGCCCATTTGCCGCTGGAGTCGCAGCGATTGTGATGCAAGCGGGCATGGGTATTCCGGCTGATTTCACCCGCGCGGTCTTGATGAACGGGGCTGATGATCTTGGCTACGATGTCTATCGACAAGGAGCTGGGCGAATCAACGCCTACAAGAGTATCCACATGGCCTTTGGCAACGATACCGATGGTACTGATCCCCTCCCATGGATCTGGACTGAAGAGAGCTGGTTCTCCCAATATTGGGGCGATCGCAGTGATCCCTGGCGCGGCTGGTACATGAACATGTTCTATGGCGGCTTCTATGGGATTACACCCTTCGATTGGACTGCCTTATATCACCCAAGTTGGACGGATCCTGGTGCGCTGGTTGATGGTGCGGTCTTTCCAGGACCCATCTATCGAGGCGACTCCTATTGGTTCAACGTAAGCGCAACTTCTGCCTCAGGGAACGGTGTTGACAGTCTGGATGCGTACACCTATGATTTGCTCTATGAAGAAAGTGCAACCATGGTGTCCACATCAACGCTAACCACCTTTAACATCACCAACGAATTCTCACCGACCTTCCTCACCAATTGGGCCACAGCTGACTATGCAGTAATTCACCTCACCTACCCGCAATCCAATCTCGATACCGTGTACAGCCTCTCCGGTCAAGCCAACTACGTGTTCTTACATGACTGGGTCAATGATACCAACATGAACGGGATTATTGCCTTTGGCATGGAAGAAATCCGTCGAATCTCCTCGGACACCGCCTATGGCAACAGTCACACCATCACCTTGGGCAACCCCGCCAGTCACTTCTGGGGCGACCCCACAGTTTACTATCATGATGTTGGTGTTGAACTCTTCCTCTGGCGAACCTTGGATGTCAACGTCACCATTCGACTCTTCGAACGTATCCCATGGACCTGGGTGAGCACAAGCCAATATGGCATTGCTGATCCCCAATATCCAGTCGCCTGGAATATCAGCATTGATGTTCCCAGTGGTGCGATGCCTGGGTGCTATGAAGGCTATCTTGAAGCCATCAATGGCACAGGGGTGACTCACATGCCAATCAGCTTCCGAGTCGATGCCCAAATGACAGATCCCGGACCAGCTGGTGCAGTATCCTGGGGCGGATCTACCGACATGCCCTTTGATAACGGCGCCACCTACGGGAACACACAATATGGCTATCGACCACAAGTTGGTGATTGGCGGTTCTACTTTGTCGACGTGAACTTTAACGCCACCCATCTGTATCCAAGTCCTCCAAGTTATATCTTCATAAACGTAACCTGGACAGATCCTGACACCCGATTGGATGTCTTGACCTACTACTCTTCATACGGGTACTACACGGGCGGAACCGACTTTGCTTGGATGGGCGGACGATGGACTGGCTCTTCGACGTGGGAGCGTCAACAAGCTATTCTCACTGATGTCTCTCGACCGTTCGGATCTTGGGACTACACGTGGTTTAGCCGGGGTTACTTCGGTATCGCCGTAAGAACCGCAGACTTTGGTGCTTCAACGGGTGGTCCTGAGGACATCTATATCACCGTCTCGTATGGTGTTGAGAATCATCCTAACTTCCCACCCGATGTCTGGGCTCAACCAGCGGTCTGGCTCAATGCATCCTCCTCAACGATGGCGATGGGACCAATCCTTCCAAATAGCAATTGGACTGGTCCACAGATTGATGTCCATACGAACTGGTCTGCGCTTGTGATCCCTGAATTCCCATCGATTAGTATCCGACAGACTCGGGTTGAACTCCTCTCGGAGGTGTTCCACCAGAACTTTGGCACTATCGAGGGACCGGTTATCGGCGGATGGAACCCGGACTTGAATCCACGAGAAGGCTACGATTACGTCGATCTGCTTGCTGGACAAAGCGTAGAAGTATCCGTGGAGTTTGGCACGTGGGATGGTCCACCTGGACTGGGGACATCTATCACGCATGCCGGTGACATCGACGTCTTCATCTGGGCACCTGGCGCCGCTCATACCGGAGGAAACAGCCTAGTAGGCTTTACTATGTCCACCGGTGCGAATCCTGAAACAGGGACTTTCGTTGCACCCCTCTCTGGCACCTACACGATTGGCTTGGACTACTATAGTGGTCCGGTGCCCATGGCATGGAAGACTGATGTATATGCCTTCCAGGCGGTAGGTGTGACTGCTGATGGGCAATCTGCAATGATTGATAGTTCCTCAACCGGTACCAATGCCCGCTACGGTGTGCGCACCTCCATGATTACAGGAACTACACTTGACGCAGACTCTGCCTTTAGCTCATATACGGTGAGCAACATTGGCTTCACGAACTTCTTTGCACCCACGATTCTCTCCATTGAACCCAATGGAGGCGAAGTTCTTGGTCCTGGTCCATTCCAGATCAACTGGACAGCCACTGATCCAAACGTGGCTACGGGCGAAGAAGTTCTGCAGTTCTCCGTGGAAGTCAGCAATGACACGGGTGCGACCTGGAAGAGTGTTAGTTTCGGCACTACATTGAACAGCATAGTATGGGATCCACAGAATCCGTACTATGGTCTGCCAGCCGGTGACCAGTTCTTGGTTCGAGTGAACTGCACGGATGGAATGTATTCGACGAGCCTAACATCCGCTGCCGTCTTCACGGTGGAAGGTGTACCTCCCGCAGTGTACATTCCCTATGAGCTAATTGTCGCTGGAGCAGTGATAGCCATCGTAATCATAATCTTGATTGCGACCTGTCTACTCAAGCGTCGACAAACAGCCCTCAAGTAACACTCAACAAGGGGGTTTCACACCCCCTTTTCTCTTCTTTTTTTTGTGAAGTTCTTAGCAAAGAGAGCTAGCTAGAATGGCTTTTGAATTTGGGTTTTTGGTTTCGTTCGGAAGGCATAAAAATCTCAAGAGAAATCTTTTTGATACGGAGTGAGATTTTGTGGCTCGGAGAATACGCCGGTTCGGTTTGTTTGTGGGAACCCATTTTGTCTCTGGCATCTTGACGTTTTTTGCCATGTATGGTGTCGCAAATGTCGGGTTTGCTTTTCAGGTAATCCTCTTTGAAGTAATCCCCTACTATTCGTGGGTGCTCTCCGCTCTACTCATCTATTCTTGGGGCTTAACGCTTCTTGTTCTTCCGATTCAGGCAGGGGTCCAGATTTGGAGTCTGCTTCGTATTCAACCTACCCCACTGTTGATAGTTTATTATTTTCAATTTGAACCGTCCAGAGAATTGCCACACCAATTTCTTGATCCCGTTCGGAGTCGAATTGGTTTGGCAACAGTAATTGTTATGCTTATCGGGGGAATCGTTGCCTGGCCAATATACTCTTTTTATGGGGCTTTTCTCCTCATTGCACGATTTGGTCCTTTACTCCTGACGCTAGAATTTATCATCTTGTTTATCCAAGGATTAGCTGTGGGAGTCTCGGCAATATTTGTTGCTTACTTTGTTTTAGCTTCGTTCGGTGTATTTGTTCTGCAATGGCGACGACGAGGACGATAATTCACGGTACGTATCACAGAAAGAATTGTATCATAAGAGCCTTACTTACCGAGGGCGTCATTGAGTAATCCACCGAGCTTGCGAATTCCTTTATCAATAACATCAGGTGGATTATAGGAATAACTGATACGCATGGTATTTATTGCACGTTCCACTGGAACGAGTTCGTTTCGCTCAGGAAGGTAACTCAAACCCATTAGTGGATAGAAGGCAATGCCTGGAACGTATATGATATCATTGGGAAGCGCCACCTGTTCGAGGAATTGTTTTGCATCAAAATTCTTGTCTTCGCTTTCCCACCAGATGAAGAACCCACCTGTGGGGTTTGTTCGAGAACCTGGGGGAAAAGTTTCATCGATCGCTTTTCGCATCGCATCTGCGCGGTCCTTGTATATCTCCAAGGCTTTCGGGAGAACCGCGTCTATGAATTTTTGATAGTAAATATCCAACATCCGTTGCACGATGGTGGGACTGCAGAGATCAAGAAAGCCTTTATCCTTGTTGATTTGTTCGCGCACCTGGGGAGGAAAGACACTATAGCCGATTCGAAGCACAGCTGCTTCTTTACTACTCGTTCGTAAATAGGCGACGTGTTTATTCTCAGTATCCAATACCTTGATGGGTTTTTCTCGGGGTCCGCGAAATTGGATTTCTCGGTAAGCCCCATCCTCAACAATAATGATGCGGTGCTCCACAGCGATATTGAACAAGGCCTCGCGTCGTTTCTTGTGGATTATCGGAGTCGGGAACAACATATATCATTTCTGGTTTTTTCCCCAACTCTTTTTTACAGCATTTAATCGCTTCTTCAAAATGTTCTGGAATCGCTCCGTCTAAATCCGTTGGTACCGTGATGACTTGCGCACCCATTTTTACGGCGGGGACCAAAAAGCCGAGATAGGCTGGACTAGTAGTGAGTATGACATCACCTTGATCAATACAGGTATCTATCATGGCATAC
>CAYFXY010000019.1:33164-35650 GCA_964347205.1 uncultured archaeon
GTGATCATAACATCATCCTCTGGATGCTCCGAATTTAGGGTTAGTTCGTCTTTTTCCATGAGACGATGCGCAAGGGTCTTTCGAAGGTAGGCTTTTCCACTTGTTGGTCCGTAATTAAAATCATCTATCACTCGTTCATCTTGACCGGCTTGAATTTCCGCAAGCTGTTCTTTACCCAATTCAATTAGGATATTCGCCCAGGTATTGATGGGTAATGCTCCTGGTTTTCCGCCTCCAAAATAATAGGGGACATCATATTTGAGTAGCCGACGGATCTCGGACTCGGGAATAAAGGCTGTCCAGGCAGCAAAACCATAAGAATCCTCTGACATTGCTTTTATCCGCTCCAAGTTAGATGAATAAAGATGAGGAATGCTTCTTAATAGGGTTTATTACCCGGTAATGTCTACAAAAGCCAAATCATTGTTCAATCTTCTCAATAATTTGTATGGTAAGGGTGCGGAAGGCTTCTTCTACTCCATCTCCGCTCATCGCGCTAGTCTCAACATACAAACAACCATACCGTTCAATCCAGGGTTTAACTTGAGCTTTTTTGATGGCACGTTTCTTCTTTAAATCCACTTTATTGCCAACAAGCAGAATTTCTACATTTCCTGCATGTTCTCGGATTTCTCGCATCCACTCTTCGATTGCATCAAGAGATTCTGGTTGAGTAAGATCAAAAACTAGCATCGCACCATCAGTCTGTTGATAAAAGCTTGAACGGTATGGTTCGAAACGTTCCTGGCTTGCAATGTCCCAGAGAATAAGGCGGGCAGTTTTTTCTTCTAGCTCAATGATTTTGTGGGCAAAATCGACGCCGATTGATGCTTTATATTCACGTTCAAAGCGGTTTTCTACGTATTTGAGAATAAGGCTTGTTTTACCCACTGCGGGGTTACCAACTAAGAGTATCTTAAACTCATAATAGGGCTGCTTTGCCATTGTTCCACACCCTGTAATTAATTTACCATACACTTTATCTTCTTAAACTAGTCGGAACCATCGCGCTTTTGTTTTTCGTCTAAAGATTTACTTTGAAAGGGTTCTCGTCAATTTTTTATTAATTTCCAGATTCAGTGATGGGATCGAGTTCTTTCCAACTTTTTGTTCGGAAAAAATCGTAAAAGCTTGCTTCGACAATACTCAATTCTTGGGGACTTAAGTTCATCTCTCTTAAGGCTTGAAGTAGATCTGGTACTACCTTATGGGGTTGTTTAACGAACACTTTGAGGCTGCCTCGTCCAGAACGAATTGTTGATTCCACGAAGTTAATTTCATTGACCTGACGAATTATATCTTCGGTTAGGCGCCTAAAGGTCACCTCGATTGCTTCACCTCTTCCAGTAAGGGACTTGATGAGCTCATCAGGATGACCCTGAAGTGAAATCGTTCCGTTCTCGAGAAGTACAACTCGATTACAATATTCGACAACTTCAAGATCATGGGAGATGAGCACCATTGAGGTTCCATAATGGAAGTTTAGTTGTTTTAGATAATTGAGGAGTTCATGGCGTAGATGAGCGTCTAGGCCAGTTGTGGGTTCATCCAATAGAAGTATCGGTGGCTGATGAATCAATCCAACACAGATTGATACACGTTTTCTTTCACCCCCACTAAGGAATTTGACGGGTTTGTACATTAAATCCTCATCAAACCCAAGAATTGAGAGAAGTTCTATTGCCCGTTGTTTGATTTCTTTTCCATCGATTTCATACATTCGTCCAAAAAAGTGCGCGTTTTCCAATGCTGAGAACGGATAATAGAGACTTTCATTTTCATGCTGAGGAACATAACCTGTTGCGTAGTGGATTTCGTTGGCTTCATTGCGAACATCATATCCTGCAATGCGTGCTGCACCTGAATAGGGTTTTAGTTGAGCGGTCATAACTCGTAAACATGTTGTCTTTCCTGATCCGGATGCTCCAATGACTCCAAGAATTTCTCGCTCTCGTGTATAAAAAGAGACATCTCTAAGAATGATTGTTCGTCCAATTCTTACTGAGGTTTGGTCGAATTCAATGATTTTTGGTGCTTTCTCTGTCGTCATGATCATCAAACACCAGTGTCCTTTGCTAATTCGCGTAAGCGTTTTAGCATGTTTTCTAATCGGTTAGCAGGTTCGCCTGATGTTATTCGAAGTTTTTCGATGCGATCCATTCGGCGGTCAGTTAATGTCCATTCTATTTCACGAATCAATGCGTGTGTGGTATTCAAGGTATTGTCGATGTTTTGAATTGTTTGTTCATCTATTGGGGGTGTCCGCATGCCCCGTCGTCTACGAAACTGATTCAGAAAATATGCGGTTAAAACCGTGATTGTTAGGATTGTTAGGAGTAAGATCTGGAGTCCCATAAGTGCTAGGTAGTCGGGTTCAGGAGGTGGTGGAGGTTCTTCAGGCGCTGGCGTGTAGTAGAAGGTCATGTATGCTGCTGTGCTTGCGTATACACCAGGGGTTGTGAAGACAATGATTGAGAAGGTTTGTG
>CAYFXY010000020.1:0-10553 GCA_964347205.1 uncultured archaeon
CGATTCCTTTTGCTAACATGACTAGTGTCCCAGGTCAACCAGGCCTTTATTCGTCCCCCTTCCATACTACAGACTGGAATATTGGTCCACATAGTCTTCGTATAACAGCAAACTCACCTAATACGGTGCAACGTTCTATCACCATTGCAATAGAGATTGCACACAAGGCAAGTGAAATTATTTTTCCAGAGGGTACTAGCGTAGAACCTTATTACAATGATTCGGTAAGTTTTACGATCTTCCTCCGCGATAAAGAAACAGGTGCACCGATATCAAATCATAATATTACATTTGTCTGGCAAGGTGTAACATATTATATGTCAGCTAATGGTACACCTGGTTACTATAGGGGTACCTTCCTGGCTAATGCCGCTCCACGGGATATCGCTTATACTCTCCCAGTTACACATGCAGAATGGGAAAAATATGGCTTTTCAACAAATTCCAGCAATATCATGATACTTAATAGACCAACATCCCTTGAGATTATTCGTGCTGAAACAATTTCAATTATTGATGGCATAGATCCAATTCCAATTCCAGTTAATGATTCAACTTGGGCAATACCAATAGGTGAGACTTTATTATTTGTTATCCGTTTCAGTGACTACACTGATTTCACCCTAACTGAAGCCATCGGAGCTGAAGGAACCCTAATCTATAGCACAGACCGCCTTAATTTTGTATTCAATTCAACAGACGGATATTGGTATGTTCGATACGAAATTACTTTCTCGAACTTTGAAGGAGAATTCACATTACGATTCTTCAGAGATTTCTTCGAACCAACCGTTCTTACAACAACTCTTCAAGCTATTGACATTCCTATGGAGATTGTTCCGATAATTCCCCAATGGAATGATACGATGCCAACGGAATGGTATGTCTTTTCAGTATATAGCTTTGAGATTTTCTTGAATGACACTTATCATAATATTGGGGTTATTGCTGATGTTCTTGCAGATGACTTTCTGAAACCAGCAGGATGCCAAATTACTGTTATTCGCGATGAAGAACGCCCAGGATTTTACATCGTTACCATTAATGCTCTATCTCCAAGTGCAGGAAGATTAGTTATCATTGCAACACGTGATAATCATCAAACCACTCAGCTCGATTATCCAATGACTCTTAGTTATAGTGCCGTTCAAAGTATCTTGGTTTATGCAGGAACGTTTGGGGCGGTAATACTCATTATTACATTAGTGGGTTGGGTTCTTTGGTCCCGTGTATATTCAATTCCTTGGGAAGTTCGTCGAATGCGGAAACTGGCCAAAGCTGTTGAAAAGGATGAAGGATATTCATTGGGCAAGAAAGACTTGAAGCGTTTCCACGAACGGGGTGTTGTACTTGAAGGGAAAGTTGATTCAGCAATGTCCACGATCGGAGTTGTTGCGACGCCTGCGATGATTCCGAAGATTGAAGAGGTTGAAGAGATTACAGCGACTGAAGAAGATATTATGGCAGAACTTGACAAGATTCCGGGCCTGGGTGCTGAAGAAAAAGCGGTCCTTGCCGAGGAGATGCGTAAAATTCCGCGTAAGGATCGAATCTGGTTCTTGGATGACTTGCGGCGCCAAATGGGGCAACGCCGAATGGACTCTGTTACCCAACGGGAGGAACCTCCAACAAAGGTTACTGAACCACCAAGGAAAGCACCCCCAATTGAGGAAGAAGCGCCACCGTTAGAGGACGTGCCGGCTGTTGAACCACCGACCCCAAAGGTGATGACCGAAGACCGTACAGCACCTACCGTTTTACCACCTGAACTTAAACCTACGCCAAAAGGCGATCCAAAAGTCGTTGCAGAAATTCGTCAAGAGCTTTCCAAAATTCCCGGGTTGACGGAAGAGGAGAAAAACGCGCTCATAGATCATCTGCAATTCTTGAGTAAAGAAGAACGGCAAGCGACCTACAATTCATTACGCCAATCAGTGGATATGGAAGAGTAATTCTCGTCTAGTCCGCGTCAATGCGCACACTTGAAAGGCATCATAATACTGTGTGCATAATCTTGTTACCTGTGAAGCAATTAAGGTCAATGCTGTCGTCGCCACTGGGCATAACGCGTGAGCACACCCAAGGTGTGTGCAGCTCGTTCTGGCATGGAATATACCGGAATACCAGCATCCTGGAGAGCCTGAATTGCGGAATCACTTCGATCCTGGGTTGAGGACATCATGACTGGTTTGTTATACCGCTGGAGGGTTTGTATGAGACGCTGAGCTGCACTGCTGAATTCTTGACGCATGACTTCAACCATGTGTTGGGGGACCTCGGAGCTATGTTGGAATTGTTGTATTAGATCTGGTCCAAAGATGCCATGGATCAGTAATGAGTCGATTGTTGAGAGGCGGAGGAGAATTTCTGCGCATTGTGCGAAGAGCTGCATATTAATGGTAAAGGTACTATCAACGGGGTTGCCAGCTACCGCTGTTGGGGGAAGAAAAGTCAAAAGGTCTTGTTGGACTTGTTTCGACAATGGTGGGAGATTGAGTCCCTCTTCAGCACACACATCGCTCAGTGACACCCCGGGTCCACCGGAATTTGTTAAGATAGCAACGTTTGATCCTTGTGGGAGGGGTTGGTGGCTTAGGGCCATTGCCCAGTCAAAGAGATCTTCTAAGCTTTTACCGAGGATAATACCTGCTTGACGCATGGCTCCTTGGAAGACCTCATTGGATCCAGCGAGTGCGCCGGTATGAGAAGTGGCAGCACGTTGACCTATTGCGGTGCGACCCACTTTCATGAGGAGAATAGGTTTTTTGGGGGTAATGGCTTTGGCAGCTTTGAGGAATCGAGGTCCATCGTTAAAGCCTTCAATGTAAAGGAGGATGACACGGGTTTCAGGATCTTCAGCAAGGAGTTGGATGTAATCAGTACAGGTTAGGATAGCTTCGTTACCAGTACTGATGACCGTGCTAAGTCCAAGTCCCCAGCGTTCGATTGAAAGGAAGTTCTGGGCAGCAAAAGATCCGCTTTGGGAGATGAAAGCGACGGGTCCTTGACGAGGAAAATAAGGCATTGTGGTAAGGTTTAGTTTGAGGGCCGGACGGCTGATACCAACACAATTGGGTCCTATGAGGTTGAACTGGTGGCGGTGGGCGATGGTTTTGATTTCCTCTTCTGCGGCTTCTCCTTCGGGTCCCATTTCCCGGTAACCAGCAGTAACTAAAATGATATTGCGGATGTTTGCTTGAGCGCATTGGTCGAGGATTTCTGGAACTGCAGATTTGGGAATAATAATGGATGCGAGATCAGGAGTGGGGCAGTCGAGGATGCTGGGATAGGCTTTATAGCCATGTATCTTTTTGGCGTTGGGATTGATGGGATAGACTTCGCCTTCGTAGCCCCCGGAACGGACGTTGAAGGTGATGAGGGAACCCATTTTAGCAATATTGGTGGAGGCACCGACGATGGCGATGGATTTGGGGTTGAGTAGACGTTCCATAGGACAAACTCCAAAGAGAGTATAAAAGAGTGGGGTTGGTGATTCCCATAAGCCTTCTGGCTAGTAAGGAAAATGAAAAACAATTAAAGCGACTTAGGAGAGTAGCTGCTACTACTTGACCTATCTTATGGAGGGGTTCTTGTGACCTCAGAAAAAGTTGAGATTGTTAAAGGTGTGTACTGGGTGGGTGCAATTGACTGGATGCTCCGGGACTTTCATGGTCTTTGGACCCCAAAGGGTGGAACCTATAATGCTTACTTAATTATTGATAAGAAAGTCACTCTCGTTGATGCAGTGGCTCCGAATTTTACTACCGAGTTGTTGGACCGAATCCGTACGATTATTGACCCTGCCAAGATTGATTACATTATTTGCCAGCACGCTGAACCAGATCACTCAACATCCTATTCTACAGTACTTGAAACGGCTCCAAACGCGAAGATTATCACATCAGAGAAGGGTGCTGAATACCTGAAGGCAAATTTTCCCGGTGATGTATTTCCCTTCAAAATTGTCGAAGATGGCGCCACCTTGAGCTTGGGTACGCGAACATTAACCTTTGTAAAGATTCCCATGGTGCATTGGCCTGAGACGATGATCAGTTATATGCCGGAAGAACAGCTAGTCTTTAGTAATGATGCCTTCGGGATGCAAATTGCAACTCCGTATCGGTTCGCTGACCAAATTGATGATTGGTATGAGCCCCTTCGAGCCTATTATAGCTACATTGTCCGCTTCAATGCAAAAGCAGTATTAAACGCTTTCAAAAAGATAGAAGGGGTTCCCATCAAGATTATTTGTCCCTCCCATGGTCCGATTTGGCGAAAGAATATCGAACAGATCACCGAGATTTATCACCGCTGGTCAAGTAATCCCGAACAGGAACGCGCCGTGATCGTATACTCGACGATCTGGAATAGTACCAAGCAAATGGCTCAAACAATTCGGGAAGGCATTGCCAGTGTGGGAGTTCCGACCGAGATTTACAATCTGGAACAGGAACAACTCAGCCGTGTCCAAGGCGCAGCCATGGAAGCGAAGGCAGTGGTTGTTGGAGCGATGACTTATAACATCGATCCCTACTATCCAACTGCCGCGTTTATGCCCTACCTGAAACATCTGCGACCCAATAATAAAATTGGGGCAGCTTTTGGATCCTATGGGTGGGGAGGTGGTGCCACAAAGGTTCTCACCCAACAGCTGAAAGATTTCAAATTTGGAGAGGTGTTAGACCCTTTGGATGTGCAATTTCGTCCAAGCGAGGAAGATTTAAAGCGATGCTTTGAGTATGGACAGGAAATCGGACGTAAGGTCAAAGCAGCCTACTCCTAAACCATTAAACCTATTCATTCCAAACCAATTCTCAGCTATTCTAACAATTCGCATGATGTTAGAGGAGGATTCGATAAAACTCATTCAAAACGTGGGGTCATTACCCATTGCTAGTCTCACAGACTTGAGAAGCGTAAAATTGAAAAGCTTCAAGACTGCCGGAAGCGGGTACATTTCGACCCCAATAAATAGGAGCCATGAAACGCCATGCCAGAAGTTGGAATATTAGGATACGGTGGTTATATTCCCAAGTATCGCATCAAAGTCGAAGAGATTGCCCGAGTTTGGGGCAAGGATGGCAAAGCCATTGGAGCTGGATTAGGGTTGCTTGAAAAAAGCGTTCCTGGTATCGATGAGGATACGACAACAATTTCAGTGGAAGCAGCGCGTAATGCCTTAAAATGTGCACAAATTAATCCCAATCGGATAGGAGCGATTTATGTAGGATCTGAATCTCATGTTTATGCTACAAAACCCACGGGAACAGTTGTTGCTGAGGCAATAAATGCACCCAATAGTCTACAGTGTGCAGACTTTTCGTTTGCATGTAAAGCTGGCACTGCGGCGATGCAAGTATGCATTGGTTTAGTAAAATCCAAGGAAGTGGATGTGGGACTCGCGATTGGGTCAGATACTGCACAAGCAAAACCAGGTGATGCACTTGAATATGCGGCCTCAGCAGGTGGAGCAGCATTTCTTATTGGAAGCGATGATGATATGCTTGCCTGTTTTGACGGAACGTACTCATATACCAGTGATACACCAGACTTCTGGCGTCGTGAAGGAACTGACTTCCCTGAACATGGCTCGCGATTTACCGGAAAACCAGCTTATTTTCGCCATGTACAGCAAGCAGCAATGGGACTCTTTGCAAAAATGGGGACCAAAGCCTCAGATTATGATTGGGGTGTATTCCATTCACCCAATGGAAAATTCCCACGACGAGCTGCGAAGACTCTGGGTTTAAGTGAAGATAAAATCAAACCCTCTTTGGTGGTTGATTATGTTGGGAACACCTATGCAGGTAGCTCCCCATTGGGTCTTGCAGCAACCTTAGATGTCGCAAAACCAGGTAATAAGATCCTCGTCGTCTCTTATGGATCAGGTGCCGGTAGTGATGCCTTCCATATCGAAGTCATGAAGCCAGTGAAAACAAAACGCAAACGAATGCCCATGGTCCAAGATTACATCAAAGATAAAGTCTACATCGACTATGCACAATATGCGAAACATCGTCGGACAATCAAAGTGGAGTGAGAAGAATGGTTAATGAAATTCCGGCAAAAGATCGGGTTGCAATCATTGGTATTGGCCAAACAGCCTTTGGTGAACAGTGGGACCGAAGTATTCGCCGAATTTCCCTAACGGCTGCAACAGCTTGCTTAGCCGATGCTGGAGTAAGTGGTGATGACATTGATGCACTTTATGTAAGCAACACATCTACAAGCTCGTTCATCCAACAAGAGCATCAAGCAGTTATGGCAGCAGATTCCGGGGGGCTATTACCCGTTGCCTCGACCGAAGTAGAAGCCGCTTGCGCTAGTGGCGGAGTGGCAGTACGGCATGCCTATCTAGCAATAAAATCCAGTGAACATAAGATTGCTATGGTAGTGGGTTGCGAAAAGATGAGCGACATTTCAGAACCGGCTATCGCAGATACTCTCATGAGTGCAGCTGACCGTGAATGGGAAGGACAAATAGGGGCAACCTTCCCCGGACTTTTTGCGCTTCTCGCTCGCCGTCACATGCACCACTATGATACAACTGAAAAACAGCTAGCCGCACCATCAGTAAAAGCGCATGCTAATGCTGTGGACAACCCTTACGCCCAATTTCGATTTAGAATAAGCCCCGAAGCAGTATTGAGTAGCCCAATTGTTGCGGATCCCCTCCGAATGCTTCATTGCGCACCCATCTCTGATGGAGCCGCTGCCGCTATTCTTTGTCGTGGAGACCTTGTAGAGAATTTTGAAGGTGAACCTATCTGGGTCGATGCATCCATTCAGGCATCTGACACCTTGGCTCTTCATGACCGCCCGCACATCACGACTTTTCGAGCAGTAAAAAGTGCGGCAAAACAAGCCTATTCAAAACTCAATATTACACCTGAGGATTTGGATATAGTTGAAGTTCACGATTCGTTCAGTATCAGTGAGATTATGGCAGTAGAAGATCTAGGATTTGTTGAGAAGGGCAAAGGGGGCCCAGCTCTCGAAGAGGGTTACTTTGACAAGAAAGGTAAACTACCGGTTAATGTGAGTGGTGGCTTGAAGGCAAAGGGACACCCGGTGGGGGCAACAGGAATTGCCCAAGTAGCAGAAATCGTTGAACAATTACGAGGCACGGCTGGAAAACGCCAGCTCTCTGGTGTCAAGTGTGGACTCACCCTCAATCTGGGAGGGACCGGTTCAACAGCGGTGGTTCATATCCTTAATCGTGAATAAACCCCAAGGTGAACAATTATGTCTGAACAAAGTGTTCCAATGTTATGGCGGCGAATCAAAAACGTCTACAACCTTGTTGGTCGCCATTGTAGAACTTGTGATACAAAATATTTCCCGCCTATTCCCCTGTGTCCGAAATGTCGACGAAAAACTGATTTTGCCGATACTCAACTCTCAGGACTCGGTAAAATTTACTCCTATACAGTCATTCATGATCCCCCTGCAGGCTTTAAAGATCTAGCTCCATATGTGCTCGCTTTGGTTCGATTAGATGAAGGCCCCCTTGTCTTATCCCAAATTGTTGACGTAGGTCAAGATGAGATGAAGATTGGTATGAGCGTCCAAGTCGTCTTTCGCCGGATTGGCGATGTAGGGCGCACAGGGGTATTGCGCTATGCGTATAAGTTCCGTCCACTCCCAGAATATGCCACTGGCCACATCATTGCATCTGTAGATGGTGAAGAGGGTGTTGTTCACCTAGAAGTCCCTATGCAGGAACGGAAACGTCGTTCAGTGCGTCGAGTCCTGGAAGAAGCCTATGAACGTGGCAAACGCCGTTTACGTCGACAAAAGAAAGAGAATACTCAATCATCAACTAAAAAGAAAAAATAAACAAATAAATCTGGCTTGATTTTTTCCAAAGAACTTAGGTCTTTAATGAATGGATGTGCATTCAGGAACCATGCATTTTATAAGACTCTAAACAGAGGATGTTCGTCGCACTACTCTTTGGTAAGCTGTATCTGGCGTCCGTAGGGGGCAACTGTGTGTCCAGTCAACGGCGAATCTTTACTTGTAAAACCATGATCGTCATTTTGATTTGCTCACTTATCTTGGGTATGATGGTAAGTGTTGTTCCGTGGCTTCAACCCAATGGAGGACTATGGGCAGATATTTCATGGGCGAACCTGCCTCCTTATTCAAGCCAAGAGGTACCGGGTCTTGATATTGAGGTTCATATCGTGCGAGATTATTGGGGTGTCCCGCATATCTTTGCAGAGGGAACCAATGACTTGTATATGGCTATGGGTTTTGCTCATGCCCAAGACCGATTGTTTCAATTGGATTTGTTTCGAAGAATTACTCAAGGAAAGCTCGCGGAGCTCTTTGGTCCTGAATACATTGAATTTGATCAGTTTAATCGGCAGTTCGGCTTCGAGGATGCCGCAATTGCATCGCTCTCTCTCATTGATTCATCTGTCTTGGGGTTAATCGAAAGTTATACAGAGGGCATTAACCGCTACATGGAAACAATTGGAACGAAAATCCCTGTTGAAATTCGCCTGCTCAACTATTTCCCAACGCCTTGGACTGCTGTCGATTCGTTAACCATTGAGCGATATCTCGCGTGGCAATTGTCAGGCAGTAATGCCTTCCAAGATTTACAAATGGCGAACCTCGTCCAAACCTATGGGGTAAATACCGTCTTTACCGATTTGTTCCCGGATACCCAATACAATGAGGAATTCATTGTCCCACCCTTCTTACAATCACCTCCGAATAATAACTTGGTGTTCCCCCCTGAACTAACTGAAGCTGCCTTAGCGTTGGTCGAATATTATGAACAGCTCCAGAACCAGAATCCATTGCCACTAACCTCTGGTGGCAGTAATTGCTGGGTGGTCAATGGATCTTATACGGATTCGGGAATGCCATACCTAGCGAGTGACCCACATTTGTCTTTGACAATCCCTCCGCTTTGGTATGAAGCCCACTTAGTGGGGACAGGACACAATGTTCATGGCATCACTTACCCAGGTATTCCCTTTGTATTCCAAGGGCACAATCCCGACATTGCTTGGGGCTGGACCAGTATGCTCTCTGATGTGACAGATTTCTACTATTACACATGGAACCCAAGTCAATCTAACCAATATTGGTGGCAGGGTGCGTGGCAAGCAGTTGAGGAACGAAACACAACAATATTGGTTCGCGTTGATGCACAATTTGTTCCTGTGGAAGTTATTCTCAACTACACCGTTCATGGTCCATTGTTTGGGCGAGCCGCTGGACGATTTGCCTTAAAATGGACAGGAGCAAATGGTTCACGAACCCTCGAAGCACTCTATGATTTAGGACTAGCCACAAATTATGCGGAATTCTTGCTAGCTCTAGAAAAAATTGAATGCCCAAATCTTAATTTTCTGTATGCTGATAGTTCAGGAAATATTGCTTATCAGGCAGCAGCAGCCCAGCCTATCCGTAACCCAGGATTCGGACCCTATCCATTAAATGGATCTGATGAAAGTGAAGATTGGCAAGGTTTTGTACCGTTTAATGAATTGCCTAAAAGCTTGAATCCCACAACTGGATTTCTGATAGCGGCAAATAATCGCCCTGTCACCGTATCGTATCCCTATTACTTAGGCTACGATTTTGATCCTCCATACCGAGCGAACCGGATTACGCAATTATTGAACACTAGTCCAAGTTTCACTATTGAACAAATGGGCACAATTCAACGAGATAGCCTCTCATTGCATGCTCTTGCAATCAAAGACATAGTTGCTAATGTTGTGTTAGCCCAAGTTTCAGAAACAGAGGATGCCATGATGGTTGCCGCAGCAAATGCCCTCCTCGATTGGGATGGCACAATGCATACAGGAAGTGTTGCAGCGACAATTTGGTCCAGTTTTACTCCAACCTTTATGAACGAGACATTCTTTGATGAATACTTTGTTGCTGGTACTCCGGAAGGACCTTATCCGTCAATTACCGTCCTCGATAACTTTACTCTAATCAATTATGGTCGCTGGTTTAACAATACGCTATTACCCGGCACCCAAACCCGTGACAACATCATTCTAGCGAGCTTTAATGCAACAATCCAATTTCTCATCACCAATCTGGGTCTCGACATCAACTTATGGAATTATGGAAACATCCATGTGCTCTGGATTCAACACCCAATGGCTGACAACGTCCCCTATCTCAACGCCCCTCGACTCCCTGTGAATGGCAGTGAATTCACAGTAAACTATGCACCTGGATTTCTAGTCGCCGTAGGAGCAAGCTATCGAATGATACTAGACCTTTCGGATTTTGGCAATTCTTTAGGGGTTCTACCAGCCGGACAACGAGCAAATGGTTTCAGTGCCCACTATATGGATCAGTTGGGATTATGGCTTGCGGGAAACTACCATCCAATGGCATATCCTACATCACTTGGAGCAATTACGGAATTTACCTCAATTGTCCATCTCATACCGGGGTGACACAACCGAAGGTGAAATACTATGTCTTGGGACATTAACCGCGAAAATATCAGGTTGTTCTTCAGGAGGACCCATCATCCCATCGTGGGTTTTGCGACTTGTTTCTTCTTG
>CAYFXY010000020.1:10563-17493 GCA_964347205.1 uncultured archaeon
CATTCAACTGTCTGGGTTTGGCATTGCAATCGTGATAGCGGGAATAATTGCTGGTTTTCTCATCAAAAACAACATTAGAGCTATTATAATTACATTTTCAGCTGGTTTCTTCACTTGGATCGCCCTCTTTGGAGTCATGTATACCTCTTTCCCCAACGCCTTCAACAACGCCTGGATCCTAGTGGGTACAACCCTGCCTAGCCCGCAAATTTTTGTATGTCTCATCGGAGGGGTCATCACAGGCGTGGGTGGACAACTTGGAGCCCTTTTCGCTGAAATCGCATATCCACCTACTGATGATCTCGGATTACCACCCGGACCCGAACGTATCCCAACCGATGAATTACCTCGACGGAAACGCGTCAAGCGGAAGCAACCCCGAAAGAAGAAAAAGAAACGTTCACGTTAGTTGCAGTAACCATTTAGCTCTATCAAGAGAGGAAGATAGAAAAAGCCTATATTTTGTAACTCTGTGAGGTCTTCAGTGTGTCACCCCCTTCCGACTCAAAGATCAATAACGAACCAGAAATCGAAGAAGTCATTCAGCTATTATCCAATGAAAATCAAGAAACGCGGCGTAAAGCAATTCGTCGCCTAGGGCAACTAGGACCTGAAGCAGCAGTAGCTTTACCCCAGCTCCGAAAAGCGCTCAATGACTTGGATTTTATCATCCGTTTAGAAGCTGCTATAGCTATAGGTTTTGTTGGCACAAAGGAGGACACTATGTACCTTCTCCCGTTGCTGGATGATGAAAACGAAGCCGTACGATTTCAAACTATTAGTGCACTTGCATTTCTACGCGACCCTCGAGTGACCCCTGAACTTCTTAATCGATACGATCAGGAAACAATTCATGTAAAAGATCAAATCCTGCGAGCTCTTGGTCATCTGGGGGGAAAGAACGTATACAAACTCCTAGAGCGTGAAATCAAAACAGAAAATCCCACAGTTCGAACCGGTGCAGTTGTCGGCTTCAGTTTTCTCGGTGATCAGAAAGCTCGTACACTCCTAAAGGAAGTGGCTGAATCTGATCCCGATGAAATCGTAGCGCACGAAGCCCGTGTTGCACTTCTCCAATTAAAAAAACCAGTGTCAAGGAACCAAAAAAGTCAACTAAAATCATAGCCACGATGTCAATGTCAAAAAGAGAAAAAGGTGGTTGGAGGACTATGCGTCGCCATCCAACCCGATTACGCTGCCTCGTTGGAAAGCAGCTGACGACCTTTATCGGTTAAATCAAACCAAACGTGATAAACGCCTCGTCGTTCGTTAATAAGGCCGACTTGTGTTAGTCGTTTTAAATGATAAGCAGCAGTGGAAGTTGGGATGTTTAAGTCTTTAGCGATTTCGCGGAGGAAGGCTTTGTCTTTGGACAGTTTCCGCATGATTCTCCTCCGGGTGCTGTGTTGGAGTGTTTCAGTATTTGACAACATCTTAACTCAGTTAATTTTTTAAGTAAACAAGTATATAAACGTTTTCGTTTGTACTAACTATCACCTATACAATTCTATTACCAGCTAGTAACAAAAACGCTGAATGCAATCTAAGTGTTCTAACTCATCGAACATGACGTTCTAAGCCGTAGGATAATGTATAACCGCACCATAATCTCGATTATGCTGATACACCTCGGAGTGGAAATAATAATTCGCGATTATGTGATGTGATGGTCGTGGGGTTACGGGAATTTGTCACCCGACGGTTAATTAATAGCGTGATCCTAGTTGCAGGTGCTATTACGTTTAACTTCTTTGTGTTCCGGTTAATGCCTGGAGATCCGGTTGCGATAATTCTAAGCGGAACAATGCGTGCAAACCAACAGGCATTAGCTGATGCCCTACGTGCCATGTGGGGATTAGACCAGCCAATGATCGTTCAGTTTATTTTGTATGTACAGAATATGTTAAACTTTAACTTCGGAAACTCATTTAGTGAGGGCTTTCGCCCCGTAATCGAAGCCATAGTGGCTCGATTACCAAACACTTTGCTACTCATGGGTACAGCGGCCATCATGACCATTATTCTAGGCGTTATCACTGGTATAACGGCAGCGTCCAATCGGGGAGGAGGAATTGATTTGGGAATGGTTGTGACCACATTAACCATGTATTCTATGCCGACCTTCTGGTTGGGTATGATGTTCATCCTACTCTTTGGCTTTTACTTTCCCATTTTTCCCATGGGTAGTACTGTTTCCCACCCCGTTCCAAACGATCCCCTAATTTATGGCGTGGACTTCGTTGACTTTAACTTTAGTGTCTTATGGTGGGTATATGTTAGTCATGCGAAACACGTTAATCGATGTTTTAACAGAAGACTACATAGTTACGGCTCGTGCCAAAGGCGTTGATGAACGAACGGTCTTATACAAGCATGCACTCCGGAATGCTATCCTACCATTAATTACGATGATCGCTTTGACTTTCGGTTTCCTGATTACTGGAGCGACACTCACCGAGACTGTTTACAACTGGTATGGACTCGGTCGTCTGATTTTCGACTCCGTAATGGGTCGTAACTATCCGATTCTTCAAGCCACCTTCTATATTATGGCCCTTACCGTCATCATCGCGAACTTCATTGCTGATATGTTATACGGCTTCCTAGACCCACGCATACGCTACAACTAAAAAACACTCCAATGCGATCAACACACGAAGGGCGGTGTACACCGCCCTTCTCCCTTACCATTGTCTAAGAGGAATTCGACAAGAATAATGGGTTCTGACAACAACATTACAAATGCGTTTTTCTTCTTCATAGGCACCATCGTAATTCTTGTGTCAATGATATCAGAAATTTCCTACGGGCTAATCAAATTTGGCCCCTATCATATAGAGCGGTACAGACCATGGAGAATCAGAGTCAGTCGATATCTAAGTGGAAGCAAAGGGTTCCTTGAAGAGATGAAGCCTACTCATGGATACGCTTGTAGAGTTGTACCAGCATCCCAGGAGCCTGTTCATAAGGCTTCCCGTCAGGTTGAAAACCAAAACTTTCTACGAGTTTACGCATGGTTAAATGATCATAAAGAATGTTGCAGAGATTAGCGGGTGCATTAAGTTCTTGAGCATACGCAATAAATTGACGGTACATAGCCCGGACCAGTCCCCGATGGCGGTAGTCGGGGTGAACAGTTTGGTGTTCACCCAACAACCCTTCCGATTTGAGTAACGCTTTGTAAAATCCGACCAGGCGATTATTGAGACGGGCACCGAAGTAGTGATATCCGCTCCTCATTTCTGCAATTACCTCTTCTGGTGAGAGAACTCGTTTTTGTCGCCAGTTATGGGGGATGTGTTCAGCATTAGGCCAGACGAGGTTGAGGAGAGTGGAGATGTCATCAGAATCCGCTTCGGTTAATTCTTCAATTAGAATCTCATCATCTTCTGAGGGAAAAACCGTGATATCCGGTGGCAGCGACATAGTACACTTTCTTGTAACTGAAAAGCTTTTCAATGCTTGCCTTCTACGCCTGCAACAATTACCTGATAAGCTTCGGTAAGTGCTGTACAGCCCGTACAGCGAATACACCCAGCACGATGAACCTGTGGATCAAGTCGGTGTTCATAGAGCAGTTGAGCGCAATCTAGGTAAACATCTACGATTTCATCTAAATTATCAATATATGCAGGTATACTTCCTTCAAGGTGCGATCCAGGATTTGGACGACAGGGTACAGGTACGGGGATAACTCCAATTTCAATAGTGGTTTTGAATCCTTGGTGAAGTTGTTCAGGAGCTTCTCCTAATCCTAAGAGAATGAAGCTGCTGACCTGACCTCTCCCAAAGAATCGGACAGCGTGTCGCCAAGTACTGAGATAATCAAAGAAACTTGCATGCTTGAATTTTCCAGGACAATATTTCTCTCGGAGGGTATCATCGTAAATTTCCAAATGTATGCCTACGGAATCAACACCAGCGTCTTTTAGTCCACGTAAGTAGTCAATAGAATCAGGAGGTTCCAGTTGAACATGAATTGGAACATCACTTTTTTCTCGAATAGCTGACACAAAGTGGATATATTCTTGAGCGCCACGATCAGGACGTCCGGGACTTCCCATTGTAAGCGTAAGATGATTTGCACATCCTTCCCGCTGTGCAGAACTGAGTACTTGTAGAAATTGCTCTGGAGATTTCCGGAGAATAGTATTTCCCCGTTTGAGACTGACAGGAATGCTGCAATAGCGGCATTCTAGCCCTTGATTGAAGTAGTCACAGTGTTGGACAATGGTCGTAGCAAGACAGTTTGTACCATGTACGAGGGCTATATGAGTCATCGGTGTTCCATCACTTAAAGAAGCTTCATAAAACTGAGGAGAGGGAACCAAAGTGATCCCATAGGATTGATCTTCGAAGAGGACTTTGAACTGGTTAGCTTTGAGCGGTTGAAGTTCTAAGGCGTGAAACTGAGCAGCTTGTTTCTCAGTACGTACTGGAGCATTAACCACGATATCATCGTCTAGTAGAAAATAGCGACCAAGCGTAGGTCCTGCACCACCGGTGCGTCCACTCGATTCATCCGATTCAAAATGAACTCCTCGGATGAGCATCGCCACCTTCAATCTAAGAATATTCAGATTCACTCTCTTAGACGTCATTTGTCTCGCCAATCAATTATACTCGATAAAGACTGAACCTTAAAGTTTCGCTCTTTCCAACTTGGGAGAAATTACCCGGAGAGTTCATAAGGTGCCCTTTTTTAAATCCGTAGAGGAGTATTTAATTCCACATCAAATTCGTGGAAGACACTATCGAGATCCAACTCAGCATCTGTTGGATGACATGTTTCGAGAAACGGGGTTATGAAAGAAAGAACTATTTTTCCATGATTTGTACTCGCCATTGGTCAAAGAAATGAGTCAAATCAACATTGCCTCCGCTAAGAATAATACCGATACGTTGAGTATCAATTTGATCTTTGATTTTAAAGAGACCAGCTAAGGGAACAGCTCCTGAAGGTTCAATAACGAGTTTCATACGCTCCCAAAGGAACTTCATCGCCTTAAGGATTTCATTTTCCGAGACCGTGATGATATCAGTAACCAATTGCTGAATTATGGAGAATGTTAATTGACTAAGGGCGGTTCGAAGACCATCAGCAACTGTTTGTGGATTTTCACTGGGTTGGATTTTTCCTGACTTTAATGACCGATAAGCATCATCCGCTTGTTCCGGTTCAATTCCAAACACTTTAGCATCCGGACATAACCCTTTAGTAGCCAGTGCTGTTCCACTAATCAAGCCTCCTCCTCCCACAGGGGCAAACATAGCATCAAGCGCTCCGACCTCATTGATTAACTCTAAGGTGGCAGTTCCTGCCCCAGCAATAATATGAGGATCATCATAGGGATGTATGAGTACATAGCCCTCTTTTTTGATAAGTTCGTTTGTAACTTGTTCTCGAGCATGAAGGTCAGGATCACAGAATTCAATTGTTGCCCCATAATCCCTAGTTGCTGCAATCTTTACTGGTGATGAGTCATTTGGCATCACGATAGTAGCCTTGATGTTTAGCATTTTTGCAGCTTGAGCAACCGCCTGGGCGTGGTTTCCTGATGAATGAGTTATAACTCCCCTCTGTTTTTCCTTCTCAGGTAATTGGGAAATTGCATTATAGGCACCACGGAATTTGAAAGCCCCAGTGCGTTGGAAGTTTTCGCATTTGAAAAAGATGCTACAATTGGTGAGACGATTAGCTGTCAAAGATGTCATTAATGGCGTTTGAATGCTAGCCCTCCTGATTCGTTCATAAGCTGTTTTAACATCTTCAAAAGAAACCATGTTGAGGTCTTTTAACTTAGTCGGGAATAAGTGTTTATCCACAAATGCTGTCTACTAGATTTTCAACTTGTGGGAAAGGATTATAACACGGCAGGATGTGAAATTAGCCCCTCTTGGTGAAAAGATATACGGAAGTTGTTCGAATGCCAAAACGCGTTGTTGTTGCCATCGGGGGTAACTCATTAATCAAGGATAAAGCACATAAAACCGTCCCAGATCAATATGCAGCCGCACAAGAAACAATTCCACACATAGTTGATTTAGTTGAACAGGGTTGGGATATTGCTATTACTCATGGGAATGGACCTCAAGTAGGGTTTATTCTCAGACGATCAGAACTTGCGGCCCACGAATTGCATGAAGTCCCCCTTGACTTTTGTGGAGCTGATACTCAAGGTGCAATTGGATATATGTTGCAGCAAATCCTCCATAGTGAGTTTCAGCGACGATACATTAAGAAGCAGGCAGTAACGATTGTCACACAAGTGCTTGTCGATCGTAGTGATCCGGCGTTTTCGCACCCCAACAAACCAATTGGATCATTTATGGACGCAGAAACAGCTGAACGACGTAGAACAGATGGGTGGCATGTTGTAGAGGATGCAGGACGTGGGTGGCGCCGAGTAGTTCCTTCACCCATTCCTCATCGGGTTATTGAAGCTGGTGCAGTAAATAATCTTTTAGAAGATGGCTATGTTGTTATCACCGTTGGCGGGGGAGGAATTCCGGTTGTTGAAAACAAAGATGGTAGCTTAACCGGTGTTGCTGCGGTTATTGACAAGGATCGGGCCTCAGCCCTTCTTTGCAAAGCCATCGGTGCAAAACATTTCCTGATATCTACATCGATTGATAAGGTATACATCAACTTTGGAAAATCCAATCAAGAAGCCATAGATCGCATGACCGTTAGTATTGCTAAACAATATCTTAGTGAAGGTCATTTTGCTCCGGGTTCAATGGAACCGAAGATTGAATCAGTTATTCAATTCATTGAGGAAGGGGGTGAACTAGCGATAATTACTTCACCTGAAAATCTTGCTTTGGCAATGAAAGGTGAAGCTGGTACCCATATCGTTCCAGATTAAATGATGTATTCAGAAGTAGGTTAGAACTTTAAACGAGAATCATGAAATATTAGAGTGGAAT
>CAYFXY010000020.1:17503-18938 GCA_964347205.1 uncultured archaeon
ACTCTTCATGATAACTGAGATCGCGTCTCAAGTCGCTCAATTTTCCAAAAATGAAGTATTGGAACTACTTGAACGTGTCCAGTCAATTTTCCAAAAAGAACTACGTCTAATCAAACTCCCAGATGTACCTCTTTTGTTTGTTGGAGATACCCATGGAGATTGGGAAGCGACACAAACTATCCTTAAACGTTATTGGGAGACACCAACCGTTTTTGTGTTTCTTGGTGATTACGTGGACCGCGGACCTTGTCAAATTGAAAATATTAACCTACTTCTTGAATTAAAAACGAGAGCGCCTCAACGCCTTGTATTATTACGTGGAAACCATGAAATCCCCAGTATTAATCGGGCTTATGGTTTCTATAATACGCTCTTGGATCAATTGGGTGATATTACTAACCAATACTGGACTACTTTCGCAAATCTTCCCTTAGCTGCGATAAGTCGGAGTCAGCGAATTTTTGCGGTTCATGGAGGTATTTCTGAGGGTCTAAAAGACTTAGAGCAGATTATTAAAACTCTAAAAAAGCCGAATGTGGCTCCTTTCAACTTCTCTGGAATGACCCGCACGAGGGTTTGAAAGGCTTTGGACCTTCAATGCGCGGAAGTCGAATTAAGCAATTTGGAAAAAAAATAACAATGGAGTTCATGAATCAAAATAATCTTGTTCTGATTGTACGGGCCCATGAAGCTTTTCCTCAGGGATTTCAGGAATTCTTTGGAGGACGTATCATTAGTCTATTTTCGTGTACAGAATATTGCGGTCCAGTTGCCGGAAAAGCGCTTTACGTGAATACTTCAAGCCAACGTGAAATCATATCTATCTGAAATCATTTAGGAGTTTAACCTTTGAATTACTTTGAGGAGCTCCTTTTGTGTAAAGGGTTTTTCTAAGAAATCAAGACTTTCAGCAACGGCAATATCCGGAGCTAGGAAATGTGTGCCCATCAAGATCACTTTAAACCCTTGCTGTTTTAATCCTTTGATAAAATCAATGGTAACTGATCGACTCAACCAAAAATCGAGTAAAATGATATTTGGTGACACCTGACAGGCATCCAAAGCACGGCGAAAAGCACTCAAACTTCCCACACCAGCACACACGGTATATCCTCCATCTTGTATGAGCACTTCTAAAGCCCGCCTAAATGAGGCTAATGGAGAAACAACCATAACTCCCTTCATCATTTACTCATCAATCCTTCTTTTGTCTCTTCACACTTTTCAGACCAAGTGATCCGCGGCGTGATGCAGCTGGTAATAAGACTTGAAGAACAGTTCCATACTGAGGATCTTCAGTTACGATATTTTTAATCCGAAATTTTCCGCGGAAATATTCCACGAGCGCAGGGACAACTAATAAAGTTGGATTGGCTTTTTGGGGTTGTTCGGGCTCTGCCCGGAAAAGAAGAACCTTTTCGATTTCGGGAAGTAC
>CAYFXY010000020.1:18963-21588 GCA_964347205.1 uncultured archaeon
ATTTTGGATGGCTAATATCCACCTGCCAATAAATGGTGTCAAATTCGGTAACTTGAGTAATTGAAACTTCAATTGTAGTTAAACTACTCCTTGCTTGGTCTAAGGCTAGACGCAGGAGTGGAAGAAAGATTTGGGAAATATAATCATTGGCCATGATGACGCATCTTTGTTCGGGCAGTGAGAGGGAAATACGGTTATGAGATTCAGAGACGACTCCCTGTAACTCGCTGATAATCTGGGTTAATTTAGAGCCAAGGTCTACCCGGACTAGCTCAGGTAGTGCTTGAGTATCAATTAAACGCAAAAGCTGGATGCTTTTGAGCATGTACTGAATTTCAGTGATTTCGGTTTGAATCAGATCTAAGATATTCTGTTTATTATTTGTCGCTCTCCGAACAACCTCTGTGAGACTCATAATACTTTGAATACGATTTGTAATGACGTTATTCTGAATTGCCAGATAATAATCTAATTTTGATAATTGTGAAGTGGAAGGTCTTTGAAGGCGATGTTCAGTAATGGTGAATCGTCGGAGTTCAGCCCTTAGACGATTTAATCCCTTGATTAGCGAGGTAAAATTATCAGAAACTCCCTGAAGTTCGGAAAAAACCAGCCCTGGAGGTTCAGAATAGGAAATAACACCGGGTTCGGTGACGGCGGTGGTTTCTTCATAGAGATGATCTAAAGGGCGATAGAGTATTCGAGCAAGATAGTAGCTAACCCCTCCGACGATGATTGCGATGATTCCAAATCCCATAGAGACCCCAAGACCAATTGTTCGTAGGGCAAGTAGGGCTTCAGTAGGAGGAAAAAGGAATAGTAATACTCGACCAGTGAGTGTTATAGCAATTGTTACTATGAGTGTTATTACAATAATTAAGGAAAGAATGATAAAAACACGAGTCATCGATTCATATTTGATTGAAAGTATTTTTGTAGAGCTTATCTTTTCAAGGGATTCGCTAAAGATAGCTAATACAGCGATGAGAAACACGAAAACGGCAAGTAGAATTACACTGTCGGATCCGGAGCCTGCATAATAAATCGAGGAAACATTCCAATATCCGATGGCATATTGGTACCCAAAGATTGTATAACCAAAAACTAAGATAATGCTTGCGAGGAGTAGAAGAATACGGCTTGTGCGACCAATCACAGATTCCGGAGGATTCTGATTGGAATAGAATGCCCAAGCAAAAAGGGTTGTTATAAACCCGATTAGAATTCGAAATCCTGTACCCAAGGCGGGAATTATCGGGGGATTAAACAGCAGATTCATTTGATAAACTAAAAATATACTTGCAACAAATAGGAAAGTTAGGAGACTATAACCAGCAAATCGTCGCCAAGAGCGGCGACGTTGCTCTATCGAAACAAAGGCAAATCCTGCAAGAAGAATTAGATTAGCAAAGGCTGAGAGGAATGCCGATACATTTGGATAGGAAATGGGAATACCCAAAAAAAGTGTTTCAATTAGAAGCCAATAGTGAGATAGGGCACCAATTAGGCTCGTTATAGCAATAATAAGCACAAGTCGTCGGGCGACTTGATTATACAATCCTTGGAGTATTAAACAAACACTAAGAATTGTTAGAAAAGTTATGATGTAGGCACTAATAAGGTAGACGGGCGCAAGTTGTGGAGCAAAATAGCTTATCACTAATGGAATCGCTGAAAGAATGAGGGCAATGGGAAAGGCTATGATAGCTAGTTTCTGGGCATAGCTACTAAACCAGGTGCTTCCTTGGATGCGTTGTAACACCTCACCCACCAGACCTTCGACTAAACGGTAAAAGGGAGAGGCGAATTTCCAGCTAAAAAGCTTTTCACAGGATGGAGAAGGGAGGATGGATAAGTTAAGAAGAAATTAAGTGGGCGTAATTATTTGTCGGCGCCTATACCGAAGGAGATAGTAAACAAGACCCATAATAATTGTAGCTCCAACAACTGTACCGATGATGAGAGCTGTTGTCAGGTTGGCTCCCACATGTAATACATATTGATTCCCATTGTTATCGTCAATAGCAATATTATCAAAATTATCACGGGCTAGAATGTATAATCGAACTTGCGAACCAGCAGGAAAAGGACCGATCGTAGCCACATATAACTGGATGGGACTGTCATTAGGAATCTCTTGCATGAGTCTCGTTCGCCAATTAGAATAATCTACACTAAAATAGACAAGAACTTGTTCAATACCAGAACCACGTTCATCTTGAGAAATCTCAGTATAAACTGACACGGCGTCAGTGTCGAGTGGGCTAGGTGGATTTATCAAAACGCCCATAATTATTGGCGGAAAGCTAGCGATGTTAATTGTAATTAATGAAGTATTGGTATTTCCATTATGATCAACGACTCGTACCTCAATCGGCACAGAGGCCGCTCCCACGGGAGTCCAGCGATAATAATATTCCAAGTTGCGTATATGTTCGAGAGCTGGTTTCCAAGGATCATCACCGATTTGGATCTCCACAGCGGTGATAAACTTTCCATCTGGATCTGTTACATTAATCCAAACGGTATGTTCTTCTCCCTCCGGTAGAACCGCGTCATTTAGGGGGGCAAATATATTACAATAGATCCCCTGATCAATGATAAACGAGGTTGAAGAACGCGTGA
>CAYFXY010000020.1:21598-23931 GCA_964347205.1 uncultured archaeon
CTTCAGCATCATAAGCCCGAGCTCGGAGTGTAACATCTCCGTACATTCCAGTTGCATTTAAGAAATATTCACAATGAGTTGCATTCAACCCTGAGGTGGCGTTAATCCAAGGACCATCATTGATTGAGATTTCTAAATATTCTAAATCGGTGTAGGCATCATCGACCTCAATTACTATGGGAAGGGCATTATTTGGGTGTACGAATGTCCCTTCAAATGGCGTAAGAAAACTAATTTGGGGAAACCCAGGTTGATTTGAAACAATCGTAGCATAATCAGCCACTGCAGCGGTTGCGGTTTTGGTTACTTGGGCACCCAATTCTTCGGAATATTCGGCCTGAGATAAAGAATCTTCACTGCTGTGAATATAGGGATTATTAAGACCGTCATATTCGAAGAACCATACCGCAGGTATTAGTCGATCCCAGAAGGGTTTGTGGTCACTCATAACCCAATAGGGCTGTAAGAAAGCCTGAATAGGTGCTCCTACCCAACTTTGACCTATTCCTGCAGCATGTTGAGCAAACCATTCGCTGTCACCCCCATTATGAACAATATTGATCTTGGTGCTCTCTGGGGCAGCAGGATTGTCCCACATTATCATGTCAAAATTGTACATGACAGCGACGGTGACATTTTCTTCAAATAGTTTGGTCACCAAAGCATTACTACCTGCTAAAAAAACTTCTTCCTGATTGAATGCAACGAACATAATTGTGAAATTGAATTGGTATGGTGACAGGACCCGAGCCATTTCAAGAACCGCTCCAACTCCTGAACCATTATCATCAGCCCCAGGCGATGTAGTAGGATAGGTATCTAGATGAGCCCCAACAATGATACATTCATTATTGTAGAGGCTTGTCCCCCGTAATGTACCAATGACATTTGGATTACCTGAACTAAAGTAATGGTATGAGACATCCAGTCCGAAACTTCGAAATTGGTCAGCGATATAATTAACAGCGCGGTCATTTCCTGTTGACCCATAGATCCGGCTCCCTATGCGACCTGCTAAATAACTAACATGTGAATGATACGATGATGGGGTAATTTGATTGAGAATAGCTTGGATTTCAGATGGTGTGCTTTGAGGGGTTAGAATTGATTCTGATCCAATGTCTCGAAATAATTCAGTTCGAACTTTGTTTCGATCTATTTGGTAAAAAGAAAATGAGCTGGAATCAGACTTGATTTCCTTTCTCGGAGCTGTTCCAGATAAAGCAAAAATTGCGCTGTTTATTAGAACAAAAAGCAACACAAAGGAAATCAGATGGGCACGGCGCATGGATTTCACTTCCCGATGACTCTTATTCTCGAAAAGCTGACTTCTGAATATATTCTTTCCTAATACAGCAAACTAGTTTTAGCCTAAAAGAGAATGAATTCTTTGGTAGACTAGTTCTCATTGGAATTTAAGGTACAAATCGCTAGCAGTGTTTGTTGAAATTCGTCAAGTGTGTAACGGAAATCATCCCGGAATTCGAGAAAAAGGTGATTCCGCTGAATTTCCATAGAATAAAGAATTTGGAGAAGCTTACTTTGTAGGAAGGCAGCGATTTGTTTATAAGCGTCAACAAGAGTTAGCATTTGCTCTGAGTAGGCGGAGAATTCTAAAAACAGCGAATAAGCTTGAGAAACTCCTAAAAGCATTCCTTGACAGTCCCGTATATTTGAATGGAACTCTTCGATACTTGCCCCATCACGAATTTTATCCTGAATTGCCACAAGATCTAGATGAGATCCAGAAAAGATACTTGTGAAGAGAGTTGTGTGATGTCGTTCATAAATCCATTTAGTTCGATTCTCAAGGCTAACATGTTCTTTAAACAATTCATGAACGTTTTTGAATGAGGTGATTTTTTGATCGAATTCTTCTAGTTCAGCAGTCCCAAAGTAGCCGGCTGATTCAGTCAGAATAAAAGTTGGATAATTTTGAGCATCCTCGACAAAAGATTCAATGGCTTCAACTACGAAATTCACCTTTTGGCTCAGATCATTCTCAGATAAAGCTGATTGAACAGCATGATGACCTGTTATCCGGAGTTTTTCAGATACCTCTGAAGTGGCATAATTGAGCACCCTCAAAAACTGTTGCATGCTTTCACTATAAGAATGAGAAATCGCTTCCTTGAGTTTTGGTAAATAACCCAAAAGTTTTGCTAGTTGACGTTCAGCACTATGATACTCATCGAGAAATTGCTTGAGAAACCAATTAACTTCCTGGGCATTTAAATCTTGAATTTGAACTTTGATTCGCGGATCACTAGCCACACGTACCATTTCTGCAAACATTCGATGATCTGTAAATCCAATTGAAGCAAACAAGGTAG
>CAYFXY010000020.1:23941-24287 GCA_964347205.1 uncultured archaeon
CTTCGAATACTCCGATAGTAGGCATAATAGATAATCAGATAATTTACGAATTCATTGATGTACTCGAGCAATTCGTTTGTTTCAATTGATTTTGTTGGTATATGGGGACTTTGCTCTTGAAAATATTTGATTATTTTGCTGTGTATATCTTCTTTGATTTCTTGAGAGCGGATATTATATCTTTCGCAGAGGGTTAAATACTGTTCGAGGAGCTCCCAAAACCGTTTTGAAGGTTGGAAATCGTATAAGGAGGCATCCTCAGACATTTAAATCAACTTTGCCATTCCTTTTAAAAGCGGGATGCCTTATTCTTTTGAGCTATCTTTTGCAAGCTCAGCTGTCAAAA
>CAYFXY010000020.1:24297-26701 GCA_964347205.1 uncultured archaeon
TATTCTCGGCGAGCTTTTGAAAAACATCATGGACAGCAAAATCAGTTTTCGCACTAGTTTCAAAGAAATGCATATTCTTTTGTGCTGCATAGACTTGTATCTCGTCCGTAGATACAGCCCGAGAGTCAACAAGATCGATTTTATTTCCAACTAGAATGATAGGCACATTAGCACCGGAATACTTTCGAATTTGATTAAACCATTTTTCAACATTTACGAAACTTTGACGCATGGTGATGTCAAAAACCAATAGGGCACCTTTTGCGCCTCGATAATAAATTGGACGAACTCCAGCATAACGTTCTTGTCCAGCAGTATCCCAGGCTTGAAGTTTCACGATATAATTATTGATTGGAAGAGACTTGACAATAAAATCAACGCCCAGTGTAGAAATATATCCGTCAGTAAAGGTTCCATATGCAAAGCGTGTTGTGAGACTTGTTTTGCCGACTTCCGCATCACCAACTAGAACCACTTTGAAAAGATAATCGAACGCATCATGTGACATCGGCAGGTCCCGGCACCAGGAATTTTCTCAATTACAATTCAGTAGAAGTGTCACTTAAAGATATGCGTCTCTAAGAATCTTAACAAAGTTTCTTTCAAATTCTTGAAAATGCTAATCAAAGCTATCGAGGGAGATATTCGAACCCGCGATACCCTTTACGGCGCTGTAATTTTTCCATGTCAAAGAGTTTCTTCAACTCATTTGATGCAGTACCTTTAGTAATTCCTACCTCTTCAGCGATAACCGCGGAAGTCACTTTCTTCAATTCTTTAGCAATGGCAAGAATTTCGCGTTGAGTGGCCGTCAATTCATCGAATTCTTCAAACCACTCTTCATCCTCCTCAACAAGGCTAGATTCAATAAATCGAGTATCGTCAAGAGCGCTCGGTACGAGGGTCGTAATGGGTGGTGGACTTGGCCGCAAATGAATAATATGCTGTACAAAGTCACGAGTTATCCGATCTCCAGCAGGCGCCTCTTCTTGAAAAGCGAACGAAATAATATTTTCACAAAATCGCAGAACACTACGCGGATATCCACGAGTGTGGACATAAATTTCTTCAAGAGCTTCTTCGGTAAATGGTATTATTCCCCTACCACCATAATGCGCGATTCTTCGGCTTACCAATTGATAAGTTTCTTTTTCCGATAATACTTCAATTCCATGTTGCCCTTCAGTTTCCAAGGAAAATTGTAATGTTACCCGTTCGGCAATTGGTGGAAAGATACTTGTTAGAGCTTGCGAGAAACCGGTTAATCCAGCTATATAGACTACCACTGCTGGTAGATCACTTAGGACACGGAGCCAGCGTACTGTTTTCCGCTTTTCCTTTTCGACCGAGTCTGTATCTTCCTGTGTTAATGCTAGGTTCTGACCATCATCAATTAAGAGGATAATACGTTTTTTATTTCGTTTATGAAAGTCCCGGATCTTAGTTGCCATTTTGTCGACAAAAATCGGAGCTGTTTTGATTTTCGCCATGAGTTGCTCATTCAAAAGAGAATTCAATGTACTACTCAAAATCTCTGAATTTAGAGGTTCGGAAATTAGACAGGGAATCAGTTCCGTCGAGTTCGCTAAATAATCATTAAACCATCGCAGAATATGGGTTTTTCCTGTTCCGCGACCACCTTCAATAAGAATGATATTGCCTGTTCGTAATTGAACAGTTAGGGGATTTAACAAGCGTTTTTGACCAGCAAAGACATCGGGTAAAACATCAATTCGAAATGGGAAATCGGACCAACCTAGACTCTTTAATCGCTCATCAAAGGCGAACATAATCAGTCACCAAGGTTTGAGATGTTCTTCTTCTGAGGGATTCAGTTTTTCAATAGCTTTTTTCCAGTTGGATTTAGCCTATGCATCGGATAGGGTACCGTCACCCATCTGTCCCAGGAAGTTGTTGTAAGCGAAGGGGCAGTTAACATCAATGCCATTTGTTGGATCGAAGATCACCACTTCTTTACCGATTGGACAGAATAAGGCGCAATAACCACCATCTACAAGATGTCCAAACCGTTGACATTCGAATGTCCGGCTCGTAGGGGTTATGAGCTCGAGAACGGCAGTAGCATCAAGTTGTGCAATGGCCTCTTGAAGTCGTAATTTGGGTTGAAGCTGTTTGGTTTTATCACTCACGCATTCCTCACTCCCTTTTGCCGCTTAGTGAGCAGCTCTTCTTCACGAAGTTGTGCAATAGTACGGGCAATACGGACACGAAGCGTCGCTGTCACCAATGGCATCGCCTCTTTTAGTTGTTCTTCGATACTAGGTGCCTGGAGACGTGAGATGGCATTCGTGCGAGCTTTCCCAGACGCTGTCGTTTCCTCGATTGCCATAGCTCTCTTAACCTCATTGAGTTTCATTGATATTCATTCAATTTCATTCTACCC
>CAYFXY010000020.1:26711-27661 GCA_964347205.1 uncultured archaeon
GCTTAGAAAAGCGCATCAGCTAAATTATCATGGAAAGAAATAGGATAAGAAATGAAGACTAGTGGAATGAAATCCCAGAAAAAAAGCGTTAATCGGTTATTTTTTAAATTTAATATTTTAGTCGTTCTCTTTGCATATTAAATGAACATTAAAAACCCCCGATTATCATAAAGTTTGTGGCGCGATTTGGGGTGTAAAAATCAATTCAGGAATGAAGCGCGCCAATCTAAATCTTCAGTTTCTTTGTTTTCTTGTCCTTAGAAATGACTTCTTCTCCTTCTACATCTTCCAGTTCCGAAGGTTGTTCTTCCAGCTCTTCCTCGAGCTCAACTTTTTGCATTTGAAAAAGCATTGATTCTTGCGATAGGAAAGCGAGGAGGCGGAAGCGTTCGGATTCGAAGTGCAGTAAGCTACGTAGATGTTCAAGAGTGAAGTGTTGGGCGCTTTGTCGGAAATCGATAAAACTAGTTAGTTGGGCCCGAAGTGTTTCGAGTTGGAGTTCTAAGAGTTTGGCTTGAAGGGAGCGATCTTCTTTGGCGAGATCAATGGCCTGTTTGGCTAAATCCATGCTGGGCTGGTTGAGTGGAGCTAGGTAATGGGGTGGGGATTTTGTGACGTTTATGAAGAGATATTGTTCCAGGTTGTCTGGTGTTGTGAGACTACGATAGACATCAGTGGTTACTCCAAGAAGAGTGGGATGTTTGCGCTGTTGGTCTTTTCTACTTTCAAGGATACCACGGGCGGTTTCCAGATCTGAGATTGGGGGCATATTAGGGACAGAAAAAGGGAGGATTTGGTCAATCGCCTCACTAAGTTTATCGAATTGTTTGTTGTCAGTGCCAGTGATGATGATTGCATTGCCAACAAGTATGTTAAGGAGAACGACGTCTAGGGTGTCACTAAAAGTTTCAAGGAGATATTCAGTGGAAGTGATTCGGCGTTTAGCAACT
>CAYFXY010000020.1:27671-28976 GCA_964347205.1 uncultured archaeon
GAAGGCTTGGAATGGTTTGACATCACCGTTCCATCTTGAGATGAGTGGTTCGAATTGGTTGTAGAAGAGAACATTAAGGCTGTGGAGGACCGCCTGTACTTCGAGTTCATCAGCGTTGCCATCAGCCAAACCAACAGTGATAAGGGGATCGAGGACGTCGTAGTGGAAGCGGTACTCACCAGCACCAATGGTTCGAACTTCTTCGGCAATTGCTTCTTGTCCAAATTCGCGAATAGCCGTAAGGAGTCCGGTAAGAAGAGTTTGTTCAAGTTTCACCACAGGGGAAGTGTGTGAAACCAAGGTTTCACCGGATTGAAGAAAAATGAACACTGAGTACATTGGCATTCGTGCAACCATCCAACTACCATAAATCCCATCAACATCGCGTATTGATTAGCGTGCGACTTCAGGCAATTAAAGGTTTCCTCAATATCTTAAAAGCATCTTCGATATAAATTGGAAATCTATTCCAGTAGTCTTAAATGAAACGTAGTTCTCAAAGCACCAATAAACAGACGAAAAAGTAACAAGGCGATAATACAATGTCAATAGACTCATTGCGTATACCATTGAAGAAACTCTCTGAGGCAATTGGGATTTCTGGTTTTGAAGCAGAGGCACGCGAAATTATTCAACAAATGATAGAGAAACTGGTGGATGAATTCTGGATTGATCCCTTAGGTAATCTTCTGGCCATTCGCAATGGCACAAGAGAACACCCTCGTATTCTCTTAGATGCACATATTGACGAAATTGGTTTTATTGTCCGGTACATCCATGAAACGGGATTTCTTAGGATCTCTCCTATTGGAGGATGGGACCCGCGGATACTTCCAGGTCATCGAGTAATAATTCGCCCACAAGGATCGAAAATTGTAGATTCGGTTTTTGGGGTTATTGGTGCATCTCCACCTCATTTAACCACAACCAAACAACGTGAAAAGGTAATTGCCGTTGATGACTTGTATATTGATCTTGGTGCATCCTCTAGCGACGATGTTGATGGCATGGGAATTCGGGTTGGTACTCCAATGACTGTGTGGCAGCCATTTATTGAAATGCCTGATGACTCTGTCTCTGGTAAAGCTTTTGATGACCGGGTCGGATGTTTAATAATTATCGAGGTATTACGGAAGTTAGCAGAAACCAAAGAGCATTTGCCAACGATTGCAGTAAATTTTGCTGTGGGAGAAGAAGTAGGGAGTCGAGGAGCGCGAACAGGTGCGTATACCTTGCAACCAGATGTTGCCCTAGCATTAGAGTGTACATCCGCTGGTGACATGCCAGGGATTCCCAAACATAAGT
>CAYFXY010000020.1:28986-30270 GCA_964347205.1 uncultured archaeon
GGACCAGCGATCACGGTAGCAGATCGAAGTCTAATTGCACATCCAAAAGTACTTGCAGCTTTAGAACACACAGCGAATAAAAACCAAATTCCCTTTCAATATAAACAACCTCTTGTTGGTGGAACCGATGGAGGTCCGATTTCCCAGAGTCGACGAGGTGTTCCGACCGGCGTTGTATCGGTCCCGTGCCGCTATATCCATTCAGCGGTTTCTTTACTTCGTTTAAGTGATATTAAAGAAGCTATTGAACTTGTTCATGGCTTTGTACAAACCTGGAAACCATAAGAGGTTCAAAGCATGACTATTCCTTCTGTCGAAGATGTATTATCCGGGGAAAACAATGTGTTTCTGTCTACTACCGAAGGTGATCAACCACGAGTTCGACCCGTCACCCTAATAGAAAATAAAGGTCAGTTCTACATTCTCACAGGTTCAAATGATGCCAAAATCAAACAGATTGCGGAAAACGCCAAGGTTGAAGTTATTAAACTTGTGCGTTACCAAAACAACGTTGGTTATGTTCGATTCAGTGCTTTAGCGAAAATTGTCCAGGACCCCAAAATAAAAGAACAGCTAGCAAAAGCTACCTCATTTTTTCAGAAATACTGGAAGACACCAAAAGATCCAACTTTTGCTTTAATTCACCTACTACCTCAAAAGATTGAATACCTAAAACCTGGCCAGATGATACCCGATCCAATTGAAAAACTTGATATTTCAAGCTAGGAAGGAAAATTCGGGATCCATGGGAAGCTATTTCTAGGGGGGTGTGTACAGTTTGTCTAGTCGGGACTTTACGAGGTTAACTTCTTCAATCAAGCTATCTAGTGTAGATTTGGGGGGTTAACGCGTTGTTATCGAACAAAATCGCCAACGATACATCCAGTACAATTTTACAACCCTCGCTGAAATTAGAAGAATACCTTATAAAAGTGGAAGGAGAAAAGCTTCCATTCTATAGTGGCTCCATTGATTATTGGCGAATTTCTTCAGATTCCTGGAACGATATTTTGGAAAAAATTGCTAATCTAGGATTTCGAATCATCTCTGTTAGTGTTCCGTGGAATGTTCACGAGGTTGCCAGTGACCTTTTCGATTTTGGTATCACCGATAAGCAAAGAGATATCGAAAACTTTCTGACGCTAGCAAGAAAAAATAAACTCTATGCAATTGTTCGACCTGGACCAAATGTAAATGCTGAATTGAATTATTTTGGATTTCCAAAGCGTATACTATATGATCCTAGTATCCAAGCACTCTCAGCCTATGGAAGCCGTGTTATCA
>CAYFXY010000020.1:30280-33651 GCA_964347205.1 uncultured archaeon
TCATACCCGCCGCACCTACGCCATTTCCCATGCCAAGTTATGCTAGTGAGAAATTCTATGATGAGGTTTCGAAATTTTTTGATATGATCAGTCCGATCTTTGCTCGACACCTCTCTCCTGAGGGACCAATCATTGGTGTGCAAATTGACAATGATCTCCCATTTTTGTTTATGAATGGCCCATTTAGTGCGGATTACTCACCACATGCTCTACGTTGGTATTATGAATTCCTTACTGGAAAATATCCCTCAATTGGTGGATTGAACCGAGCTTATCGAACACGATATAGTTCCTTTACTCAGGTTGAACCACCACGGGCACTAGCAACCACTGAACGCGAGGCGTTACCACGCTATCTGGATTGGATGGAGTTTCAAGAATATTACGTGGGACTTGCCCTAAGTGTTCTAGCTAGTCTTTTATGGTCTAGAGGAGTTCGAGGGATAATTACATCGCATAACACACGTCAGACTTATCCAAAGCTCCCACTTAATGTATCCCGAACCGAACGAGAGCTGGATTTTCAAGGAGTCGGTTTGTACTTAGATCAATCACACTACGACATAATTCGTCGAAGCGCCCTTTATTTGAGCACCGTAAGTCGATTCCCGTATCTAGCAGAAGGAGGATTGGGCTCTTGGGTGTGGGGTCCTCCCTTAAAGAGTCGTGAACAACAATTTGCCCTTATAGTTGCAATGATGTTTGGTTTTCGTGGATTCAACGCTCACATGCTAGTAGAGCGCAATCGTTGGTTAGGAAGCCCCATATCAAAGAAAGGAGAAACGGCTGAAGCTCATATCGCATTCTTGAAACGCTTCCTAAACATCCTTAACTCAGTTAAATTCCACACCTTGATTCGAAATGTACCAGTATTGTTACTACGAAATTTCGAGTATGAACGACTTCATCGAATGTGCGTGAACTCAAACTGGTTGACCCACCTAATAGGAGTGCCATCAGAACTAATGTTAAGCAATCGAACCTTCAGCTATACAGAAACTATCCAAAAAGCCTACCCCGCGTTATGGGATGCCTTCTATTGGGGATTAACACGCGCAAAGATTCCCTTTGCCATCGGTGATACCGATATGGATCGTCCCGCGCTAAGCCGACATCAAGTTCTTTTCATACCAACTTTCGATTTCATGTCAGAACAGCTTCAAACCAAGCTTCTAGAATTTGCTGAACGCGGAGGGATCGTCATAATGGGTCCAGAACTTCCTTATCTTGGAACCGATATGCGAGGTTGTACCCAATTAATCGATCGTCCTGAACTTAAAGCCCCTAGCACACGCCGCCCTTTAGTTGGTTTACATGATCCCTTTACAATCCAAAATGACCAAATTCGTGTTGGGAATCGACGTGCAGGAGACATCAAATCTTATGGGAAAGGAAAATTCATCTACCTTGGTATTGCTCTTCCTCCTATAACCCAACGTGAAGACGCTACTGATGTTGAGAGCGTTGTAAAGCAAGCCCTTCGGCATATGAAAATCCCACAGGTTGGCGATAAAAATAACCCATCGGTTGATGAAATCTTTTGGGGAGTTCGAGCTCCTCGAGTAATCTTTCAGGTGAATGCCACGAATCAACCACAATCAGTTACATTAAATGTAGCACAACGTGCGCTCGTTCGCAATCTTTGGACCGGCGAACAATTATCTCAACGAGGTCCTCAGGAAATAGCACTCAAAGCACATGATTTTCGAATTTTTGAGGTGATTCGTTGAGACGACTCGATGAGAATTACGAATTCTTGGAAGTAGATCCGAACCAGTGGTTCAATTTACTTTCAACACTCCCGCAGCTATCTAGCAAACGCGGAATCCTCTTTCTCCTTTACCAAGGATTTGAAATCATACAAGCTTTCCATTCGCTGCAAGGTACACGACCAGATTTAACCGGTCCCATTTCCACTCCATCTGTTGCCATTCAACAACTACATGAACGCGAGGACGTCGAGGCCGTTATCATGGTGGAGCAAGGATTAGCCGTATATTTGTTAGCAAAAATGCAAGCTGCATTTTCTCCTGAAATGGACATTCTTCAATATATTGAACTAGCTCAAACGAGCATCAAAGAGGAATTAGGGCGTCGATATCATGTATGGCCTCAGCAATTTATGAATAAGGGGCTTCTTTCCCTCTTTCAGAGAATCCGAATTCTTCTTAATGAGTTCCCACCGAATTTTATCTGCGTACTAACAATTTTTGAAGAAAACGATGTATGGACCAGTTTAATTGTTGAAAGCGTTGATGGACAAATACGAAGGATAACCTCAGTTAAACTGTTAGAGCCCTTTGAGTTCACAATTGACGAATGGCAAACCGATTATCCCAAACTCCTTAAAGCAATAGCGGAGAGATTCGCTCAACCAACACTAGGTTTTTTCACTGATGATGAAACCTTCCGATTCCTCCTCCGAAGTGAAGCCCCTCTTGAATTCATCCGTCAAGCTCGTCGATCGGGTCAAATAATAATTGATCCCATTCCAGGACGCATTAGAAGCCGAATTTAAATCCGAATTATTGATTATCGCTTTTTTAAAACAAAAACTCCAGAAGCAATGATGACGAAAGCGAAAAGTACTGAGATAAAACTGAAAATAACTTCTAACGGAATTCCAATGGGTGGAAATACAGGTGGTTCTCCTGTCTCAATTTGGAGAGAGAAATTTCCAGGATATGCATCATCTATCACTGGCAAAGGAGCTGTTAAGTTGCACATTTCCTCAAAATACGGAAATGCTGGAAATACGACTGTGGAAATATAACTTCGACTTAAAGGCGAAGCAAAGGCAAAAGCTTCCTCGACACTAATCTCCCCATCACTATTCTGATCCGCTGAAGAATTAGTTAGCGCATTTGTAAAGAAGTGGTTAAATACCTCACCAATGATTGGTAGTTCTTCTTCGGGCAAACCTGCCCAAGCAAATCCATCGACTTCCGTTGCTGCTAAATGAATGTGAGGGGCAGGATCATCATAAATGAGTTGAAGCATTGTTTCAGATGAAACTAAGAGACGCTCATTCCCGATGAATCCTCATGCAGAAACAAGTAGGAGCTTTTCCTGGCTTGAAAGACTTCTCCATTGGTGGGGAAACCAGGTCTGCCACTCCATAGTATTAAGAATCCAGTTGCCATGTGCAAAGATGTAGAAAATGATAACATCATTTGCATCAGCATTTATAGCAACATTCCTTGGTGGTCCCTCTGTTGAAATAAATGCGACTGAATATAGTGAATTCACGTTAGGATTGGACTGGTTTATTTTATCTATATTATTTTCTGCATTGATCTTTATTCCGCTTGAAAAATCCTACCCTAAAATAAGGACACAAAATATACTCCGTGATGAATGGCAAACTGACC
>CAYFXY010000020.1:33779-34155 GCA_964347205.1 uncultured archaeon
TTAGCTGGGCTGTGTCCGACACTTTTCAGGGCATCGTAAGATCGTGGCCAATACCTGTGCAGTTTATCGCGGTCGTATTTATAGGAGATCTCACACAATATATCGTACACCGTGTTTATCATCATGTACCGTTCTTATGGAAGATGCATGCGGTCCATCATTCTTCAAAAGCACTGGACTGGCTGGCCAGTTCACGTATTAATTTTTTTGAAATTTTAATCACACGATCATTCCTTGAATGACTCCTTTCATGTCATTTTCTGCCTAGTGAGAGTATATTCACCAGTCCCAAAATATGTTTTCGTTTAGCGGAATTTCGAGTCCATTGACTAAGGAAGGTCTGAACAATTGAAGTATTTTTGCATTCTTCAGACCT
>CAYFXY010000021.1:0-1049 GCA_964347205.1 uncultured archaeon
TGTCAAATATAGTTATTGGAAATGGGAAACCCATTGTTGCCCGTGAACTTGTTCGTAATTTCGGTAAAACAGTCGCAGTTAATCAACTTTCATTCGAAGTTCGAGCGGGTGAAATCTATGGCTTACTGGGTCCCAATGGGGCTGGAAAAACCACGACTGTCAAAATGGTCAGCGGGTTATTACCTCCCACCGCAGGTCATGTTGAAGTTTCGATCCATTAAATCAGCCAATTGAAGTAAAAAAACGAATTGGACTAGTTCCAGAAGATCATATTCTCTATGAATCCTTAACCTCTCGGGAATTTTTTAACTTTATTGTGTCCATTCGTCAATTGGATCAATGGGAAGTAAAAACGCGAGTCGAGTCACTTATTGACGCCTTCGAATTCACTGAATATTATGATAAGCCTATTGCTGCGTTAAGTCATGGAAATCGACAGAAAGCAAGTATCATTGCTGCAATACTTCATGATCCTCCCCTCTTGGTATTAGATGAACCATTTAGCGGTTTGGATGCGCGAACTGTCCGTGTTCTAAAAGACATCTTGAATATTCATTTAGAAAATGGTGGTGGTATTCTCTTCAGCAGCCACATACTCGAAGTGGCAGAAAGTTTGTGTGATCGGATTGGAATAATCGATGAAGGACGGATGGTTGCTGAAGGCACTGTCGACGAGCTTCGTGAAATGGTCAAATCGCACGGCTCTCTTGAAGAAGTCTTTCTCCGGGCAGTCCAACAAGATGCTGAAGTGGCAGAGACAGTACAAGCCTTACGTCGCGCACTCGCGAAAAACAATTCACGGTGAAGAGCCGGATGGTCGAACTAGCTGTGTCTACGGCATCTGAGGAACAAAACAAAATAAGTTGGCGAACCGCCTGGAACGTTGCTGGAAAAATTGCGTTCGAAGTGCAATTTCAATCCGCAATGTCAATAAGCTCAGGGGCCATGACTCAGACGGTTGAAAGACAGATCGATAAAGCTCGAAGTAACGCTCGCTTCAATAAAGGTTCAGTGAGCTTTTTTATTGGTTTGCTGGCGATGGTTTTTGG
>CAYFXY010000021.1:1059-5170 GCA_964347205.1 uncultured archaeon
TAAGTGGTGACTTTGGAACACCACCAGAACACAGATGGGTTACAGTGGCTTTTACAATCTCAATCTTTAGTCTGCTTGGCTTTGCGTTCTTGGTCTTTTGGGGCATTATGGTTTCCACTTCCTTTATTTCCACAAATGCTGCAGCAATCGGTCATTATCTCCCTGTCTCAAAATCTGATACGGGAAAACTTGCTCTTCTTGCTTATATTCGACTATTTGATGCCCAAATGCTTGTGATTATTTCCGGCTTTCCGGTAGCTTATGGTATCGTAACAGGCTCATTAATTGGGGCTCTAGCGTGTCTGGGGGTTTTTCTAATTAATGTAGGACTTGCGGTTACCGTTATGCTGCTTCTAGCTCTCTATTTCCATACACGTATCCAATCCTCAGGAGGATCCCGATTAAATTCTATTGTCCGTGTCCTCTTTATTGTCCTATGGGCAGTTGCCATCATGGGCTTTTCTCTTTCCTTCCAACTTCTAGGAATGATTATTCCTTTAATTGAAAGCTTTGCAATCATCTTCGCACCCATTTGGTCTCTTCTCTACTTCGGATACCCCTTCTCAATGGGTACATTTGTTGTTTTCGTAACTGGAGTCCCTGGGACCCCACCATTTTGGCTTGCAATTGTCATCGCAGGAATCTATGGGCTTCTCGCTTTTGCAGGAATCCGTTGGGCCAGGAATTTTTTGACACGAATAGGAACTGGAGGAATTGTGGCAATCAGCTCAGGGGAAATTCGTCCTGCTAATGTTAAGGTGAGCCGAGTTGGTATTGCCTTACTCCGTAAAGATTTTCGAATTGCTACACGCACGCCGGGACAAGCTATTATGTTCTTTCTACCCATCCTGATGATCGTGCCCATCTTTTTGCAATTTATTTGGGATAGTGGTGTCGTTTTCGTTTCTGATGTCCTTATCTTCATAGCCATTCCCACGGTAATGATGGGGTTCTTCTCCATCTTCTTTCTGAGTGTTGAAGCCAGGGGAATGGCTTATACAATAACTCTCCCCTTGAAAACAGAACGAATTCTCAGATCTAAAGCCCAGTTAATTACTTTTATTGCTGTGGCAATTCCCCTCTTTGTTGCTGTGATCTCTTTCTTCAGACCGTTCACTAACCCTGTGTCTTACCTAATTGCGTTTTCTCAAATTCCCGTAGTCTACGTTTCCGCCTATATTTCGTTAATAATTTTTACTCGTATTATTGGAGGAGGACGACTTACCGGATTTGAAATTGGTAAGCACATCTCTCAGATGCTCGTGGTTGGGTTCCTGCGTGCCTTCATTGCTTTCATTCCTATACTTCTCTTTGGCCTATTTTGGTTCGTTATAAATCTTCTCGGATATAGTGTCCAGATTGCACATATTGTAGGACTTGTTGGAATGTGGGTCGGAATTGGTAATAATTATGTTCTCGGCAAACTTTTTGCTAAAAGACTACTTCGGGATTGAAATTCATCCAATCCAAAATAATCACCGAATTACTACTTTAAGAGCTTTTCAGTAACTACGAACAACCGATCCATAGTTTTGTAAAGTGTTTTTAGTCCCTGTTTATCTGCTTCTGCTCCTGCAGCTCGTTTATCCCTTGACCAGATTGTAGCTCCAAGATTTGCGCCAAATGCTCCCCCACCAATTGAAAATATGAGATTGATTGTGTAGAAATCATGGATGGTTCGAAGAGTTGGTTCTTGACCGCCTACTCGATCTCCTCCCACCGCAATACCTGCACCGATTTTTCCTTCAAAAACGTCTGGACTCCTAGCAACCAAAGCGCGAGTCCGGTCCACAAGGGTTTTTAGTTGGCCACTAATGGTGCCTTGATATACCGGGCTGCCTAGAATGTAAACATTCGCCCAGTCCATGAGCTTATAGACTTCTTCCATGTCATCTTTGAAAGTACATCCTTTGCGTTTTCGAATACAATGATCGCAGTGGATACAAAAATTAATTTCTTTTCCAGCGACAGAAAAATACTGGGTTTCCACATTGTACTTCTCATTGAGGTATCGCAGCGCTTCTCGAACTACGTAATCTGTCGCTGCTTTTCGTGGACTGCCAGAAATTCCAAGCACGCGAATCAAACTGGGCTTCATAGCTTAAACCTGTACATACCTTCTTTTTCCATTTTATCTACATTGCCAATTTCCAAGACTAGTTTAGTAATTGAGTCTAGAAAAAGCCATAACGAAATTTAAGAGAAACTACTAACATATCACGTGATTTAGGAGTGTAAGTGCATGACATTGAAGTTTGCTTGGGCAATTACTGGTGCTGGAGATTTTATGTCTGAATCAGTGGAAGTGATGAAGAACTTTGTCTCTGAGAATGATGTCAAAGTCCTTATTTTTCTCTCCAAGGCTGGTCTGCAAGTAATCAAATGGTACAGACTAATGAAGAATTTAGAGTCAATTACATCCAAGATACGAACAGAAACTGATGCAAACACGCCATTCATTGCTGGAGCGCTGCAAAAGGGTATCTATCAGGGTCTGGTTGTGATGCCGGCAACTGCCAATACAGTAGCAAAGATTGCATATGGTATTGCTGATACCCTCATCACAAATTCAGTTGCTCAAGCAATGAAAACCAAGGTTCCTATCTATATCTACCCTGTCGATCAAGTGCCAGGAACCGTCACCACCACATTACCTGACGGAAAAAGCATGAAGCTAACCACTCGACAAGTAGATTTAGAGAATGTTGAAAGACTACGGGCAATGCCAGGTATGACAATACTTAAGCATCCTTCAGAAATTACAGGTTATCTTAAGCAGCTTCTTGAAAACTAGATGTCTTCCAAACAATAAAGAGAGATTATTTTGGCTTCTTTATTGAATTCTATTTGTTACTTCTGAATGTCATCTAAGACTCGTTTTATCCATGCCCTACTAAAGTAAATTGGCTTCTCGCAGTAATTTCTGTGTGTCTTCATGAATTTCATTGATTATCACTCTTAGCCTCTTTTTTGAAAACCAAGCGCCCTCGCCAACGTCAGAGGAGGGTTGGAACACCCCTGATTTTACTTGGGCAATTGCATCTAAATATAAGATGTGCTCTTGGAGTGTGCCATCGTCTTTCATGATCATGCGGTCAAAGGGTCGCATCCATTGGAGGATTTCGATTTCAAGTCCTGTTTCTTCACGAATTTCACGACAGACCCCCTCTTCAAGTGTTTCGCCTGGTTCAAGTCGACCTCCAGGACAAATGTATTTTTTTGCCCAGAAACCCCCCTTTTTGGGTACATGTTTTACCAAAAGTATTCGTTTTTGTTCATCGAAGATGATGGCTCCAACACACGGAACGATTTGTCCAGACATAATTTCACACTCGAAAACTTTTCATTGGGATAGCTCCAAAATCTCAGTTAGCAAATTGAGGTTAGTTATCCTTTGGAAGGGAAATGCTTAAATTGATTTATAGGGCAACGCCAACATCACCTATATATTTAATGACTGTAAAATAATTACGGAGTTGTTATGAATGGCAAAAATCAAAGTAGCGATTGCTGGGGTTGGCAATTGCGCAAGTAGCTTAGTTCAAGCTCTCCAGCATTATGGTAATCCCCAAACTGCCAAAGATAGTGCAGGTCTGGCTCATCCGATGTTGGGCAATTATTCAATCAGTGACATTGAAATTGTTGCAGCCTTTGATATTGATGAACGAAAAGTAGGAAAAGATCTCAACGAAGCCATATTCGCCCAACCAAATAATGCACCAAAATTCACCGATGTGCCATCAACGCGAGTAATCGTGCAACGGGGACCTAGCTTGGATGGAATAACACCTGAACTCCGTGAACTCGTGAAGGAGAGTAAAGCAAAACCAGTGGATGTAGCTGCGGTTCTGAAAAAAAGCGCTACGGAAATTTTAGTGGGATTACTCCCCAGCGGGGCTAGCGAATCCACTTACTATTATGCTGAAGAGTCGTTAAAAGCTGGATGTAGTTACGTTAACACTTCTCCTGTTTTTCTCGTTAGCGATCAGGAGTGGGCTCAGCGGTTTCATAAAGCAGAAATCCCTGTTGTGGGCGATGATTTGATGAGTCAACTTGGGGCTACAGCCCTACATCGAGCACTTCTCGATTTCTTAGTAAAGCGTGGTGTTCG
>CAYFXY010000021.1:5180-10326 GCA_964347205.1 uncultured archaeon
ATCAAGGAAAGTTAGCAGCTGGATGTAGGGGGTGGAACCGAATCTTTAGAATCATTGTATCGTGCCCGCGATCAAAAGCGCTCAATGAAATCAAAAATTGTCTCAACAGAAGTTCCTTACGAGGTTCCTGTTACTGCTGGTTCTACTGATTATGTTTATTTCCTTGGGAATCGACGTGAGAGCTACTTCTATCTTGTTGGGAAATATATTGGTGATGCGGATTTGAAAATTGACCTGCGTTTAGTTAGTCAAGACGCACCCAATAGTACATCCATTCTCTTTGATGTTATCCGTGGAGTAAAAATCGGAATTGATCGTGGATTTGCAGGTCCAATTGATGCTGTTTGTTCCTATGGTTTTAAAGCACCACCTCGACCCTATCCCTTGGCATTGAGTGAAACCATCTTTGAGCACTTTATTCGCAGCACTCGACCAGTTTAATTGCAATCTTGAGCTCTACTCTTATAAACTATAGACTAAAACGACACTAAACTACTTATTAAAAGGACAGTGGAGTGTGTCAAGTTTGCGGATCGGAATTGCTATGGGTCGTGAGCGCCCAAACTGGCCCGTGCGTCGGCTAATTCACCGATTGGAGGAACGATCTTGTGAAGTAGTTACTTTTCGTCTAAGAGACGTTTCAGTGCATATGAATTCCACTTCATTGGAGTTCTTGCTGCCAAGACGTCAACCGCTTAACGTAAAGGGAGTTATTCTTCGAAGTATTGGTGGGGGATCAACAGATCAGATTACGAGTCGAATTTCGGTGCTCGAAGCCATGGAATTTTCAGGAATTCGGATATTTAATCGAGCTTACAGTCATCGGCGGGCAAAGGATAAGCTTGCTACACTTGTCTGGTTGAAACACCATGGAATTCCTATTCCTCGCACGACAGTAACTGAACGGCTTGCAGTAGCAGTTGCATCAACAAAACGTTTCGGTGATATTGTTTCAAAACCTCTTCGTGGATCACAAGGTCAAGGTATCTTTCGCTTACAAGACCCTGATTTGGCGTTTCGGATCTTCAAAATTCTTCAAACAGCCAACCAAACAATGCTTATCCAAGAATTCATTGAAACTCCTGGTCGAGATATTCGGGTGTTCGTTGTTGGCAACCGAGTGATTGGATCAATGTATCGGTATGCAAAACCGGGTGCTTGGAAAACGAATGTTTCTCGCGGAGGAAAACCAAAAGAATGCCCACTAACCCCTGAACTTGAGACTTTAGCTTTGAACGCAGCTAAAGTAATGGAAATGGACTTTGCAGGAATTGATATCCTCGAAGCTAGCGATTCGCTTGTTGTGAGCGAAGTGAACTCGGCTCCCAACTGGAGTGGCTTGCAGAAAGCAACAGGGGCTGATGCGGCTACTGAAATCATTGATTATATTTTAGACCAACTTCAAAGGTGAACAAAAAAGGAAGAGTGGGGAGCGGTGCTTGAGGCAATACACTCCCCTAATTGTGTTTGTTAAATATTAACAGGGCCAAATTGGTCCGCTCGATCCAGGATCGCCAGGTTCTGTCATTTATATCGCCTAATATCAGACAGTAAAGGTTTTGTTGCATCAACAGTCGCGCGGATTTTGTTTAGTTTTTAAACATTTTGGGTTTATAGATTAGTTCCAGAAAGCGCCCTCTTCTCGTGAAACTCCTCTATAACCTGCTCTGAATACCTAAAACCTCTCTCAAATATTAGCAGTTGAAATGTTGTTACACTCTCGAGAAATTTATTCCGACTATTTTCGTAAATAGTGAAATATCTACCCCTAAAAATACACTTAGATCCAACTTTTTCTCTTAGTGTATCTACGATTAAAAGTGAATGCACGAACAGGCTTCTAAGATTGCATCGAATAGGGTTTCATTTACTAGTTTAGGTAAACTCCGTTGTCATCAGTTTCCCATTCGCCTTAAAAAGGTGTGAAATCACGCTGGTATCTAGGAGCGAACACACGCGGGCCTCATCGTAGCATGTTATGTGTTGTCTGCTACTTGATGGTGACTGACCTCGCTGGTCTAAGCCCCTGAGGTAGTTCGTCAAAGCATTCGCTTCATTACATGAAGATATTGTGGAGAAAATGAAAATGATTTGGTCATTTTTGTCAAAACTCCTCTACCGAAACAAAGTAAAACCCTTTCTAAAAATTCTTGAAGATCCAATTGCTGCACAAGATCAATGCCTAAAAAAACTCCTCAACTATGCCAAAGGTACAGCTTATGGTAAAAAACATGGCTTTACTGATATCAAACACTTTGAGGAGTTTGTTGACTGTGTTCCAATCAGCCAATACAAAGATTTTCAACCATACATATACCAGGAAATGGAAGGGACATCTAACCTTCTCTATCCTGAACCAATTAACTCGGTTATGGCTACCAGCGGAACAACAGGTGAACCAAAATTAGTCCCTTATACCGCTATGACATGGAAGGTTGCAAATCGATTTCGACACCGATACTTTGGAAGTGGTGGTCATATTCGTCCATATTTGCATGGCAAGCTACTTACGATTGTGGCACCTGCAGTCTATCGTAGAATCGGCAATTGGGACGTCGGTTACGTCTCAGGATATGGAATGAAAAATAGTGGACGACTAATGGCAAGCAAAGTGGTGCCAAAACCAGAGGTCTTCAATATCATCGATTGGAAAAGAAAATTTAGAGAAACAATCCGGCAGGCTGTAAACACCAGGAAAATAACAGCCAGTTTAGGTGCAACATCCTTTGTCATGGCTCTTCTTCGACGAATTAAATACGAGTCCTATGATTGGCTGCTTCGAGATCAGCAAATTCCCCAAAAGACTCGAATTCGACTCAAAGAAGCTCATCTAGGCGATGGTATTCTCGATATTCATGCACTCTGGCCAGACTACTCGCTCTTCTTCCATGCTGCTGTTGTCCGAGATCTCTATGAACCAGTGGTGCAGGATCTTGCCGGTGATGTTCATATACATGAATCCTATGCAAGTACTGAAGGCGTCTTCAGTTGTCAGCTTTATGAAGATATACGTGGCGTAGTTCCGATGGTGGATGATATCCTTTTTGAATTTGCTGAAATGAGGGAAGGTCCACTACCACCAAACATTGTAACTATCCCATTATCTGATGTCAAATTGAACACTCCGTATCGTATCATTATAAGTAGCACAACATGTTTGTGGCGTTATGACCATCAAGATGTTGTTGTGTTCATTGATTTGGATCCTCCAACTATGCGGTGTTTAGGGAAAAGCAAAAATGTCATCAGCATTAGTGGTGAAAAGGTAACCGAAAGCGACCTAGGCTTAGCTGTTCGAACAGCATGTGAGGAACAGGATGCTTTATACCATGAATTCGTTGTAGCTCCCCTCACTACCGAAACAAAAAGCAGTTATCACCTCTTTGTAGAGTTCACAAAATCACCCAAAGATATTGTTGAATTTGCCAAAAGCATTGATGAGGCCTTAAAAGAGTTAAGTGATGCTTACCAGCTTGTACGCGAGGCTGGTGCTATTTCTGATGTAATAGTCCATCCAGTTCCATCTGGTAACTTTTCTGCATATGAAAATCAACGTTTACAATCTGGTCAGGCTATTGTTGGTCAAACTAAGCCACCCCGACTTATTAGTTATGACCATGCCACTCAACAATTGTTACAGATGCCAGTGCAGACACCTAATTAACAGATATTGTCAACTACCATAATCTTGAATTCAGACGACTCTAGCTCCAATTCTTCAACACTTTGAGTCACTATGATCATGAAATTATCGAGCATATCTGGGTTTGATTAGTAATCCTGCCGTGAGAATGATGATGCCGACTAAATCAATGAATTCTGATACCCAGATGATGCCCATGCCGTCTAAGGGGTTTTTTATGATTTGTCCGACAAGGGCAATAATAGCACCAATGCTCATTATAAGGCCATTTACATCAGGTAAGCGTTTCCAATACCATGCAAGCATGAAAGTGAGAATGAATACAAAGAATGCGATGGCTAAGAATGGTAGGAGCGCGAAGCGGACAAATTCGATTGTTGGCGAAAGCCAAATTACTGCTAACGTTAGCAGGCCATAAATGATGGTAATCGAATAACCTGTCAATCTCCGGTCTGTTGTCCAAATAAGAACAGAAGCAAATAGCCAAAGAGTTAACGTAAAAACAGTTAGACTCACACGGAATTGGTAGATAGGAAGAATATATGTTGGTAATCCAATAAGGCTTTCAGTTAATCCTGAGTCAAAGAAAAAATCTATTCCTTCAGCTGCACCTGCAAAAAACATAGCTATACCAAAAAGGAAAGGAATGTCGGTAAAAAACCGTACATCAGCACGAAACCAACGGTAAAGTAGGATTATACCGATAAGAAACATTGCGAGCATTTTCAAGGATTCAACAATCCAGACCGGGTCAGGTGAGGGAAATGCCATGATGGTTCAATTCCTTATGTGTGCAATGGCTAGTCGATATATTGCTCTGATTTAGACATATAAACTTCTATTGTGATGAATAAGACTCGGGGGGTGATGTTAACTTTCATCCTGAAGGATGTTAGCTCTTTCAAGAACCTCAAGGATAAACCTGTTTGCCCTCACTGGATCGCGCATTGTGGATGGTTCAAGTTTTCGAAACAACTGGTGAATTTGGTCAAATTGAGTGAGAAATGTTGGGTTGGGCAAAACATTTGCAAGGAGGAGGTCGAAGTCACTAAATCGAGCTCGAGCATGGTCTATCAGACTTTGTAGTCCTGAAATTGAGAAATAATTCGTACGTTCTAATGTGATAATTGCTCGTGATATATCAATGAGAAGAAAAGAAAACAACCAGGGAGATATCGCTACTTCAGGAAATTCTGGAAAGGGTAATTCGTATAATAAGGCGGTGTGCTGAAAATTAACACCAGACGCAAATCCTCGTTTGATTAAGAGCAAATCAGCAATATATGCACGAAATCGAAGAATAGCCTCTAACGTTAAGGAAAAGAGTTTTGGTTCGTTATCCTCTGGTTGAGAGGGGATTTGCGGATGCAAGGTGTACATCGTCGATAATCGAATTGGATGACATTCCAGATATTGTGGATGCAGCATTTCTGGCGTATTAATTGGGAGATAGTAGGGGTATTCTTTAAAGACATGAGCATAGTGTTGGGCAAATCCAAGTGG
>CAYFXY010000021.1:10375-10650 GCA_964347205.1 uncultured archaeon
ATAACGGCATCCAAGCCATATGAGGCCATAGACGCTCCTCGTCATCGTCAATGGGCATTGAGATAATTCGAAGTCGTGAATCACTGCAAAAGGCGTTTTGAATGATCCTAATAGCTGTCCGATAGCGAAGTGTAACATCACGGTATCCGGTAGTCATGAGCATTTGATCAAGAGCTTCATCACGAAGGCCGTAACCTTCACTGATTCCTTCAAGAGGGAGAAATATACTCGGTTCCATTTTCCCTGAACTCAATGTAAGCCTTGACATAATCGAC
>CAYFXY010000021.1:10660-11055 GCA_964347205.1 uncultured archaeon
GTTTTTTTATATATGTTATGGAGGCTTGGAGTGATGTGAATGCAGAGCGCCGATTTTCACCTAAGTCCATTCTTTCAGAATCAAGCTGGTTTGCATGTCGATAACTCCCTTTACTTCTTCGATTTTTCGAAGGGTTTTGGAGCGCGTACTGCTTAAAGTCCGAATCTCGATTCTGATTACATAATCCCACTTCCCCGAAACTGCTGAAACACAGCGAACACCATGAATTCGGCGCAATTCTCCCATGATATCACCAGTTCCCGGACGTAATTTCACGAATACAAACCCTCGTAGTGTTGCTGAAGAAAGAGCAATAATTCCTGCAATCACAAAAATCGTACCGGTAAATTTCAAAAGCCATGGGTGCGGTTCCTTCAGAACACACCTCTAATAGG
>CAYFXY010000021.1:11065-17000 GCA_964347205.1 uncultured archaeon
TGAAGATACCAGGAAAGAGGATAGTTCCTACCATAGTAAGAGGGATTCCCAAGATGATGGAAATGGAACCGATGCTTTGGACAACCGACATCTTACCTCGTCCGAGGGCTTGAAGATAAGCAATCAGAGAGAAGAAGGTGAGACTTACTGGCACTAAAAGCCACGGCATAACAATTGGAAATTGAATTATCATCAGATTCACAACCTCGGGCGTAATAAAGGGAATCATGAATAAGGTCATAACTAGATTGAGAACAAGCAGTATCCATAATCGTAAATTTAGTGAATCGATGGTCGCTTTGGGACGAATTTCTTTTCGTTTTGCCCGACTTTGAAAGAAGATACTCATCGCGACGCCACCTGCCCAACCCACTGTGACAAGAAAAAGTAAGTAGGGGTTGAAGACTCCAAATGGTACAATTCCAACTAAAATTACTCCAAAGGTAATGGCTATAATCGCTAGAGCTTCGATGGGGCTAGGCCAATCTCGAATTAAAAAAAGGTCGCCTATCATCAGATAGATCAAAGATAGGCGCGAAAAGGGAATAACGGCTGAGACATCACCACTTTGCCCTGTAACAAAGTAGTAAGCAAAGGTGGAAACACCAGCAAAGATCCCTGCAAGAATAATGTCTTGAAGAATCTGTCGAGCTGGAAGTGTGAGATTAGCGAAAGAACGATCTAAATATGTACCAAGGCTGCGGCGCCGCACTCGGTTAGTTGGGATGCTTAGGATGATTAGCAAAATCATGGTGAACAGGAGCGCAAGCCATTGTTCCATAAGGGCAAAGGCAATCGATGGAAAGACGCTTAAAAGAAAGGGATGAAAATACAGGCGGAATATGAAGACATCAAAAAACACAGAAAACGCATACAAAACTCCTGAAATAAGGGCAAGGAAATAAAATACGGTCTTAGTTTGCCGAGATCCCATGCGCCGTTCCATTGCTGCTCGTAATGCTGCCCTCTCCGTTTCCAATGCGGGTTGGTGAAATCTAAAACTCCTTCTCGATAACTGCTGTGGTTATACTTTCCATGCCTTGTATTTTACCGACATGATTTACTGTCAAATCATAAAGTGCCTCAAGATTTGGTAAATCAAACCGAACGATGACATCAAAATCGCCTGTGGTTACAGTGATACTTGTGGCAGATTCTAGCTTGCGCATAGCATCCACGACATTTTGGATGTGACCCATGAAAACCTTACACATTATGAATGCGGAGACAGACATTTTTTTAACCTTTACAAATCTTTGATGATGACTTCACCAACGCTTGGTGTTTAAAGGTTTTTTCTCTCAATAGACCCTTGAAATGGATTATAAACACCTACCCTCTATTTTGAACTTCCCATCGAAACCACATCTCTCAAAATGAACTGGACTGCAATCGAAAACACAACCAAGGCTTCAATAAAGGTAAATAGATGCTAAGAAATATCAGAATAAATTAGGTTAATAACATGCTAACGAATTGCTCTAGATTTGCTTCCATTTCCATGCAGCTTTCGATGAAATCATCTAGTCCGTACCGTTCAATACCAACACAATGTCGTGCTTTCGATCGTGCCAATTGAATCACTAACAGCAAAGATTCCCGGAGTGACATTTCCGCGCTCATCCCTGCGGAGAGAAATTGGGGAATCAGTTCTAGCATTTGTTTTGCCAAAGGTAATGCTGGTCCCTGAGCTCGTAAGGCAATACGATTGATTGCGGATTTAATTAACCATTGATTCTGTGTCAACCTGCGAGCACTCCTTACTCATCTTTTGTGGAAAATTACTTAAACACCAAAATTCCCTGCTGTTCCCCTTGAATCTGCAGTCTATGATAAGGTTTTCAGTGTTCTTTGCGAATTATTGAAATTTGAAACTGAAATTCCACGAAATCGGTTTCCCACAACCTCAGATCTCTAATTTCGTCCAGGATGTTTCAACCTTAGATTATTTGTAGTTTGAATGCGATACACTGTTGTTGTCTTAGATTTTTCAATAAAACGAGTTACGTTCTGAAACCTTTCGCATTTGTAAATCCATTTTTCATAGACATATGTTTCATTAGGGATTTTCCGTTAAATTTCCGCAGATTAAAGGCTAATGCGAACCTATTTCGTTTCTTGAAATCGTTTAATGAACGGAATTCGCAATCCTTAAAAATCAACTAAATTTCCACCCGCACGTACCCATGTTCATGGGTGAAGTGGATAAAGTGAACCCAACATCTACATGCGAAATTGAAGATATCATTCAACAGCATGGATTCATGCCCTTGCCAACAAAAGAAGATTGCACCCACCTGGCATTTCGTGAATACAATGTTCAAGGTATTGTTTGTTTTGATTTTCTTGTTTATCGAAAAGCCAACGAGAAGGGTAAGACGCTCCGAGATGAGGTTTCGCTTCTCAATCAAATTCTATCGCATTTATTGACACAACTCCACACCCATCCATCTAGCCTTAACCAAAAAATCCATAGCCATGCCATTTCCTTCCTCGGTAAAAAGGTCCCAATACTTGCCAATAAATCAGGTCGCCCGCTCAAATCTCGCTTTCTTTCGTTTCTAGTCGTTGGGTCAGATATTCATGACAATCCAATAATTGAACTCAATTCAAGAAATTCAACTCTAGTTATTCAAAGAAATAATCTTAATCAGTTTCTGGCAGAAAATTACCCAAAAATCACGGTTAGACCCTACGATCCAAAAAATAATTTTCGTCAGCTTCGAAATTCCTATCAGTATCTGGGAATGGCCTTTATTCTTCTCCCGTTCCTAGTTGGATTATCCGGATTTCTCTGGGGTGTAGGGATCTTATTAGGTGCACTTCCCCTATTTCTTTGCGGGCTTTTTGGATTTGCGTTGTTGATTCGAAAAGCTCAATACAAGTTTAATAAATTCCAGCATCCGCATACAATCAGCATTATAGACCCAATTTTCAAATCTCCTCCAATCCCAAAGCAAGAATCGCCAAAAACAATTATAGCAGACTCTGACTGTCAATCTAAAGGAACTCAAGAACCAGTAGCTACACTCGCGGGGATTTGGCTGCATAACACCACTTCTGAGACCGATCACCGCATTGATCAAAAGGCTGCGAATGGTGAGAGGGAGTGAAACAGCAAAAGCTCAAGCCTGTCCTTCTTGAACATTTCCAGACCATTCTCACATTGATACTTATTCTGGTGTTTATACAAGGTCAGGCGCTCTCGAATCAAACGGCCAACGCAATAAATAACCATTCTTCTGAGATACAAATTCGCATTTATCAACTCGAGGTTACCACTAGGTATGAAAACCTAACGAGTGTATATTCTGGAATTCAACAACTTACCTTGAATTCAACAGGGCCACTAACCTATCAAGGCCTTCTCCAATGGAATCTCACTTGGGATAATGGTTTAACTTGGCAATCGTACAATTCGAGCTTCACTTACGAGTGGAATCGAACCTATGAATATGCTGGCCTTTCATGTTATACTGCTTGGTGGATCTCTCCTGTAGTGCAACCAGGTGACCAGATCCATATTGATGGAGATGTTCCTGTCACCAACACGTTCCTCCGCACAAGCCCCTTTATCGTTAAGGATCTGGTGTCTTTTGAAGTAAATCAGCAATATTACCTGTGTTGGCAACTGGTATATACCTCGGATAGGCAATATGAAACCTTCTATTATGAATTCTACACAGGAATGCTCATCTATGCGATATCAATCCTGTCACAAGGAAGCACTACAATTTTTGAAGCACAAATACAATTACAATCAGCTACTCCTCCCCCTCCTTCAATTCATTTTCTCCTCCACTTCTGGACAAATTACAATCATATAATTTTAGCTTTGATTGGTGCAACCGCAACTTCGTTTCTTATTTACCACTTACTCCGGAAACTCCGGGAGCACAAAGAAAATCAAAACTACCATCGAGTTTACCATCAAAACCCTTAAAAACAAACCAAAATTTTCCGCGCAACATCAGGTCCGGAGTAAAACCATGAGATATTTCACAAATAAAATTCAACATAGCTTAATTCTTGGAATCCTAACTATTTTGATATTAGGACCCGTCTTTATTTCCATAAACTCTCATTTTCCAATTGAAACCCCAAAAAAATCTAGTCAAAATTCTGAAACTGATCCCTCAAATCTTACTAATTCTAACTCGCGTTCTGAGTCAATAACAACTCCCTCAATTTCATCCACTCAAGAGTCAATTTTCCCTCCTGAAGGAACCCACCCATCTCTTTCGCTCGGGACCTTGTTATTAGTTTTTGGTGATTATGAAAACGAAACCGCACAAGAGCCGCTTATAACATGGATCACCTTTTTCGAAGCCATAGGCTTCACAGCTACATCAATACACGTCGATGCATTACCAAGTTCAACAGAGTATTACCCAGTGTCGGAACAAGATCCCCATCATTTGGGCTAAGGCTGATTGAAGCACAAACAATACTTGCAACCACAAAACCAATTTTACTTCTTAGTTATGCACATGAAGTCCTTGACAGAATATGGGGATTTGATCCTCAACTCGATTTCTTATACAGTATCGAAAGTTATCTCTGGACTCTAGATTCCTCATTACAAATTTATTCTCTCCCTTATGATATTGCACAAACCAATGGACGAGTTAATGTCTACTCAAAGCCTATTACTTACGATGCCTATCGAACCACTTCGCTCCCAAGGAAATGTGAACTTCTTGGAGCCAATTTTAATGGGTCAGGTGCGCAAATTCTTTGGTTTCGTGCTTTCTCCGCTAATCCTGCTATTTATTACTGGGGCCTTGATGCTATTAACAAACTCAATACGAATGGTATTCACTTTTTTGAGAATTTCCTTCATTGGTTGATTCGCCCGACATTTCGACAAAGACTTGGTAATACATTGGCTTCCTTACAACTGGTAGCACCAACCCCGGGAGCCTACTGGGCTGTTCAAGGGGCTGGTGGCTTTGGTTATCCACTTGAACCCTCGTTAGCCTTCACGTACTTCGTATCAGACCTTGTTCAATCAAATGCTTTGAGGGTAAACATCTCTGCTTTTGGAAAATGGCTTCTTGGTACATACAATTTCGATCATGGATATTTTGAGGATTTATCCAGCGCCCAATTTTTTGATCGCACTTATACAACTAGTCTGAGTGTCCTTACTGCCAATGCTCTTGGGATTCTTAATCACCTGAATTTAAGTCAGATTAGTGATTACTTAGTAAGCAGTCAAGATCCTCTAACTGGTGGCTTCCTTACCGAGTCTGGAATTACGAAAACCAATTTGAGGGTCACTCGATTCGCCGTTAAAGTACTCGCCCTTCTTGGGCACCTCGACAGAATTAATGTGAGCGCCGTTATCTCTTATGTTAGGGCTTGTCAAGAGCTAAATCCCGTCAGCTCCCAGTTTGGAGGATTTTATTCATCGCCAAGCGGGGATCCCGTTGCAAGCCTCGTCCATTCACTCGATGCAATAAGTACTTTGGACATGTTGAATGCAACTCATACTATCAATCAAACAGCCCTCCAAGGATTCTTGTCTCTTAGTGAGGAGCAGGCTGAAAGCGGTATTTTCGACACAAAACTGGTAATGGATTCCAATGAATGGGTACTTGGAACCTCGTGTGCTATTCAAATCCTAAACATCCTAGATCTACTAACCTTCTACAATATTACAAACAGTCGTGCTTTCATACTTGAAAACCAATTTCCTAATGGAGGCTGGGGGCGAGGTGACCTGTTTCATGATTACCACAATTCTCCCGATGAAACTTGGTATGCAGTTCAAGGCCTCTTAATTACTGGAGGATTAGGCCCTTCAAAATTCTCACTCACCCAGTATCTTAACACGTGTATCACTAATTGGGGCGGAGCCACAGAGCCGACAATTTTTGGTGATTTTCTCACTAGTATACACATTCTGTCTGCGCTTAATCAAGGTGATACA
>CAYFXY010000021.1:17010-18200 GCA_964347205.1 uncultured archaeon
CACCGAGGATAAAGAAGGTGTACGCGATCAATCTCACCGCCTTTCTAGATTATATTAGTAACAGTTGGTCACCTGCAAGAAATTCATTTACTTCACACCAAAAATATTCCAGCGTTGGGATTGACACGGATATACCCACCCCGGATCGAATTTTGATCGAATCTGGTGTTTTTGGTCCTATCTATCATTATGCTTACTCGCAGTTGACAGAAATCTTAGATTTAACCACTACTCCATGGTCCGGATGGAAAGACCTAATTCGTCAAGAAATTGTGGCGTCACAAACCTTTGCTCCTAATTATGAAGGGATGTTTGGGCTTCACCATAACTACGTTGGTCGTGAAACCAATTACACTTTCCGATTTGATACAACCGGTTGGAACCTTCTTGCTCATAAAGCACTCGGTGGACAACCATCGGAGTTGGCAAATGCATCAGCAGCCCTAGCGTATTTAGTAGGGTGCCTCCAAGAGAATGCCACGGTACAATATGTACATGACAGGACCCACCCTGTTCCACTTCCTGCCCCTTTGCGGTTTGCTGAAGGACACCTTGCAGACACTTGGCTTGGACTTCAAGCTCTCCTCTATCTAGATCCCTCTGTAATTGAATTAAATGGTCAAAAACTAGCAGCCTATGCTAGCCAATTTTTGAGCACTGAGTCTACACTAATTACCACATACTATGCTGTGGAAATCCTTTACTTACTTTACGAAACTGGGCTCTATTCAGAAGCACTCACGCTCATTGACCGTAACATATTACAGTCCTCTCTTCTAAGTGCATTTACATTAAATGGCTTCATTGATGAACCTGCACTACCCACAGGTAAATGGGCTCCCTATCTGTTGGATTCCGCACTCCAATTAATTAATCGACTTCATCTACTCCCACACCTTGATGTGAGTCCGCAACTAAACTTAGTGAATATAACTCATCCATCGGGTATCCTCGAAACGGGATCCCCAATTTTCTTTTTCGGGCAAGTAAATGAAACAAGATGGAATAGTCTTCCCACAAATATTACAATTAATATTCAAATCTTTGAAACTACTTTTGCCAATTCCTGTAGCACATCAAGGCCAGGATACTGGGAGATTGGTGCCGTCATCCCTGTACGTGTTGTCGCTCTTGGCCCCCAAAACTTTACGCTTTCAATCACAGCACCGGGTGCAATTCCCTTCTACTCA
>CAYFXY010000021.1:18210-32709 GCA_964347205.1 uncultured archaeon
CAAAATACTCCAGAATTGGTGAAATCTGGGGAAATCTCTCTTTCCAGGTAAGCTACTTGCCTGGATTATCTGTTCCTCTCAGCCTTCCACTTAACGTTTCGATTCAACTATCCCTAGAAGGCGCAGTAGATCTCGATGAACCTGTCACAAACGGAAATATCTCGCTGACTTTTGCAACCATTCCCGATACCTACGATTTAATACACAAAACAATGGGACGATATGAAGCTCTTGTTCCCACCCTTACAATGGTTCCAAAAAATTACACGCTCAAATTAAATGCAAGTGCTCCTTATTGCCGACCATTCATTAGATTCGAACATCTAGCACTTATTCAATTCGACACCACTTTAGGATTCGAACAAACGTCCCCTTTGACACCCATTTTAGATGAATTGGTAACTATACGAATTAGGTTACGAAACGCTAGTGGTACCCCTCTCGCTGACTATCAAATCTTTGTTAATGTCACCCGCCCTTACGAAATCACTCCTTACCGAATTTTAAACGGGACAACAAATAGTTCAGGTATTGCCTCTGTGTCGTGGATTCCAAAGCTAACCGGTTCTTGGAGAATCAAATATTACTTTGCTGGTCGTGACATGTATCGGTCATGCGCAGCTTCTACTTCCGTGGAGATTTTCCGTCGACCCATTGATTGCGCCTACCAATTTGATCCCTCCTCCAATCCTGGTATTGGAAATCAAAGTTATATTCAAGTTGTAATTACTGACCCATTGACTGGTGCATTTCTTCCAAACATGATTGTTAGTCTTTATGAACATCAGCAATTGATAACTTCTGCCTTAACATCAGAAAATGGATATGCATCAATCAAATGGATTAACTCTGCTCCTGTTGGAATTCACACATTCTATCTAGAAATTACAGAAACTCCAACTCATGCTCAATGGATTTCCTCTGATATTGAATATATTGTGAAGGACACAATATCACTTGAAATTAGCAGCAGCGCTCCTGAAATATATCCAGGAGACCCATTGTTTCTAGATATACATGTAACAGCTGATAATTCTGCTCTTCCCAGTGGAATTGCATCTTTGTATTGGGACGAAACATGGCAGCACGATTTTCTAATTCTAGATGGGAAGGGAATAACTCAAATCCTCATCTCACAGTCAGAATCCCCCGGAGATCACTTCATAGTTATTCTATTTGGCCATCTCGATTTTCCAGACGTGTACTTGGAATGCTCCGCTGCACTTCATATGAATCTCTTACCTGCAAGAACCCCTTCTCTCGCTGTGGAGGTGGATCCGATTGACGTTGTCGATTATTTCCTTTCACCAACCTTATCAGTTCGAGTCTCACTAACCTATCAAAATGCCTCACAACATTATGGACTTTCTGCGAACCTCACCCTGCAAATCATCACTCAGGATTCTACTCCAGTCTATGAACAACAAATCCTGACCGATGCTGACGGCACCTATTTCGGAGTCATTCCAACTCCAGCGCCAGGCGTCTATGCCTTAAAAATTGATTTTTATGGACAACGCGGATTTTATTCTTGCTCAGAACTAGTGCCACTTCTTATTCGGTTACCTCTCAACCGGTTGATTGAACTTCAGATCCCAATCGTTTTCATCTCAGTCGGTATTCTAGTTTTTGGAACAATCGGGGGGTTACTTTACTTCATCAAATTACAGAGTCGTCTGAAACGATTTGTACGGTTATTTTCTGTTGAACAAAATTTCAAATCTGAACCTTTAGAAATCTATCTTTCAATAATGGGTAATATTAAGAAGGGATCTCAATCAGGCTGAAGTAGCTAGCTTGAAAAAATAAATATGGGAGGAGCTATTTACGCCCCTCTTCTCCATGCATGCAGAACCAGCCCCCGCTTATTTGGTATTTCTGGAAAACTTCGCAACCAAAACAAAAACAGCCTTTATCTTCGATTTCTTCCATGGGTTTGCTTGATTTACCTCGTGCACAAAATAGCGCATTTGGAGGAACTTGGTTTAATTCATTTGGCTTGAAAGTGGGACAGGGTCCGCAAAATCGTTTACAAATTTCCATGTTTTCAGGAGTATCCGGTACTTTTGACATATTACTCTCCCAAAGGAAATTGATTAGCTATTTGGTAAAATTTAGGTAATATATAAGGTATGGTTTCTTACTATTTGCTCCAGATTAAAAGAATCGTGAATGAAACACCTTACGCTTTTTTAGATTAGCTTTCATTAAGCAGTCTATCGTAACATATTTAAATTAACCAAATTCTCGCAGAGCAGCGAAGACCTCATGAGACGCGTTTCATTCCTGTTGTTACTTTTCATTGGTTGGGTGCTTATTAGTCTATCTTCGGCACACATTCCAAATGAACTCGAATTCTTGATGTATCCTACTCTACTGAATATTCGGCCACAGAAGCTAGTCCTACCTTTGCTCAATGTTAGCCCTGCTTTTACCCTTGTTTCGTCCCCCCACTCCAATACCTTCGTGGTCACAAAATTAATAAAAACAACCTGGTTCCCGTATCAAGCAGCTCAAACTGGAATGACGCGTCTTTTGAGTCTTCGAACGCAAAACCATTTTTTTCATGTTCGTAAATACCTAACCACGAACCATTTCGTCGTTCCAAATAGAATTCCCCATCCTAGTGCAATCAATTTGTCTCTGCTATTCTATGAAAGTATGGCTATAATGCAAATTGGGTTTAATTCTCTTCTTCTCTTCGTCTTTGTATTATACCTATTTGAACTGTGTGTGGCACGGAAAATTTGGCAAAAAACCCGTCAGCGCAACCGATTAAACCATTCATCGCCGCAAAAAATAATTGTTATTTTTGATCAGTCACCTTCACACCATAAATTCCCAGAAAACACAACCTTAAATGGAAAGCCAATTGGGCCTCTTCCCCGACCTTATCAAGAATTCACTATTCCACAAAACCGAGAATACCTAAGTAGTTCCTCTTGGGTTCGAGTGAGTTTTGGAATTTGTATGGCTAGCATCTTTCTCATTGCATTCATTATCATTAGTTTCCTTCTTCAACCTTCTAGTTCCATTTGGGCAGTCTATTTTCTACCCATTCTTATCCCTCTTCCCTTTCTTACTCTGCCAAGCCTCTTCCAGATGAGGTCGCTCCCCTCCTTCTTTCTCATAACTAGTGGTCTCGGGCTTGGCTTTCTTTTTTTCCTTTTCCTGTAATGGAAGAATTTAACTCTAGGATGAATCTCAAAACTAATTTGAAACTAATGCTTGCTAGTCTGAATTTCAGAAAGAATTAGCTCTTCTCATTAGATCTTTACTCAACTCAGTTCCTCTAAAAACCTGACTTTCAATCGCATCGATTTCCATAACTTCTTATGGCTTTAATGGTAAGCTACTTTGAAGATCTCGTGGGGGTTTTTTGTGAGCACCACACGACTGGGCCGAGTAGCAAAAGAAGCGCTTTTGCTAATTCGAAAATTCATGGGGCAAGGTGACCTTCATCGGGCATCTGATGCTGCACTCAAGGCTGCTGAAGCCTTCAATGAAATCGCTAAACACTCAACTGGATCCGCACACAAGATAGCCTATCAAAGAGCAAAAACTCTTGTGAAAATCACTAAAGTGCTTCGCCGTGGGGAACCGCTACCAATGGACTTGGTTGATGCCCTCGATAGCTTCTATCCAGAAGAATCCCAACACCCCTCGCCTCCTGTTGAGTCTGATTCTGAAGAAAATGAAATAGAAGAAGAATCTGTCGAGATCTCAGAAGATTCAAAAATTGAACCCAATGCATTAGGAATTAAAGCTGTTGAGGCTTCCCCATTTCAACGGCTAAACGGTATCTCAATTGCCTGCACTCTTGTTGAAATGCTGGAACGAGCAAGCCAAAGTATCCGCATGTTTGTCCATCAAATTACTGATGTCAAATCTGTCGTTATCGGAACACAAAATTGTGAGGTCAATCTCTTGAATCGCCTGATTACTAAAGCAAATGCAGGCGTAAAAGTGCAAATAATCATCTGTGAACCAGAAGCAATTGAGGGTGTCTCTAATCCTAACCAAGAAGCCGTGAAACGCCTTCGACAAGAGGCTCCATCTATTGAGATGCAAGTGAGTGCTGATATACAAAATAAATTTCTTGTAATTGACGAAGTAGAGCTTCTTGAAGGAAGTATGAACTTCACCGCCGAGGGGCTATCCAGAAGCGATGAAGAAGCTACCTGGACGAATAACACAGAGTATGCCTCTCAATTCATTAGGCGATTTGATCACTACTGGGATCACCAACTCTCCGAATGATTGCTCTTTAGAGCCGAACATGCAAAATTCATCACCTCGCCTGGCAATTTCCAAAGATTACAGACAAGAATTCCATGTAAAACTTATGGCGTGATAGCAATATTAGAAGCTGATTTTTTTGAATTGAATTTCTTATCCCCACTCATTATGTGTTTTGCAAAAAAATCAATGTATTAATGGCTAATTGTTAGCTCTTTTCCATAAAAAATCAAAACTAACGCTTTAAACTGATTTTAAAACCTAAATAAGGTCTTTTTACTTAAAAAATTGGTTTTAGGCTGTTTTTCAAGACTTTGTCGTGGGCTTTATATACCGTTCAGGGGCTTTGCAAGGTTTCGAAGGGCAACCGCCGAGTAGGGGGCGATTTCTCGCTTGGCAACGACGATGCATTCACAAAAAGATCAAGATGGAATTTCCACTCCAAATCAACGTCGGCATTATCGACAAAACATCAAGAAACGTCTAAAAACAATTCAGGCTAGAATTACCAAACTGACAAACCGTATCCCTCCGTTACCATCCCGCATTCAATTTTTCGATGATGACAAATTAATAAAACCCACATTTTGTGGCACATACAAGAATACTAAATTTCATTTAGCATATCAGCTCATCCATCGTCCATTACTCCTTGATACCGTTTTATACCGTGAGATGTATACCATCCTGCTTCCCCTGATTGTAAAAGAAGTTCCAGAAAGTGGAGATTTAGGCCTCCTCTGCGCATATCAACATCTGTCAGAAGAACACCACACACAATTTCTTCAGATCTGGCAAGTAGTGTCCCCTCCTCGTTATTATGGAGATATTACATATAATGCTCCTCGTTCTTTTCCGCGATTTAATCGTGTGACCCAGGAAACCTTTCTTAAACGCATCCTTCCCTTTTTTGACGAACTAGAACCTGCATCAAGCGTCTTAACAACCCGTGAATTTGTGAATTTACTTGAGACCTTTATGCTCAATTACACTTCATCCTTAAATGAACAAGAATTGCGTCTACTCCATCTCGTTCAGAAAAACCCCACTGCCACACTCAAGCAATTAAAGAAGCTCTCTTCTTTCTCGATCGGAAGCCTTAGCAACTATATGACCCGGTTCCGCGAAAAACTTCTTCTCTCACGGTTTTATCGGGTTAATTTCCCTCGTATTCGATTGAATCATATTGCCATACTAGCATACCCTGCTCCCGGAAGTCAACTATCCCAATATTTGGAGCACTGTCCCTACCTTCGCAAAATCCATCGTTTGGGAGGTTCGGGTTCTCCCTATTTACTCAGTTATACACTTCCACGACTTCGACTTCGCCGACTAAAAGAATGGCTCCAAGAACTAATGGGGCTTGGGCATCTCCTGAAATACCGTTTTTATCCATTACGTGGAACCTTTAATGGATACAATTTTCGCAGTTACGTGGCAAACAACTCAGAAATCCCCGTAGCAGAGCGCTTTCGATGGATCGCATGGATTCGATACCTTCGAGATAATCTCATTCGGCAAGGCTATGGAGAGGTCTTGGAACAACCCTATCTCTATGAATATAGCAGTCCGAATGTTGAACCTGCGAATTTAAAACCACTTGATTTTCGTATCCTAAGACATATAACCCCAGAAAGTACCGCAGAAGACTTGGCAAATACTTTGGGTGAATCTGTCCATATTATTCGTCGCCATCAAAGGAATTTATTCAACCAAAAGGTTCTTTTTGAACGCTCTGACTTGACTATGTTCCATCTAGGATTAAATGAAACGCTATTCATCATCCTGGAAGGGAGTGAAGAAGTTTTACAGAACTTTCTAGCAGGATGCCGCGAAGCGCCAATGTATGGTGGATCGGTATTCCATCACCCTTCTCCTGGTTGTATTGTCGCATTTGGATTGCCCACAGGATTAGCTCTCCGCGTGGGACGTGAACTTGCGCGTCTTTTTTTAGAACAAAATGAATTTGATGCCGCAGTGTTCTATGGAAGTGGCTCGAAAGACTTTTTGATGACTTCTGTTCTGCGAAGGTGCAAATTTAATTTCGATGTAGGTCAATGGCAATGGTATCGTGAATATTTCCCAACGACTTTTGATCACCTTAACAGTCAACATTCGGAACTGCATGAGATGGGGGAATTCTATTTTCCGATTGATAAAAGATAAAGATGAGTATAATGTGCAAAGCCAATGAAAAACAAATACAACTCTCTAAGATAGATCAAGGAACGCCCAACAAGGAACCAAAACGCAGGGGGCCTGGTCGGGGAATTGGTGAAAAACGTATTACTCAACAACGCCTAAATGAACTAAATACTCTCTTTCACAATCTAAAGCAAGTTCAGACATTCCTTCTTCAAGAAGGGCACATCATAATAAACGAAAGTGGCTCTATTCTCTCTTCACATTCTCATCAGAATCTAGATAAGTTGCTTATCCTCTTGGATGATTTTCTTTGGACTCTTAACTGCGCGATAGCAAAAAACGGGGGCAAACCCCGCCTTTTCTAAACGAGCCGGAGTTGACGACCAGAACTCGGTTGAAAACTTATAATATCGTCCATTTTCTCTTCGAACCTAAGAAGAAACGCATTAAAGAATGACGCCGGCACAATCGGAATCTGGTTGTGAAATTGAATATCCTCATTCATCATAGTTACCAAAATCGGAATGAGAATGAATCTTTGCCAGTCTAGGCATTCTAATTTGGCTTGTAATCGTGAAAAATTATCAGCAAGAACCTTGGTGCGAAGAAGTTGTTCTTCACTCGCGTTCCTCAAACTAGCGGTTTTTCCTAATCGAACTCCATATTGTTTACAGTCAATACACAGGATAATGGGGTTTCTTACGGCTACAATATCTATTTCGTATCGACGGTTAGTCGAAAAACGAAATCGATGACGGACGTTGAAATCGTGAAACTTCAGAACCTGGGCAACGAATTCCTCAAATTCTTGCCATGTCAATGCCGCTAAAACAGGGCGTTCAGGTTCCCCCAGTTGCAAGGCCCGAATTGCCACTTGCACCTTAGCATAGCCTGGAAACGACCATTGGTTCTGTCTTTCCTTTTTGAATAAATTTGCCGATTCAAGGGCACTAAAGAACTCGGGCCTTTGAATATGTTCAGGAAGCTTTACTGAACTAAAAAGTGTGACACCAAAGGTAGCCTTCAACAGAGTTCGAAGCTGCGAACCATTATGTAACGTCGAGAGCACCCGCTCTTCCTCAAGCAGCCAGTCCAACTAAAATCATCTCACAACATGACTTGAGTTAAGTTCATATTTCCAATTCTCGGAGTGCTTCGCGGATTTTGCGTAAAGCATTATTAACTGCCCGAAGGAAGAAACGTTTTTCTCGCGGAACTAATGCTGCAAGAATTATGGGGCGCTCATCTTCCATTAGAAGGGATTTACAGACCAAGTTTCCCTGTTCACATCGAATGGTGATGTCCCGAATATTTCCCAGGGCTAATTCGTCTTTTGCACGATCTGCCGCATTATGAACAAAACTCCCCATTGCTGCAGCAACCTTCTCGTCCACACCACGACTTACAGCAGAAGCAATCACAAAACCTTCATCCGTTGCAACAATGCTTGCCTTCACTCGCCCAGACTTGTTCAATTCCTTTAAGATATTAGTAAGGGTTTCAAGCGTTGAGGACATGCCTATGCCTCCGATGTCCTGATGCCTCCGCTGAAGGACACATCATAATTATCCTCACGGTTTATAAATTCAGCTTGCGTTCCATTTTCACCATGTAAAATGAAAACAAATCTTACAGTAAGCTTTTAGAGAAGAAATTCCTCTGAATCAGGTGTTCTCCGATGTGAAATAACATGAGCCTGGCTCTGAGCTACATCTGGTTTCTCCTTACAATGATTCATTTCTTTCTCTTTTTGGCGTTGAATCTACGCATAGTTCTTGGGTTCGATACCTCGTTAGTTGGCTTATTAGTACCTGTATTTGCACCGTGGTACTTATACTGGTAATCAACTTGAACTTCACACTACTTTTATTCACTGGTCTTTATGGCATACCCTTAGATCCTGCGTTCATTCTCCTTGCCATCGGGGGTATTATCCTCTCTGTTCTTCTTATTGTTGCAGGTCTTATCCCAATCCTCACAATGCCCCTAGCATGCCCCATGGCTCTAGGTATAATGACTCTTGTCCAACTCTATTCCATTCCTTTCACCCTTGATTTCACGCTCAGTTATATCAGCACCTTTCTTTACTTTGTCGCTGTTGCTGTCGGGGTCGTTGGACTTTTTTTATCCTTATACTTACTCTTTCGCAACTATCTAATCGGACCTCTATTTCGTCGGTATCGAGAGCTCTCTAAATCAGCCAAAACCTAAAAACATCAGAAACCCTCTCATTGGAACCAAAAAAAAGGTAAGAGGACAATCCCCCGAGGAGCTCTCCGACGAGATTGTCCCAGTACAACGAATTTAATTAAACATAAGCCTATTTAACTAAAAGTCGTGCGCCATCAGAGTTTTCCTCTTGTTAGCTCTAGCCCTATGAGTTGCCTTTGTGATGATTTGCTCGACCAGATCATCAATTGCCTGGTAGGCCGCACCTGATACGTTGAAACCCATTTTGTGGGCCTTTGCAGCTACTGCTTTCTTTACAATCTTATCTACTGCCAATGCTATATCCTCCGATTAAATAACACGGCTTCTCCTCCCATCCAAAAGCGAGAAGAAATACCGCTAAAATGAGGTCTGGCGCCTTCTCCTTTAAAAACCTTTGGGTCGCCCCGATTTCTTGATTACCCTATATAAATCGGCTTATTTTCTGAGAAAAACATTTCTTAGATACGAAATTCGATACCCTGTTCTGCTAACGCTTTTTCTAATACCTTTTGTCGGTACTCAAAATTCCGAATTGCTTCGCCTAACATGGGTAGAAGCTCTAAATCTACTCCTTCAAACCGCTTGTTAAGGGTCTCAAACGCCGGTATCAAATCCGCACCCAATTGTTGAGCTCCCACCGCTGCCATCAATAATTCTTTTCGTTCCTCAGGAGTTTCGACAACTTCACTTTTCGCAAGAAACCAATAAAAAACACTTTTTATAAGTTTAAACGCCCAAAGGACACCAAAGAACTGCCACATCTGCGCCTTGTTATCTTTTTTCATCTCTAATAAAGAACGAATAATCTCACTGACTTCTTTTCGTGCTTCCGCGAACTCATTCATGGCTTTTTCAAATTTACCTTGTTTTGCATTCATACTTCCTGAGTTCATTAATTCAAAGTATCGTTTGGGAAGGCCATGAATCATATTGTAGGTGCGGAGTTCTTCTTCAAGTCGTTCCTTATTCGGCGACGACTCTTTTTCCGACACGTCGAATATAGCCTCCTGTTTCAGCTAGTTCCTTGAAAATTAAAAAATCTTTTTTGGATAGTCGTAAAAGCTTTGATGCTTCGGCATCTGGAATGGTGGAGTTATGGGCAAGTAAGTGAGCCACATCCTCAACACGATTTCGTACGGTAAGAAATGCGGTCTCAGCAACATTGCGAAGCTCGGCTCCACTTTCACCTAAGACTTTCTCAGCATGCGCGACGGTATCGGCGACGTTTAAGGGTTGAGAATCAAATCCGACAGGTAAGACGATGTGTTCTTCGACAAGCAAACAGACATAGGTTAATCCCATTTTCGCTGAATCTGCGAATGTTTCTTCATAGGCTCGGTTGGGGAGGCTTAGAATGAACGACATATTAGCCGGGCGATCACGTAAGACTTGGAGGGCAGCTCCAGCGTCATCGAAATACATAACGGGAATTCGACGACCTCGTAAGGTTTGAAGTGCGCGAATAACAGTTTGATTGCGTGATTTTCTTCCTACAGCGAGAATTGGGGCTCCTCGAAGAAGTCCATAGAGGAGAATATCGAGACCTGTACCGAACCGCCGCCACAAACGAATAATCGCTGGGCGCAACTCACTTGGTTCAACAGGTTTTTCAAAGGTGGGAAGATAATCTTGGACCACTTCTCGGGCAATGGGTTTGAAAGCGCGGTACGGGGCTACTTCTCCGGTCCACCGTCGTAATTCCTTCTGATATCGATCAATGAATAATGCATTAAGTGTTTTTAAGACAGCCATTATTGAAACGTCATCATCTTCTCGGTCCGCTAGGGCAACACTAAGGACAGGGTCAGCGAAGTCCCAGACGAATTGATAATTACCTGTTTCAATGGTGGTGACGTCATCGGAGAGTAAATCCTGTCCAAACATGCGTAGGGCTGAAAGAAATCCTGAGACGAGTTCAGGGCTTACATTCACAGTTATTGAACCAAATCTAACTGAGGTAAGTACTAGTCCACTTTTGTGAAAGTGATATAATTGGTGTATCATAGCTAGCCCGTGCTCATGTTCGTTAGTTCGTATAAATGGGTTTCCACTCTAATTTGAAACAGTGCTAGAAATTAATGAAGACTGGATGCTTACCTGACTCTGTTTCCTACGCTATTTATCAAATTTCCTTGAGTCTTTGTGGATTCTTACTTCTTTTCAAGTTTCTCTTCAATAAAGGTCATTAAATGAGATGCAATGATTTCAGCTGGATTCTCCATCTGTTGCATTAGTTTCTTTGCCCGTACTCGGTGCGTCCGAAGGTATTTTGTACGGTTTTTTAGAATTTCCACTGCTTTATTGGCTGCGTCTTCTGGCTCAACTAATCGATAAAGCAATTGTTCCCGAATAAGATAGCGTTCAGTTTCTAGCTGGTTTCCGGGGTAACAGGATATAACGGGAACCCCAAGCAAGCTAGCTTCCTGATTCATCGTGCCCCCCGCCCCCACAAGAAGAAGAGCTGAGGAGATTAAACTAGGCGCATCAACAACTCCTTCTGGAAGGATTATTTTACTGCCAAACTGTCTTTGCATAGCCTTTCGTTGATTAGGATACCGGCATAATACAATAATTGGTAAATCAGGAAAGGTTTCACTGATTCTTTTAATAACCGGGTTTATCACCGAATCTTCTTCAGTACCAATTCCATGCAAATAAGATGCCTGCACCTCTTCTGGTCGAATAACTACAAATCCGGTCTCAGGTTCCAATCCGAAGTCGGATAATACCGAATAATCCGGTGTAAAATCCTTTAACCAAGCTACTGGATCAAGACCATGATAAGGCCTGATCTTGTTTATTGGGATCTCCAATTTCTGCCAAGCATTCTTCATAATCCAAGGAGTGAAAAGCGTTATCGCATATGGAATAGTGAGCTTAGCAACGTAGTGGGAATGGGGTGAATCGTTAGCAGTAAAATAGGGAATCCCTAGCCCAAACGCTACGCGGGCACTTTCAGGTGAAGCAAAAGCAAAGCTCAAATCTGCTAGGAATTTATGGAGGTATTTCGTAAGGCCCACTACTCGCTCTGCACTTGCCAAGAGTTTCTCATAGAGTCCTGCGCCACCATGCCTGCCTACTATCTCTGCGCGGATCCCTAGAATCTCTAATTTTCCAATTACCTCTGAATAATCGCGAGTTGTATACATCACTTCGATATTCGCCGTTTCAATTTGCTCAGCAATTTTGTGACAAAAAAGAGCCTGTTTGGGTGTTAAAACGTCAAACCAAATGCGGGTCATCTGATTTCACTCCTTAATTTCTCTTATGGCGACGTCCCTTCTTTTTTTATGTGATGGTATACTCTATGAAAATATCTGTTTGGATTTCATACGAACCTAGCTTGCTTAATATGGGGTAAAACGTTGACTGATGAGGAAAAAATTCGCCGGACAATCGAAATACATCTCGAGAATGCGGAGGAGCACATTCGTCAGGGAGAACGCCATCGCGCTCTGATGGAGTTTGAATCCGCCGCTGTCAAATTAGAAACAGCTGATAGGACGAACCAGCTTGAACAATTATGGGCCCATGCTGCAGCTGGATTTACTGCTGCTGGGGCTTTACTTCAGGCTGGAAAGAGTTATTTTCGGCTCGCTGAGCTTGAAGCCAAAGCCGATCGCCAAACTGAAGCCCGTAACTCCTATCTCGCTGCGGCGAACTCTCTCTTTTCTGTTCGTGATAAGAATCAAGAATTGTGGACGAATATCACACAAGCGGTTGATAAAGCCATTGACATTTCTATCGTATTAGAAGATCAAAGCATGGCCATTGAATTACTTTACAGGAATGCAACGATTCACCATCGGGAAACTGGCTTTACTTTCGATGCCATAAACTGTTTAGAGCGTGCTCAACAACTTCTCGAACTGGTTCCCAATCATCCCCTGGCTCAAGAGATTCGTGAAAAACTTCAAGAACTCGTCGATTATCAATAATGGCAATCTTGAACACCAACCCCCGCGTAACTGGTAGTCCCGGTTTTCTATCGACGGATTTAACCAGCTACGCGAGGGCCTGGTGGCTCTGCTGCACGACCCATACTCTCTCTTCCTCGGTGAGGGCGGGGTGAACAGGAAGAGATAGCACTTCCTTTGCTGCTTGCTCAGAAAAAGGCATCAACCCTTCCTTGTATTGGAAAAGCTGACGATAAATGGGAGTGAGATGAAGCGGAACCTCATAATAAATTGCGGCTCCAATTTCTGCTTTGATTAATGCTTTCTGTACAGCATCCCTTTTGCGTGATTGAGGAATTCGAATTGTATACAGATACCAATTATGAGTTGCCCATGGAGCTTCTATGGGAAGCCCAATCGTTTCAATGTCTTTGAGATGTTCGGTTAGGTATTCGGCGTTAGCTTTTCGCCGTTGTAAAAACTCAGGGAGTCGGTTCATTTGAGCTAGCCCTATTGCAGATTGAAGTTCTGGTAACCGGTAATTATGGCCAAGTGTCACGTATTCGTAGGGGCGTATCTCTCCATGGGTCCGGATTTGCCGTAATCGCTCTGCTAGTTCATCATCATTTGTAGTAAGCAATCCGCCTTCGCCTGTGGTGATTACTTTGCTTGGATAAAGGCTAAAGCAACCCACGTGACCAATTGTTCCTACATTTCGTTTCTGATATTTTGATCCATGAGCCTGACACGCATCTTCAATTAACTTAATGTTGTGGTTTTCCGCCAGTTCTAAAAGTGGATCCATATCCGCAGGGTGACCATATAGATGAACAGGCATAATCGCCTTCGTCTGCGACGTAATCGCCGCCTTTACTTTTTCAGGGTCAAGAGTAAAGGTGTCTGGTGAGATATCAGCAAAGACGACTTTTGCTCCAGCTAGAAGGACCATGTTGGTGGTCGCAATAAAGCTAAAAGGAGGTGCAATCACCTCGTCACCTGGCTTCATATCAAAAGCAAGAAGGGCTGCATGGAGAGCAGCGGTCCCTGAATTAACGGCAATTGCATGTCGGGCCCCCACGAATTTCGCAAAGGCTTTCTCAAAGCGAAGAGTGAAGGGTCCAGCTCCCGACTTGTGCGTAAGCATCCCGCTTTGTAATACTTCAGTGACCGCTGCTAGTTCCTCTGCACCCAGTAACGGTTGGTTGGAAGGAATGAAACGGTTTGGCGACGAGGTCGACGGTGGTGACAAGGTCGATGTCTCCACACAATAGTTATGCACTTAGCATTTATAAAATTAACTGTTCTTCCGTAAATTAAAGTTAAAACGGAAAACGAGTAAATTTTTCGCAATGATCAGCTTAAGGCTAATGCAAAAATTGCAAGTTGGTGAACATGGTAAAATCCCATCGACGAATAGAGCTCAAAAGCCGGTTTGTTTGTAATATCAAATTCCAATTGCACTTTAGCTATTCCGCTCTTAGCAACTCCTTGTAAGCTAAATGCCATCAAAGCCCGTCCGAGTCCACAGCGACGATATTGCGGCAAAATGGCAATTGGTCCAAGCATACCTCCTTCTTGAACAGATCGAACAATAGTTAACCCAACAACTTGACCTTTTTTTTGGAGCACGGTGGTTGCTCCATCAATGAAGGGCCGGTCACGATCTAACCAGAATTTGAAACTAGCTAGACGCTGGTCCTTGGTTTGGTCTAACCAAAATCGATCTTGGCTATTATCGAACATTTCAAAAAATGGACTTTGAAGTTCTTCATTGGTAACCTGAGAGAGGGGAACGAGTTTGTATTCATCGGGAAAAATTGGTGTAGGAAGAGGTTGCTGCGTAAAGTCATATTCCAGTCGGGATTCTTCGGTAGCTAAGTGCATACCTTGATCTTCGTACCATTTCTTGTATCGCTTATACCAATGCTCCGTTTGAGGTGTAATGCCTGTTAGCTCTGCTTCGAGCCGTTCAAAATGTTGTTGTTTGGCATAATTGATACATGCTTCA
>CAYFXY010000021.1:32719-33080 GCA_964347205.1 uncultured archaeon
ATATTCTCTTCATGGAACACACCATTTTGACCTCCTAAAACCGCCCCGTTATGCTCACGAAAACGATATTCCGATCATATTCAAAGGCATCTACAATTGGTTCATTGACGATCTTTGCTTCAATTTTATCCTTTTGAGGACTCGTGTTTACTATTGGATTCCATCTTCCCATAAATCCAACTTTGGGAAGTAGTGAAAAAAAACCCAACCAGCCGATGACTGTTTTTTTGAATAGGCAATGATGGATATACTTTCAGGGCGGCTAATCATCCACTGCAAACCCTTAATATAGTCCTCAATAGTGGTGGTTTCTCCCAATAGATTCTCTTCGTATCTTACCCTGTAGGAAAAGTGAGCGAGC
>CAYFXY010000022.1:0-2815 GCA_964347205.1 uncultured archaeon
TTCCTCGCTAGAACTTACATCTATCTTCGTGATGCAGGCTTTTCCAACATCAAAACAATCAACATTGGAGGTGGTTTACCCATCAATTATGATGGTTCCCTTGCACCAGGCGCAATACGGGCAGATGCTATGGCCATCATCGTTGCGTTAATTAAAACACTCGGTAACAAATATCCCCATCCTGACATCTTGACCGAATCAGGGCGAGTTATTAGCGCGCTTCATACTCTATTCATCATACGAGCAACCGATGTTCGATCCATTTTTCCCAAAGCCCCATCAGAGGCTCTTCAGAAATCTGAATCTGCTCAACATCTACTAAAAGAAATTAAGGAAGCCAAGGATGCACAAACAATTCTTCAAGCCTGGCAATATTGGTTAACACAAACCTCCAATCATCAGGAACTGCAAAAAATCCTTGAATTTGAAGGATTAACTGGACTAGTAAAACCACATCTTCGCCAAATCTTTGTTCGGCTCAACTATGACCAATATGTGAATACTCCCCTGGCTCAAGATCTTCTTCAGCCTGAATACATTATTCAAGGCGATTTTTCTGTCTTTAATGGTGCAATCGATCACATATTAGTGGGGCAATACTTCCCAATCCTTTCCCTCACTAATCTGCATCAACAACCAAGTACCCTTATTCGTCTTGTAGATATTACCTGTGATAGTGATGGTGAAATTTCGAATTACCTTCTCCCACAAAGTGACCAGCAACTCTTTACTCAAGATGGTTTTCCTTTAACTGCTACTCAAATTCATTGTTTGAAAGGGTTCCCTGTTGGTGACCTTCAAGCCATCGAAAATAATTATCTCGTAGTTGCCCTTGTAGGCGCATATCAGGATACTATTCAAATGGACCATGATCTCATCGGTGAACTCCCAGAAGTTCAACTCATTATAACACCGAAAGGGGAATGGCAAACCGAAATCTTAAGCGCTGCACAAACTATTCAAGGGCACACCAACAGAATATGATCTCTTCTCCACCAAAGGGATCATACGTAATTTAACTTACCCAGAAGTGAAACGAATGACCCTAAACAATTATCCGGATATTATCAAAGCACTACCAAAGATTGATGTCAACATTGAAGGCGTCGAAGCGTGGCTTGCCCAAGGTGAAACCTTTCAGATTGTGTTCTTCGAAATTCAACCCGGTGTAACTATACCAACACATTCACATAAAGCACAATTTGGAATAGTCATTGACGGATCTATGACATTGACCATCGGTGACAAAGACTATCAACTAAAATCTGGTGATTCATACTATATTCCAGAAAACATAAGCCACAAAGCTATAATCCACTCTTTCACAAAAGCTATTGACTTCTTCAACGAACCCAACCGCTATAAAATATAAGAAGCAATCAAGAGATTCTTAAGTCCGAGGCAAACCACTTAGCCATTTCCTTCAACGCTAAATTGAATAAATAGAATTTATCAGTGTGTCCAATTCGGAATCAGATTCCAATGGATAAGTGAAATCCATAAATTAAAACGGTTGAATTGATTAAATAGCGTAAAAAATTTCATTTCATCATTGAGCGATATCTCTAAATGTAATGGATGCTAATCTTCTGGACAGGGAGGTACTATCCTTGGAATGGCCTCAAACGCTCTCAACTTCACAGCAGTCCAACATCAAGTGGGCTTTGAAAGTTCTTTTTGTCGGTGACGAGGGCGTAGGTAAGACCGGATTAATGTGCGGCGTCTCAGATGGTGTCTATATTGATGGTTTTCGTAAAAAACTTGGAAGTTCCTTTGGTGCAAAGCGATTTGAAATAGATCCCGTCCGAGTTCAATTACAAATCTGGAATCTAACAGATTCCCCTAAGTTTGAGAAATTACGAAAAGAACTTATACGGGGCGGAGCAGGTGTCGTTTACGTGTTTAGTATAAATGATCGAGCATCATTTGACAACATCCTAAATTGGGTCGAAGAAGTACGAAGAGTAATCGGTAACGTTCCATCAATTTTGGTTGGCAAGCGTCAAGAAGCCCGGAAGCGTCGACGGGTCACTAAACGTGAAGCAAAGCAGCTCGCAAAGCATCTTGGGGTTGCTTATATCGAGGTTGGCATGGATGCAGATCCACATTTTGAGCAAGTCTTACAAGATATGGTCATTGACATCCTGAAGGATGCCTGAGATTTCTATTCTCTTTTCATTTATGAGCTTACATATTTGAAGAAAGGTTTATACTCAAGAGAGGTTACTGTGAGGTGCTATGATGTGTGGGTTGTGTTGTGACAGAACTTGCGACCTCCTCCTCTATAGGGCGGAAATTTGACAGACATTACTGGATGGCAGTTGCTTACGCATTTTTTGTTACAATTCTTTGGTCGTCATCTTTTGTTATCATTAAATTTGGGTTACTGGAAATTCCACCTTTAATTTTTGCAGGGTTTCGTTATATAATTGCAGCTTTGATACTTCTTGTAGCAGTTGTTTTGATTCCTTCTCATCGGAGTGAAATTAGAAGACTTCCAAGAAATTGGTGGCGCCGACTCATTGTTTATGGCCTGGTATATTATGCCATTACAATGGGGACGCAATTCATGGGTTTAGCCTTACTTCCAGCACTAACAGTTAGTTTCATCTTGAATTTTACAACAATTCTTGTGGTAATATTTGGGTTCTTTTTACTTAACGAAAAACCCAACGTTAAACAAATCGGATTAGTTCTTGTTGCGTTGGTTGGTGCCTATCTTTATTTTTGGCCAATGGATATCCTTACTGGTTCGCTATTTGGTATACTTATTGTTATAATTAGCCTAATTGCAAACGCTTTTTCAGCAATTATC
>CAYFXY010000022.1:2828-7452 GCA_964347205.1 uncultured archaeon
AGAAGTCTCAGCTCTTGTGGTGACAGCAGTAAGTATGATGATTGGGGCAGTTTTGCTTTTGGTTACAGGGATCCTACAAACACCCCTAGTGTTTTTGTCTCCATTGGGAATTCTGACTATTCTCTGGCTTAGTGTTGTTAATACTGCCCTTGCTTTTACTTTGTGGAATAAAGCAATGCAGAGACTTTCTGCCTTGGAAAGTACTATCATCAATAGTACAATGTTAGCCCAGATTGCGATTCTTGCCTTTGTCTTCCTCGGCGAAATTCCCACTGTCCTTGGTTGGATTGGTGTAATTGTCGTAATGTTTGCAGCTATGTTAATTCCTTTGCTTCGAACTCAAGAAATAATCGAGGTCAGCAGTACTCAAGGCTTAAGCTAATCGCGCAGCATTTCACGTACCACGTATTTAGATGCAAATCCAGAAGAATAGAACATATTCTGGGGAGTTGAGTACCCGAATATCAGTAGGGAGATGAATATGATTACCGGATAATCCTAAGTATCCAGATTCGTAGACCCAACCACAGCGTCCTGATGCAATATCTTTGTCAATACCTTGAACCCAGTAATTTTGTATGTTTATACCATAGATTTCTTCAATCCATTCAATTTCGTAGGTAATCTCATTCTGGGCAGCTAAAGAGAGAATGACATCAATTGCAGTGATTGTCCCAATTTTGAACATATCGTTCCGGAGGTGATGTGGGGTAATGATTACATTTGTGAAGGTTTTTTGGGTTGTTAGTCCACGAAGGGTAATTTCAGGTATGATGGTTTGTTCATTATTCTTTTCAAAGCGTTGGACTTCTTCACGGAATTCTCGATAATAAGCATTGAGTGTTCCAATAGATTCTATAAATAGATAGAGTGAAGCCCCATCCTTCCATGGGTAATGGTCCATCCGGAAATTGTTCCGTTCAGACCAACCTCCCTCATATTTCGATTCATACCACCAATTTGATTGGCCGTATAAACTATCAATGACGTAGGTATTCATTTCTACATCAAAATGATATTCCATTGGAATAACCTCATTATCATCAAGATGAGCAAGGATGTCGAACATCGAAAAATATCCACGATTAAAGATATCAGGACGTTTTGAGAGAACGCGAGTTGGATTAAAGGTAAATGATGTCTGAAGAATTCGTATGCTGCCTTCTAAAACGGGTTTCGTATTTTGAGGAGGATCTGGAATAGTCTCGTTAAGTGGAGGATCATTCGGGTTTTCTCCTGGTAGCTCTCCATCGTCATCTTCGTTGTTAAGAAGCCCGTCATCAGATCCAGGAAGTTCACCTCCCCCAGAGTCTAAGGTAGCTGGGCCTAAAAGACCTGAACTGTCCCATATTCCAATGAAGAGAGAGGAAAGTACTAAGACGCTAAGGATGCTGGCGGTCACTATAGGACCTTTAATTTTTCGGCGTTTGAGGGCAAAGTGTAGACCAATCATTGAATGCAGGATAATGGCTAGAATCATAAAGAAATCATAGCGAATGTGTTGAAGGAATGGTAGCAAATCACGAATTCCGAGACTATACCAATCCAGTCCTGTAAGAATAACTGCACCAGCAAGGAAAATCAAGGCATATCCGGAGAGCCTTTGAACTAGTTTTAGCCAATTTGCTGTGGTGAATGATCCTCGGTAGAGTTTTTGCCAAAGGTTTCGCCAGTGCATTGGGATTAGCAGTGAAAGAATGATGTGCGTGATTAATAGGGCGATAAAGCTGATTTCGCCAGTAAGATGCACAGGAAGTATTAGAGTTCGGTCAATGATATGACGGCTCATAGCATATCCAGAATAGATAGTTAACACTGCAACAAGAACAAGTAACCAAGAAATCACTCGATCGAGTTGGATAATTTTTGGTATAGGGAGTCGACGCGTCACTTTGAATCAATTCTTTGTTTGTTGTTAGGGTCCGGGATCGATTCCTCCAAGACAAATCCAATACCATAGATTGTATTCTGGTGAGTTTATTATGCGAGTATCTGAGGGAATGTGAATATGATTGCCGATAAATCCCTGAAAATCATTATCTCCTGTCTCATAGACAAAACCACATCCCCCTGATGCCACTTTTTCGTTTATGGCTTCAACCCAGTAACTTTGAATAGGTCCTGCTGTACCAATTGTCTCATACCATTGTAATGAATAGGTGATCAACCCTTGATCGCCCATTGATAAGATGATATCGATGGCTGTGATAACATCGTCTTGGAAAATGTCGTTACGAAGATTATGGGGTGTCACAACAATATTTTCAAATGTAAGAACCATTCCGGGTCCGCGGATGATCACTTCAGGGATGATGACTAATCCACCATTCGCGTTCTTTCGAGTAATTTCTTCAGCCCATACATCATAGATAGTTTTCACATGTCTGTCAGTTGTCTTATAGACATAGAGAGTGGTACCATCTTTCCAAGGATAATGATCCATTCGAAACACGTTTTGCTCGGCCCATCCACCATCATAGAATGCCCAGTACCACCAATAGGGATGACCGTTAAGGGAATCAATGATATGAGCGTTAAGCGTATCATTGAAATGGTACTCAAGTTCAATCTGTTGTTGTCCATCAAGCCAGACAAGCACATCAAAGAGAGAAAAGAAATCAGGTTTGAATAAATCAGGACGAATGGTTTCAACTTGGGTTGCGTTTACTTCATATAGTTGCCCATCAATTGTCACAATTCCAGGAACAATTGGTGGAGGACTTGAATATTCTCCATCTAATTCATTTTGACCCGGTGGGGCTATAATTCCTTGCATTGTGGAGCTATCCCAGCTAACAAGGAAAATTGTAGTGAGTACAAGTCCACTTAGTAATACTGCGTTGAACCCGGGACCCTTGATCTGCATTCTGTTCATGGATACTTTTAACCCAAGTGTAAGGTGGATTGCGATCGAAATGATAAGGAATATATCAACATTCAGGTGTTGTTCAAAGGGCAAAATCGCATTCAACCCAAGTCCGTACCAATCAAGCCCTGAAAGGATTACTAAGCCTGCAAAGATTACAATAATCCATCCGGTTATTCGTTGTCCAAGTTTTATCCATGTGATGGAAGTAGCTGTACCAGCTCGAATTTTCTGTAACTGGCGAATCCAATAAGCAGGAATTATCAGTGTAATAATAAGGTGGGTTATGAGTATGCCTACAAAGATAATTTCTAGCGTTAGGTGAATCGGTGAAAAAACGATGAAGGGAAGGATTTCTCGAGCAATTGCATAACCAAAGAAAATCACAAGAACTGAAACAACTACGAGGGTCCATGAAATAATACGATTAAACCTAATCAGTTTTGAGATAGGCAGCGAAGGCAAAAGTGTGTCCCTACCCTATTTGTTATATTTTAATTTTATATAGTAATAAAATTAACAGTTTAAGACATTTTTAAAGTTTTCTTTTATGCTGAGGCTGTTAAGCACAAGTCCAGAAATATACTAAATACTCAGGCGAGTTCAGAATCCGAGTATCTGAAGGCAAATGTATGTGATTCCCTTTAAATCCAGCAAAAGTATATGATCCGGATTCATACACCCATCCACAACGACCTTGGGAATATTTCCCATTAATTGCTTCTATCCAATAGCTTTTCACGACAGTGGCAGTTCCAATGGTTTCGTACCATTTTAGATCGTAAGTGAGTCGTCCTTGATCTGCGAGAGAGAGAATAGTATCAATTGCAGTTATGATGCCGATGGAAAAGATATCGCGGCGGAGGTTATGGGCGGTAATAGTAACGTTGTAGTAATATTTGATAATGGAGGGACCATAGATGATGACTTCGGGAATGGTGATGAGCCCCTCATTGCTCTTGTGGCGGGAAATCTCTTCACGAAAGACTGAGTATATTTCTTCTAATGTGGCTGGTAGAGCTTTAAAAAATCGGAGAGTCGCTCCATCCTTCCAAGGGTAGTGGTCCATTCGAAAAACGTTATTTTCTGACCAACCTCCACTGTAGGTCAATTCATACCACCAGAATTGATGATTGTAAAGCCGGTCTATCACGTATGTGTTCATGATTTCACTGAAATGATATTCAAGTGGAATTTCATGTTGTTCGTCGAGGTAGACAAGAATGTCAAAAACAGAGAAATAACCTGAATTGAACAGGTCGGGCCGAATAGTTGTGATATCTTTAGGATTAAAAGAAAAGATTTGCCCATCGATGTTGATCTTTCCCGGAATTATAGGCTGAGTGCCATTGGGTATCGGAAAGGTCGTGTCGTTGATTCCATCTGCGGGTGGCTCATCCATAGGGATTTGAGGTTGAATCAGACTGCCAGCATCTAGATGACCTAAAAATATAGTTGTTAAGATGATCAGACTCAATATACTAGCATTTACCATAGGACCTGTGATTTTTCTACGTTTTAAGGCAAAATAGGTTCCAATGGCGACATGTAAAGCAATTAAGTCGATGAGAAAAAAGTCATAGCGAGCATGGAAAAGGAAGGGAAGTAACTCACGAAAGCCCAGTCCATACCAGTCTAAACCAGTAAGAATGACCAGTAGTGCTAAAAACAGAATAACATAGCCTGTGAGGCGTTGGATCAGTTTTAACAAATTAATCGTCGTAATCTTGCGACTGCGGATACGATTCCATAGGGTTT
>CAYFXY010000022.1:7463-10689 GCA_964347205.1 uncultured archaeon
CCAGGAAATGATGCGATCCAGTCGGATGATAGTGGATGTTGAATTCTTCATAAACATATCCAAAACCAACTCACATAGTAGGGAGAATATAGAATCCTGATATCAGAAGGAATATGGATGTGGTTTTGTCCAACAGTTTCCAGAGAGCCGGTTTCATAAACCCAACCACATCGTCCTTGAGAAAGGTCATCGTTGATGGCTTGCACCCAATAACTTCGGACATGCTCGACTCGACCGATGCTTTCTATCCATTGTAATTCATACGTGATTAGGTCCTGGTCTCCAAGGGAAAGAATAACGTCCATCGCTGTAATGACACCGGTTCTGAGAAAATCATTTCGGAGATTATGGGATCTAACACTAATATTTTCAAATTCTAAGTGTCCAGAAGGTGCTTCGATGTAGATTCTGGGAATAATGATTTGATTTTGATTTTCAACTCGACGCTTAAATTGTTCTACGAAAGCCGAATAGATTGTTTGAATGAATGATTGGGTCGTTCGAATGAGGAAGAGCTTTGTTTCATTTTTCCATGGGTAGTAGTCCATTCGATGGGCATTATCCTCTCGCCATCCTCGTTCATATTGTGCCTCATACCACCAATACGGATGGCCATTCAGGGAATCGATAACATGCGTATCCATTGTCTCATTGAAATGATAGACAAGCTGAATTTTACGTTCCTTTTCCAAATGTACAAGTATATCGAATAATGAGAAATGGCCTGGTTGGAATAAATCCCAACGTAATGTGGTCACATCATTCGGATGAAAATAATACCAAATTCCGTCAATATTCGCGGCTCGTTCTGGACCATCTGGAGTAGGACTTTGAGTAAGGGTGTTTCGGGCAACGAGAAATCCACTAATTATTATTATAATTAGAGAAATGCTAAGGATCCAGGGAAGCTTTTGTCTAATTTTGCTTGAATATGGAATTTGATAATCCAGCATCATTAAATTAGCAGTGTATCTATTAATAAAAGTATTTGTTATTAATTAAATTAAAAATAATTAATTAAACGTGTTGATAGTTCATAAAGTTCTACAAACAACAGAGTTTAATCAATTTTTCAGATTAATAGAGTGAGAAGAAAGAGTCTTATTCAGGTTTTCGTAAGTAATTTTGAGCTACCTGTGGCGGGGAAATCATGAGTGACAACGCTTTAGCAAGTGAAGAAGCAGCCGTCCGTGAGGCCTTACTCCTTTATTTGCTAACAGTGAAAGAATTTTATTCAAAACTTTATACGCCGAATATTACAACTAGAATGGAAACGCTGTTTCCATATGAACGAATCTCAAAGAGCGATGAACCCAAGCCAGTGAAACTAGCTCGTGCAGAGAAGTGGTGGCTTAAGGAACTATTTGCATGCTTAACTACTATTAAACAAACCATGGATAACCTGGATCGATGGCGGTTTTGGTTTTTAACTTTAATAGAAAATTTAGAATTCACAAAAGACAAAATCATGGTCTTAACAAAAGGTCCAGATGAAGTGTTGAGAGAAATAAAAAGCCATAAGATGGATGAGGGCTATGTTCGGTTAATTGTGAATAACACTACGAATGACTTCTTAGATTATGTGAGTGAAACGCGACAGCTTCTAGATAAATTGCTAACAATGGATAATTACATTAAGAGCTTGAAAAGTCCGGTATTATCAATTGTTGAAGAGCGGCTTGAAAGGCTGAAGGAAGTTAAATATGGCGATTTGCTAACACAAATGCAGCAATTGCTAGCGGCAACTTATAATGCCCCAAACCATGATGATTTCTTACGAAATCTTGCCTCTCTTTTGCATATTTTTGGCGGCTGGAGACGTATGATTCAACTCGATGATCACGCTTTAGATGATCCAGAAGCAATGGAGAAATTTGTTAAAGAGACACAAAAGACTATAAATTCCCTTACTGACCTCACCCAAAAATTCCATGGATTTGTTGAAGCACGAAATCTTGCAGATTATTACATTCGACAAGCTGAACTTTCTCTAATTAGAATGATGTTATCATATGAAGGGAATCCTGAGAAATGGTGGTTAGAATATTTGAATGCACGTTCTGAAGAGATCTCTAGGTTTGTCCCAGAAAAATTAGACCCACATCAACTTTTGATTGGTGTTACACACAGCTTAGCGTTACATGAAGATTTAGAACAACGATTATTACCACAGATTCCCAACATTAAGACAACTGTTGGGGAATTGGGAGTATTTCTTCAAAGTCCAGCATTACAAATGTATGAAGAAATAAATCAAATACGATTAACTCTTTGGACAGAGTACGAGAAAGAAATAGTCTCTTTATTGAAGCGACTTCGGAATGGATTACATCACCTTATAAAGCGAGACCAAAAATAGTCATCTTACACAGAAATCAGACTAGGCTGTAAATGAATCCTTATTCCATTAAATTGTAAAAGTTATTTCCAGAGCATTTAATCTAAACATATTCTTCAAAAACATGTCTTGTAATTGCAACAGCAACGCGGTTCAGCCCATAAATTTGGTAAAGAGGGTTTTCAATTTCTTTCGAGATTTCCAATGCCTTTTCAGGTTGACCATTTTCTGCAATTACCTGTACAATCTTAAGTTGCTCTACACTCCGAGCTTTTTTTCGTTCTAATTCACGAGTAATCTCTAGTGCATCCTCGAAGCGTTCTTTTTCTGTTAATACGTGAGCAATTTCCGTTAGTGCTGCAATGCGTGATCCTTTCACTTCTAAACGCTTTGCAATTTGTGCAGCTTGTTCAACCTCACCAATTTCAGCAAAACCACGGGCTACTTCGATGAGAGCATCTGGTGGGACATCATCATCCAGTTTCTCGGTTACATTGATGGCTTTCTTAATTTCCTGAGCCTCAACGAGCTCACCAACGACTTTGGCAATGAGGATTGCACGTGCATACCGGTTCTCAATATTACCGATTAGAGCTAAAGCCATAGACTCCTTTCCTTCATGAACCAGTGTCCCTACTAATGGAGCTAGAATTACTGTTTGGTGATCTTCATTTAGAATTTCACCAAACAATTTGAGCGCTCGTGGTAAATCTCGCATACGAGCAAGTGCGGCGCAGACTTCGCCCAAAGCCTCAGGTTTCCAACTTTCGTCCTCAATATTACCTAGTAGGTCTATAGAATCAGTGACACGATTGTCTTTTGCCAATGTAACAATAGCACTACTCAGTACTCGACCAGCTTTTTCGGGGTCACCAAGTTTCTCTGCTA
>CAYFXY010000022.1:10699-13868 GCA_964347205.1 uncultured archaeon
TGAACCGCAGCTCTTATTTGCCCATTAACCGCCAAAGCTTCTGCTACGGCCGCCTGGGACTGTAAGCGTCTTGTTTTACTCTCGATTTTTTCAACAACTTGCTCCGCTTCATCTACTTTCCCTTGAGCAGCAAGTGATCTTGCGATACCATCAAGAACATAGTCTTGGTCTTCCTCATCTTTTAGGGTAAGAGCTGTTTTGACTGCTTCTTTCGGTGAATAGCATCTACCAAGTGCTTTGCCAACAATTGTAAGTGCTCGCCATCGAGGATTTCCTGGACGAACACCCTTAGCTAAAATTAGGGCCTCATCACACAACTCCATAGATGCATGGGCTGAACAAATATCGGCTTTAGCTAGCTCCTGATCTTCGTCACTAAGGTGTTGAGCCAGTTCACTAGCCTCGTGTAGTAATTCTCGAGCTCGTTCCTCTGGCGTTTCTGGTTTCTTTTTTTTCTTCTTTTTCTTCTTATCTTTCGATGTCTTTATCTTTGATTTTGATTTATCTTTAGGTGACAACGAAAATCACTTAGTCAAACAGATTACAGCTTGCGAGTATAAAAACAGTACACAGTGCCCTTTATAGTATTTTGTAGATGTTTCCTTGTTTAATGATTACCTGAGAACGTTTCAACTTTAAATTACTGGCTAATAAACCAATTCATCAGTTGATTGAAAATTTTATTGAGGTTGAACACTTCTACTTAATTTAATACCAATAAGATGTAAAAAAAATCAATTCTTAACAGCTTGTATGGGTGATAGCATTTTCAGGGCAGTTTTGAACACAAGCACAACATTCAACGCAGGCTTCAATACTTGGTGCCGTGGCTTTTCCATCGATAATTTCGAAAACGTCTGAAGGGCATACATCTTTACAAACTGCTGCTCCGGTGCACTTATCATAGTCTATCTCAAGGGTGAAATCACCTTCTTCATCCTTATACGTTTTGATGCTCATTTTGTCTAATTTCCCCTAATAAGAGGTGTGTTAATTTGTTAACCTATTCGATTTGCTTTAAAGCCTTATCCTTTTTCATTTTATAATTCGTTTTAGTCACCGATAGTTCTATAAATTGTTTACACTCTACGGTGAAATTACAGTCGACAGGAGCCTTGAGGACGATGCCACAAATTCAATATACTAATCAGAAGGGTGAAGAGATTACTATCGAAGTGACTGAAACCCAAACCACATTAGATTTGACTGAGTTAGAAATTGTGAGCATCGATTTATCAATGCTTGATCAATGTATAAATCTTGAAGTTCTAAATTTATACTATAATCAACTCTCCCACATTGATTTAACATCCCTCCAAAATTGTCGTAACCTCAAAGAAATATATCTAAGCGAGAATAAGCTAACCCAATTAGATTTGCTTCCTCTTGGAAATTGCACTAATTTGCAAACCTTAGAACTCCATCAAAACACCCTTGAGTCTCTTACTTTAGCTCCCCTTCTGAAATGCAAAAAAATTCAACGTATAGATCTTGGGCATAATAACCTAAATGCACTCGACTTACGCCCACTTTGGAAAAGTTCCAACCTTCAAGAAATCGACTTATCGGAAAATCAGCTTCAAATACTTGACCTTACACCCCTTTACTATTGCACAGATCTTAGAGAATTAGATTGCTCAGGAAATGATCTGGAACATGTAGATCTTTCACCCATATGGAATTGTAAGCAACTTCGAGTCTTAACCTTGCGAGGTAATAGGTTAGCTCAGATAGATCTTCAAGCCCTTTATCATTGTCAGGAGTTGAAGGAACTAGACTTAAGTGAGAACAAACTAGCTCGAATCGATCTTACTCCTTTATGGCATTGCATAAAACTTGAAGCTCTTTGGCTAGCAAATAATCAATTAAATGAACTAGATCTAAGCCCACTTAAGCATACTACGAATCTTAAATCACTAAATCTAAATCTAAATGAATTGTCTCGGTTGGATATTTCACCAATATTAAGGGGACAAGAAGATTTCAGGTTCTTTGTTGATCCTGACGTCCTTCTGGTGGCAGATATTAAACTGAGAAAGGCACTCTGGAAAAAGAGTACAGTTTCCTTTCAACAGCGTGCCTCAAATATTGCATGGTATGGGAAAACAATCACTGCTAATGGTGAAAAGCTTTCTCTTGAAGAACTTTAGCACCTTCTTCGATTGCAGCTAGATTGTCAAATTAGAAGATGTTGGTAAAGAATTTCTAACCCTTTGTATAAATCGAGGATGGTTAATTCGTAGAGACTCCAAAGAAGGTTTTGATTATGTCCTAACAGAGGAGGGGCAAAAAGCTTTGGCTGATATAGGAATTGAATTTCAATTCTAGTGGTTTGGTTTACCGCAATCCTTTTAGGTTATTCTTAAGTTCTGCTTGCTCAGAATGCGCGAGACCGTTGTGTGCATGATTATGTGCTGCACAGGCTTTTGCCATCATAAATTGTGTTAGAACACATTACAAATGAAATAGAATGGATTGAATACTAATGGTACGCGTTAAAAGCCCTGAAGAAATCCAAAGGATGGTCCAAACCCACCCAATGCATCTTCGTCGTATCTTTAGCATAACTGCTCACATTGATCATGGCAAATCAACAGCGTGTGATTATCTGATGCGGCGTGCAGGCCTCTTAAGCGACAGCTATGCAGGTCAAGCTCGAAAAACTGACACAGACGAGGAAGAACAGGAACGGGGTATCACCATCTTTACTAGTGTTGCCCTGCTGAATTATAAATTCCAAGACAAAGATTATCTGCTAGAACTAAATGATACTCCCGGTCATATCAGTTTTACTGGTGAGGTTAGCCGTGCACTCAGAGGTAGCGATGGAGCTGTTCTTCTTGTTGATGCCCTTGAAGGTGTCATGACCCAAACGGTCACAAATATTCATCTAGCTGTAGGTAACGAATGGACAAAGCCAGTTTTGTTCATTAACAAAGTCGATCGGCTCACAAAAGAGTTGAAGCTCAAACCTGACAAGATTATCGAACGCTTTGGCTTAATTATTAAAGAAGTTAATGAACAGATTGAAGCTGTTGCTCCTGAGAAATTTAAGAAAAGTTGGCAAGTCCAGGCTGGAGATGGCCGAGTGATTTTTGGCTCCGCTAAGGATGGCTGGGCTTTCACCATACCCATGCTAAAAGAAAAAGGAGTCGAAAATGCTCGTTTC
>CAYFXY010000022.1:13878-14717 GCA_964347205.1 uncultured archaeon
CTCGCGATTGATTGAGCCCAAACTTCTCAAGTGCCCGCTCGATGATGCCCTTTTAGAAGTAATAATCACTCATCTTCCTAGTCCTGATGAAGCCGCTCCTTATCGAATGAAACGGTTATGGGGTGAACGTATCAGCGAAGTTGAGAACATCAAAAGCCTAGAAGAGGTTGGTAATGATCCGATAAAACAGGCTGCATATGGAATGCTAACTGTCAACGAAAATGCTCCATTAGTAGGAATGATTACAAAAATCTTCATTCACCCACGCACAAAACGCCCAACATTAATCGGTCGCGTTTTCAGTGGCACGCTACGAGAAGGCGACGAAATCTACCTTCTCAACGCAAAACGTGGATTACGTATACGAAGGCTAGGAGTCCAAGAGTTAGATAGTTTGCTACCTGTACCGGTTGTACCGGCTGGCAACTTGTTTGCTTTAGAACTCCCAGAAATTCAACCAGCAGGTGAAACCTTCGTCCATGCCGAAAATAAGGACTTTCCACCTTTTGAAAAAATCCGGTATGTCTCAGATCCCGTTGTAAGTCGAAGTATCAAACCTGAAAATCCCCAGGACCTTTCAAAGCTTGGTGATGTAGTTCGAAAATGGGTTCTTGCAGATCCCACTGCTATCTTCCGCAAAGATGAGGACAGTGGCGAATATATCCTGAGCGGAATTGATCCCCTGCAAATCGAAATTCTTACAAAACGAATCGCCGAAGAAATAGACATCAAAATCGGCATTCCTATCACTGTATATCACGAATCTCCCATGGCGCAAGGTTTCCGTATCCGAACTAAGTGTCCTGAATCTCTCAAGCGGATTGAAATTTTAGTTGAAC
>CAYFXY010000022.1:14727-22207 GCA_964347205.1 uncultured archaeon
ACCACTTGAACCTGAGATAATCCAACTTATTCGTGATGGCAAACTTGATGAATACATGGATGAACGCGACCAAGCCAAAGTCATCAGCGAAGCCGCCGGGTGGGATAGAAAAATGGGTCGAAACATTTGGGCTATTGAGGGCACAAATATCCTGTTAAACCTCTCCCGTGGAGTCCAGCGACTTGACCGTATAAAAGCTTATGTTATAACAGCATTCCGAGATTTCTGTCATAGCAGTGTTCTAGCCCGTGAACCAATCATGGGCATGAAAGCGAGCATGTTTGATGCTACCGTCCATGAAGATCCAGCCCATACAAAAGCCGGTCAAATAATGATCATGACCGCTTCTGGTTTGAACATAAGCTTTCTTAGTGCAAATCCAGGGCTGTACGAGCCAGTCCTTCGAATTGACGTGAAAACCCCCGAAGACACTATGGGTAGTGTTATTAGTTATGTAACACAACATCGTGGAAAGATCACGGGCACCGATACTAAAGGTGGAAACGCTTTTCTAAGTGGAGAACTTCCTGCTTCCGAAGCATCACGGGGTATTGCCGACGAACTTCGCGGTGCAACGTCTGGACGAGCACTTTTTGGATATCAATTCGAGAAATTCCAAGTACTCCCGCGTAACCTCCAAAACGAGACCATTCTCAGTATCCGAAAACGTAAATCCGATGAAGGACGAGATATGCCTGTGGAGCCCCCAACAATTGAAGCGTTCAAGAATCGAATTTATCCAGAATGGCAATCGGTAATGCCAAGGGTTCGTGAGCACCTACGTGCACTGGAACGCAAAGCAATTGTACCAGAATTGATGAGCCGGTTACTTGGTGAAGAATAGATTTTGGGGTCAACCTATTTCGTACACCATTTCAAAAACTCCGGTGAATCCTAAGAATGAACTCCATGGTCTTGGAATCGGGATAAATTTGATGATTCTGAATCCTGTTCGTTCATATAGAATTCTTGCACGAATATTGGTATTAATAACATCAAGGCTTATTCTCTGAAAACCTCTCGCAGAAGAAAAGGTTTTTATTTCGTCTATTAAGCGGGTTCCGATTCCTTGGCTCCGCATAGCTTTAATGACAGCGATTGAATCAATTTTAAGTTCATCAAATTTTGTCGTATTAATAAAAATTGGGAAACCAATTAGAATGCCACGAAGAGCCCATAAGTGATAACTACGAAGCCAGGGTCCTAGTTTTATTTTCAGGAATTCCCCGTCTTTTAATTTAATTCCTGCCACACCTACTACTTGATTTTGGACTAAGGCAACTAGAGTGTACCTCTCATTGATGTAATGAGTTATGAATGGAATTCCCTTGTTGCGCGGACCTAGTACGTAACGGAATTTGTATTCGAAGGTATCATAAAGGAGAGTAGCAACCTGAACCCGGTTTCCCTTGGGGATGCCCCATTGAAGGTGAATTTTCAATCTATTGACCTCCGAATTGAATCTTTCGGAAGGAAACAGAGCTTAGGCATCAACGACTCGTTAGAACTCTAATAAATGCGGCGATTATTCCCAAAAACGTGTATAAAAAGAGGAATCTGAAATCGGAAGGCGATGGCCGGTAGAGGATGTGGGGCGGTTTAAAGGGATCTGACAAATCATGAGCAAACTTGTTTTCACGGTGTTGATAATACCATTTCCACAAAAGGCGTCGTTCCAGGCGACAAAGGGGAATTTGTAACTCATTACGAAAAATAGCATCGTGTTTAGATTTTGATTGATGAACCTGTACTCGGGAAGGTTTGATTCCTGTGAAGACATGAAAGCAATTTGTAATTCGGACTACAGGTTTTTTGTTCCAAAATAGAAGATTGGTAAGTGGTTGTTCTAGTGCCCAGATTTCATAATTGTGACTCCCCCATGGAAAAGCTTCGAAGCCTGATGTTTTACTTCTAATCGTTCCAGACCGGACCTTTTGGGTATTTCGATAAATTTCAACACCATGTCCACCATAAGTAGAAGGACCAGCGGAGGCTAGAACTACACGTTCTAGGTTGCCTTGCTTAAGGCCAAAGTGGATTTGAATTTGTTCATAATCATGAACATGATCCTTATTCAACTCTCGCCACCAACAATCTTGACGCGTCCAATAAACTTCGTATAGAATACATAATCGTTTATTGTCATTATCATGTACCATTCGATAAGCCATAAATTCTGGAGGTGTGGGGTGTTGCCCATACCCAGCTGGATCCAGTATAACAGGTTTGTACCGGATTGCAAGCAAATCACAAAAGGCCACATTATGGACTGGTGAAACAAAAGGATCTCGCTTGTCAAACTCAAGAACATATTCTTGACCCTCAACTAAAACCTTCAACTCTACTTTCTCCTGGCCTTCGTTGTATAGTAACTACGATGTAGACCTTGATTAGTGGCTCTAAGTATTTTTCTCTCAGAACCTGATTGTCTGATCAATATTATCTGAAAGAACCAAAAGAAGATTGAACAAAACGCGTTCTTCACAACATAAGGGTTTAGTTGTTTCAGAATCCATTCAAAAATATTCTATTCCCAAAGTTAGTAACCAAAATTTAAAGCAGTAAAAATTAAACCATAACTTACCAATGAGTATACGATCAGGGGTTCAGGTGAAAGAACAGCAAACTTTCCATTCGGAAATGGGTATTTAAAGTAGTCATGCTCGGAGATTATGCTGTGGGCAAAACCTGTCTTGTGAAACGTTATATCTTAAATACATTTTATAAAAACTACAAATCCAGTCTTGGAGTTGACATTTCATCCGAACGAATTAACCTTGATCGCAATGAAATTAATCTTCAGATTTGGGATAAGTCCGAACAAACTGAATTTCACAAAATTCGAGCACATTATATCAAGGGTAGTGACGGGGGAATTATTGTATTTGATCTTACGCGTCCTGAAAGTTTGGATACTGTAAAATCCTGGATAAAGGAAGTTCATGAAACAGTCCCACAATTACCACTAGTCCTTGTTGGTAATAAAGCTGATAGAGTTGAAGAGAGAGCCGTTTTGGTGGACGAAGCAAAATCGCTTGTCAAAGAAGATGACTTGCTTTTCTATATTGAGACCTCTGCGAAATCTGGTGAGAATGTCAAATCACTTTTTCAAGAAATTGCTAAACGAATTATTGAAATCTATGACACAAAGAACCACAAAAAGTTGCATAAATCCTATCGGTTCAAAACTCTACCAATCCAAGCTCTCCGGTTTCACATAATTATGTTCTTTTAGTCAAAAAAATACACTTTAAGACGAATCAATCTATGAGATTCGACAATTAACGAAGTTCTTAATTCTATAACCCATAGGCTTTTATGGAAAATCATGAGGCACTCGAAGGATAGGACGATCCTAGACGTCTGCTTGTGTTATCTTTGTATGTTTTTCACCGTTGGCACTTCCTTGAAAACCTAAAAAAAAGTATCACCGGATACGTGTAATGCGATGACTATGGACCTACTCAACATCATAGTCGCTGTTATAATCCTTAGTATCATCGCCATATTTGCATACAAAAAACAAATCGTCACAAGATCAGGATTATTGGCCGCATTTGCTCTCGGAGTTAGCGTCTGGTTATTAGCTTCGTGGGCGTGGTTTTTCATTATGTTGATGTTCTTTCTAATCACCGCTCAATTCACTCATTATAAATATCAAAAGAAGCGGAAGCTCGGAGCTGCTCAAGACAAAAGTGGAGCGCGAGCCTGGAGGAATGTGTTCGTTAACGGAATACTACCTCTCAGCTTTGTAATCATTGGGTTTGTATTGGTGATGCTAGGAGGAGGTCAGGATGCTTTTGGTCGAACAGAAGTGGGAGTTGGCACGGTTTTTATCCCTTTCCCGGTTATAGGGGTCGTTTTTGCTGCTTTTCTTGGGGCTCTAGCAACTCATACAGCTGATACGCTCGCAACAGAAATTGGATTACTTAATCCGTCACCCCCGCGTCTTATCACTAATCTACGAGAGATTGTACCACCAGGAACCTCTGGTGGTGTCTCATTAATGGGTGAACTTGCAACGATCCTCGGTTGTATGATTATCGGCGGAACAGCTGCAATACTTGCAGCACCATTTTGGATTTCTTTGTTTGGCACATCGCTTATGCCTGAACTAGTAAATTTTGCTCCTGTAACAATGGTGGTAGTAGCTTTGGTGGGTGGAATCACGGGTTGCACTATTGATAGTATATTAGGAGCAACGATTCAAGGGATGTGGCGATGTACGGTGTGCGGAAAAAAGACAGAGAAAAAGAGCCATTGCTTAAAACCAGCTGCATACCTTCGAGGAAACCAGTATTTTGATAATGATATGGTTAATCTTATTTCCGGTTTAATAGGTGCATTCGTTGCTATTCTTATCTATTTAACCCTCCTTAGTTTAGGGTTTGCCTAATTTCTATTAAATAAACAAAATCTGTTCGAGCATATGTGTCTTTATTCATGTAGAAGGAATTCTATATTTGATAATCATTAAGGGACCTCAATCCGGTGTAAGAAGATGACAAGGCAGCAACCAGACTATGATGTCATTATAATCGGGGCTGGTCCTGCTGGCGCAACTGCCGCTAAATGCCTTCTTGATCTGCGCCCTCAAACTAATGTTTTGTTGCTTGATAAGGCAAAACGGTTTCCGAGACCCAAACCCTGTGGAGGATATTTAGGAGCTGAAGTTTTGGAGGCTTTTCCATATTTGCAGGGAAATGAGAGACATTTTGTTACGAGCGAAAGCCAGCGGGGGATTCTTCATTCGCCTGATCTTCGCTATCAGGTTGGTGGACAAACCCGTATGTTGGGAGTTCTTCGCTTGTACTTTGATGCTTATCTTGTTGGAATTGCTCAACACGCCGGAGCCCAGATTGAGACCAATAGCCGCGTCATTGACGTGAAACCAGAACCTCGCCAGGTTATCGTTGAGTTGGCAGATCAACGAAAATTATCAACAAAAGTAGTTGTTGGTGCTGATGGAGCAACAAGCATTGTAGCACGGCGAACTGGATTACACGCAGGTTGGCAACCACATGAAATCTGTCGAACCATTGTGAAGGAATTTCCGGTAAAATCTAATTTCATTCGTAATCAATTCGGTCCAGAACGCACTATCCATTTATTCTTGAAATTCAATCAAATCCCTGGATATGCATGGGTTTTTCCCAAAGTTCATCACATCAATGTGGGATTAGGCTGTTTTGCAAGTTACCCTTTTCGGCTCATTGATTATTTTCGGCTCCTTCTTAGGCTTCTAAAGAGAAAAGCAATGTTACCTGAAACCGCGAATTTGAAAGGTGTGGAAGCAGGAATCTGCCCCACAATGGGTCCAATTGAGACAACCCAACAGAATCGTGTCATGCTTATCGGAGATGCCGCAGGATTTGTATCTCCTTCAACGGGTGCAGGTATTATACCCGGGATGCGTAGTGGTCAACTTGCGGCTCAAACCCTGGCGGAAGCAATAGAAAGGGAACAGTTTGAAGCAACCTTCCTACAGCGATATCAGCGCCGATGGGAGAAAATCATCGGTCGATTTGAAACAGAGCTTCTAATTCAACGTATTTTTTTGACACGCTGGTGTAATCTTTTCATTCGAATTGGTGAACGTGATGCAGGTATGCGGAAATTTGTGGCAAATACTCAAATTAAGGAACAAACAAGCTCATATGGTCAAGGGGTGAGCGTGTTTGAATTATTACTCCGGTTCATCTGGGCATTAGTGAAAGGTCCTTTTGGCCGGCTCTAAAAAAGAGAAGGGGGAGTAGCAGGAAACCTGCTACTTTGATTTTCGACGTCGGAGGAGCAAAATGACGACTATCACAACAATGATGATAATAATCAGGGCAAGAAGGACATAAATGAACCATGGTGGAAGAACGAGACCCGGTGCGGGGGCATGTTCGTAGCTAATGGTGACTTCGAACAGGTGTACACTCGCATCTGCATTACTGGTTGTAAGATTCGCTGTCCATCGAAGGTCCGATCCAGGGAAGGTAAAGGTGTGTTTCACACCAGGAGTGACCGATTCCCAATGAAGCCCCCCATCTGCTGACATTGCAAAGCTGATGCTGGTTCCGGTGGGGACATAAGCACTGAAGTTCAATGTAGCATTCGCTATAAGATCCGTTGTGGTCGCGATGTTAAGTGATTGAACAACGTCTGTACCTATTTGATATGTTCCAGCAGCACTCCGGAATAGGTGGACAATGTCAAAGGAATCCTTAGTTGCAATGTATGCATAGTCGCCATGAACGGTGATTTGGCGAGCAAAGTTGACAGCAGGTTGAACAGCCATATACTGGATTGCATTGATGTTCCGAGCATCAATAAGCGTCAAACCCTCGGTAGCATTATTGCTAAGCATGTAAGGACCAAAGCCCCACGCAGCAAAGGTATCATTACCATACAACCAACCACCCGGACTAGCAAAAGTGGGAAGAGTTGGATTCGTGACGTTCCACACGATTGGCCAATTAGTATCTGCGGTATAAAGTACGTCGCCATCAATATAGATGTCATAAAATAGTCGGTCAGTAAAGGCAACACCAATTTGTGTAATCGCCGGGAAGGCTGTTATGTCATAAATGAAAATAGCACTACCAACACCACCAGCTGAAACAGCAACATAAACGTTGGGTCCTTGTACAGCGACTGTGGTAGCATTAGCTAAGGGACCAGAACTCGCTAGAAAAGTTACACTATATGGATTGGAGACATTAAAGATCTGTAACCCAAAGGATCCTGCTGCAATATAGGCGACACCACTAACTACTTCCACATCGGTTGCCTCAGAGCCCCCCCACACATTGACTAATACTGGATATGTGGGATCGGACACATCATAGATGTACATTGCATTGAGGTAATCACAGACATGAAGAAGATGGCCATCAATATCCAATTTACGATAGAAGACCGGGCCTGGCAGTGACGTGTGGTTTAGCAGAACTGGGTTTGCCGGGTCTTTGACATCGAAGATCATCAATCCGGTGAGACCGGTGGCAAGATAGGCGATGGTACCTTGGACTTTGACATCCCAGTAGCTCCACCCACCGACAAAAGTACCAACGACAGGTAACCCAGTTAATCCCATTCCAGTCCGATATGTGTACACGCCGTTGTTTGTGCCTACAACAAGAATGCCTCCATAGAGATCAACATCCCACGTATAGGAAAGAGCAATTTCTGCAACAAGTTGTGGATGCGTTGGAACTGTCACATCAATAATGGATACTCCCGCAGCACCACATGCCACAAAGAGAGTGGATCCCTGAAGCACCATACGACGGGCTACACCGTTCGTATCAATACTTCCAATAATGGTTGGATTGGTTGGATCACTGACATCAACGATATGAATACCTGCAGGACCATCAGCCACATAAGCTAGAGAACCATCAACCAAAACATCTGTGGCATTCCCTGGCGTATTTACCGACCCAATCGCAGATGAGACAGCATAGGGTTGACTGACGTTGTTGATGAAGAG
>CAYFXY010000022.1:22217-29435 GCA_964347205.1 uncultured archaeon
CCCAAGGCTTCATCATATGTTATTGTATTATTGATTCGATTCCAATTGTTGGGATCTTGAACATCGAACATAACAAGACCCCGAGAAATCGAAGAATTAAATACTGTGCCATATAGAATATGTCCGCGTGCCTCAACATCTGTGACCGGTCCTTCGACAACCCAGTTATCGATGAATACCCCAAAGGCATCTATATTGTATGGGTCACTGACATTGTAAATGCCTACCCAACCCCCAAAGTATGTTCCACCATTGTAGTAGATATCACCTTGGATATCACCGGTAAGGAATCCTCGTTGGGAATCTCTGTCACTCATATATTCAATATTTGAGGGATCTGTGATATTGAAACAAAATAGAGTGTCTATAAAACTTGAACGATTATTCGCAGTTGCGTAAACTTTACGTCCTTGGACGGCAACATCAACTATTATGTTAGGAGTACTGTAGAAGTCCAGTTGTGAAACAGATAACTGGCGTTGATTAGTAACCACGCCAGTACCCCAACCAGGTGCAGTTGTAGCTATACTATTTTCGAGGCTATCATTGGTAAAATCTTCGAGATAATTCGAAACGGTCATAGGGACCAAATTTGCACGGGGATTCTGGTATGGGCCCCCAGAACTGATGGCAACGATGGGCATTGTCGACAATAGTATGGCAGTTAAAGCTATCGCTATTATGAGCTTAGTTTTGCGTGAATTCATTGAATTCCTCCCAAGCAAAGTGCTCTATCTATTGATACCATTTCAATCATATAAAGCCTCTGTGAAGGGGAAAATAAATGAAATCCAATGTTTGTCAATAAGAATTTGGAAGTTATGCTTCACTCATAAGAAGGTGAATGATAACGACGGTACCTTGTGAGTAATCATCATGGACACGATTTTCAATAGATACAGTTCCACCAAAAGCATCTACTAGAGATTTGACCACGGATAGACCCAACCCAAGGCCATAAGCACTAGTCGAATAGCGGCTAAAAAGTCCCGATTGTTGTTCCGGAGCAATTCCTTGCCCCCAATCTGCAATGCGAATTACCCAAAACTGATTTCCATTTAAGTCAAGGGATGAAATTTCCACTTCAACACGTTTTATCTCCTTGGAATATTGGAGCGCGTTCCGAAAGAGATTGATAAATACTTCCAGTAACAACTTATTTGCTTTAACAAAGCATTCCCCAATTTTTCGGTTTATCGAAAAACGCAAATCTGATTCTTTATTGATTTGGCTGTGATCCCAGGCTTCCTTAATTACAGCAACTAGATCTATACTAGTAAGATCTTGAGGTTCAAGGCTGACGGCTTTTTCAAGACTTCGAACATTTGTGATTAGTCGGTTTGCTCGATCAAGAGCAATTTGGATCTGTTCATTTGCGCCTTGTTTTATCGTATCAGTGGCTTCAGATAAGTTCATGAGATCAAGGGAAGATTGGATGGCGGTGTGATAATTACGAAGATCATGAACGAGAATATCGGCATAAAGGGTTGCTCGTTTGCGTTCATGTTCTGATTGCCGTAAAGTGTCTAGATAAAGACGCCCCAATGTCGCTGGTCCCAGGAGTAGACCAAAGAGAAGAAAGAGTTGAGCAGCCCACCAGCCTGCAGTCCATGCAGCAAAATTGCTTTTTATAATGTTAGCAACAACCCAAAATGCTAGTGTTCCAGCAGCAATTAAAGCCATGTTCATTTTCCCTTTTGAAATTTGTATGAAGATAATGAAAAGATATGTCAGAAAGAATAAGGATATTAGACAGACGCCGAGTAGAATACTTCGGAGAATATGTTGTACTGCTACAATTGGAAATGCGGCAAACAAAAAGGATTGGAGGAAGACTCCTGCAATAACTACGATTAGCATAAGCGCTGTAAAGAATAAGATCCATCGGGGCATTTGCTGATGGTTGATGTTTGTGGGAGGATGGAGTATCCAGCGTAGTGTTATTGAGAGCCAGATTAACACCATTAATCCACCGAGAATGTAAAGCAGAGTGTATTCACCTGTAAGATTAACCCAAGGACTCAGAATGACTATTGTCACTTCGATGAGGGTCAATGCTGCGAAAGATAGAATAAGCGGGTATCGATGCCAGTAAGGCTGCTGTTTAGTGTATAACCATAATGAACTAAAAATTATGGCAGCTAAAAATGCAACGACTAGATGAGTGAGAGCATATATCCCCTGATCGAGAAATACTAATGTTACAGGTATAGCACTAACAACGATTAAGGAAACAACATAAGGAATAACGGAAAGCAAACCAATGATTGAGGAGTATATCAAGGCCTTTCGCCGGCTAATATCGAATTCTTGTTGAACAGGAATAGAAATTCCGAGGAAAATGGAATAAAAGACAGCCGTTCGAAACATCACAGAAGCGAATAGAAGGGAAAACGAAACGAAATAAGAAATCATTAGGATTAGCGTTGAAATAACCATCAGGATAAGACCAGTAAGTAACGTGCGTGTATCCCAACGCTGAAGAATTTTTGATCGTCTTGCTAAAATCCCGAAAATTACGATAAAGATCCCGATACTTATTGTACCAAGGCTCATTCCGATTATGAGTGAATTTATTTGAAGAATGTTGAGAAATACGAAATAATAAGTATACCCATAAACAAAGAGAGAGACAAATGTCATTCCAAAAACAAGCAATAAACCTCTTCGTATTCTTATTTCATTTTGAGTAATCGATGTGGGGATAATTGCACCAAGAAAAAGGATCCCAAGAAGCACCGATTCGATGAGATCAGCATTAATCTCAGTAATTGCTTCTGTTAGATAGAGTGGATTTATAAACCAAATTGATGCAACATTAAAACAGAAAAATGAAAGAAGAAAATATTTCCAGGTAATGCTTTGTTTTCGTATTTCATAGCTGACAGTTGCTGCTCCAATAATGGCTAAGAACCCAAGGATCCCATGTAAACCAAGTCGGACATCGTTGAGTGACCACATTGAGCTAAATAGGGTATAGAGACTAAACACTGCAACACTAGCTAGGATAATACGCCATGTAATGTGACCTATGGTGGACTGGTCTTTCGGTTCCCCGCTCATGATCCTCTAACATTGAAATTTGAAGCTATTATTTTAAATTTTGTGTGAGAAGTGTAAAAGACCTGTTTTTTTAGAGTCTTTCTTGAACTTTTCGCAAAGAACCCGAATGATCACAGAGATTAATTAGCTTGTGTGGAAACCCGAAACTTCTTTAAGCTGGATTTGCCTGCCTTTCATGCTGGATGGTACTGCGCCCAAGATATCTTGCAGTAGTATTCGGTCTCCTTTTCTTTGTCCCCTTAGTGTCGAGTTTTTCTGCAGGTTATGCAGAGGAAATGCAAGCAAGTGAGCCGGTAGTTGTTTATCAGTTTTCAGGACAGATTACCGGTGTGACAACACTGGCAGTGCAAGACCTACTCATAACGGCTGAGAATTTGGATGCTCAGCTTGTTCTAATAGAACTCAGCACAACTGGTGGTGAATTAGGGGCTGTTCGTCAGATTATGCAACTTTTTGCCACTGCATCTATCCCTGTACTTGTACATGTGCCGTTAGCAGCCCAAGCTGTGAGTGGAGGAACATATCTGCTTATGGCGGCACACATAGCATCAATGGGGTCTGCAGCTCGAATTGGCTCCTGCCAACCGCTAGCTGGAATTTTCCCAGTAACGGACTTAGGTTATCTTGATTCTTTGGTTACTTTAATGACAGCATTTACACATTTACATGAACGAAACGAGACGACTGGGACAAAATTCATTCTAGAGAATTTGAACTTAGGGGCCATGGAGGCTCAGAACCTTGGTAGTATTGAGCTTATTGCTAATACGATACCAGAACTACTTAGCACCCTCGAGGCGTACACGTTGGTTCAACGTGAGCTTCAACCTAACGATTTCACTTATCGCCTTATACCAACAAATGAGTTGGGAAATTATACTTACACTCAAATTATTCAAGACTTTAATGGTGTTGCAGGAGCAACTCAATTCTATTATCAGCCCAACTTTTCCCTAACTATACTTGCGTTTCTTGCTCACCCTACCATTAGTTTCATTTTACTTCAAATCGGCATCTGGGGATTCATTTTTGCGTTAAATGCCCCTGGTCATGCTGGTGAAGTGATCAGCCTTGTTTGCATAATTCTAGCACTAGTAGGACTCGGTATCATTGGAATCTCAATCGCGGGGCTGGTTTTGATGGTTCTCGGATTAGTCCTCTTAGTTATTGAAGCCAAAGCAGATATTGCCTTTGCAGGGTTTGTTGGGTTGATAGGTATTGCCTGTTTTGTATTGGGAGGAATCTTCTTTCTTCCACCCACCCAATGGCTAATTCCCTCGTATGTAATGTGGATTTTTCAAGGAGGGTCAGCTGCTGTTGCATTAATTTTTTCATCGTTATTTGGTTATGCGGTTATCAAAGCTGCAGAGGCTCGTCGTTTGACCAGTGATTTTGATCCGAAGAAAATGCCTGGCACTAAAGGAATTGCAGAAACTAATTTGGACCCCGAAGGACGTGTTCGTGCACTTGGGGAAACTTGGATGGCTGAAACCGAAAAAGGTGTAATAAAAGCAGGCGAGTCAATTGAAATCGTTCGCCTTGAAGGAATCCGGTTAATTGTAAAGAAAAGTCAGGCTCCTGACGAATTTATTGAACAGGGAAGTTAGGGGACTTCTGGAGGAATAGGTCCTGGACCCGCCTCTTCTACTGTTACTGCTTTTTCAGGTACTCGTCGCAATCCCATCCAGAGAATAATAACTCCTAAGGAACTAATTATTCCCAGTCCAAATAGTACAGTAGCAGTATTATATAGGATCAGTATTGGTGCAAAGAAAAGTGTTTGAGGAACAGCAAAAATTAGAGTCAACGTGGGAATAAGAGAATAAATACCGTTCCGAATTTTGTCTGGTATCAAATCAAGCAAAAGTCGCTGATTGAGAAGATTTGAGAATGCTGAAAAGATACCTGTGAGGATAAATCCAGCACTAATTAGTATAGTTGGGATTTGTAAATACATGAGAGGAAAGGGAAGAATAATTGTGAGGGGAGGCATGTAAAAGAGAATTGTGGCAAATGCGAAATAAAATAGCGGACCACAGGTTTGGAGTACTCGAGATCGTGGTATCCATTTGGGAGGCGAAAGACTTCGTGTCCAGATTCCTGCTCGTTCAATCCACAGAACACCAAAGGCAAAAAGAACTGTGCGAAACATCGCCACCGCAATATCACTATATGCGAGATACGTATAGTAGATGAGAAAAAGAAGCATGTTACCCCACACAATGATAGTGCTAGCAATAATTACAGTACCTATGAGATAGAACATCACCATTCGTGTAGAGAAACTAAATTTTAGCCCTTCTTTTAGCAAATGATAATAATTACGTAGTGATCGGTGGGGGCGATTTTCAGTAACTTCAGGAAAATCTCTGAAGATGAACAACGCTGAAAAGCCGAGAATTATACAGAGTGCTGCTTGGAATAGAAAAACTGATTGGCGACCCATGACTACGGCCATAATTGCACCGGGGATTAGAACAGCTGTCGCTGATATCTGAAAAAACATTCCCATTCGTCCTTGAGCAACACTGTAAGCTCTCCTTTCAGGATCTTTCGCTGCTGCACGATAGTTATTATCAAACCATGCTGCGATAGCTCCTGAATTTAAAGCAGAACCAATTGCTGTAATAATGTAGATAATTACAAAGAACCAGAAGTAGGGAATGAGATGGGCAATTGATGTTAGAAAAAAAGCGATTGCGAAACAAATCAAGGAAGCTGAGAGGATCCAGCGTTGCCCGATCCAGTCTCCTACTCCTCCGGTTGGATAGTCCAGTACAAGCTGTGTTGCCATTGAAATTGCTGCTAAAATTCCGACAAAAGCCATACCTACACTAAGATTAATTGGTGGGGGAAAAAGGGTTTCTGCAACAAATACTGAGTAGAAGGTGCTAGACATCATGAAGGCGAGAGCAGCTATAGGCATGAAAGCTGCAGATACTTTTGCTAGATATTGAACACGTTTGGATTCTTCCTCTAATCCGAAGAAACGCGCAATCAATCCCACAGCTCTAACCTTCTACAAATTCTTCCCTTAATATCTAATATTGGCATATTGCCTTTGATATGATTGAAAAGGCTTCCCCTGAATCAGTTTTTATCTCATACCATATAATTATGAATATCGACTAATTTTCTGTTCAATCGAAGAGGCGAACAAGATCATGGGTTTGCTGGGTTGCCATGTTTCCGTTGAAGGCGGGGTTCAAAATGCTCCTCAGCGTGGATATGATCTAGGTTGTGAAGTCATCCAAATCTTCACAAGAAACCAACGTCAATGGAGATGTAAAGTCCTCACCGAAGAGCAAATAATTGAGTTTAAGGTTGGTGTCAAAGAGTTTAACATACGAAGTGTGATGACACACAGCATTTACCTGATTAACCTTGCCAGCGCGAATAGAAACCTTAGATACCGTTCAGAACGAGCTTTTCTTGATGAAATGGATCGGTGTGAAGCCCTGGGAATCCCTTTTTTAGTTTTTCATCCAGGTTCATTTCGTGAATCAACAGAAAGACGAGGACTTAGGCGACTTGTAAATAGTTTACAGAAGTTGCTCATAAAACGGCCTACTCAAGCAGTTCAACTCTTGCTCGAAAATACGTCAGGAGCGGGATTTCAATTAGGAAGCCAGTTTGAACAAATTGCTGAAATTCGTGAAATGGTTGATTTTCCCGATCGAATGAAAGTGTGTTTTGACACTTCTCATGCTTTTGCTGCGGGCTATGATTTAGGAACACCTTCAGGTTTTCAAGAAACAATGGATAAGTTTGATGCCATTATCGGACTTGAGCATTTGAAAGCATTTCACCTCAATGATTCGAAAACGGAACAAGGAAGCCATAGAGATCGTCACGAAAACATTGGTCACGGGCTGATGGGGCGTCCTGTATTTCAAGAAATTGTAAGTGACCCAAGATTTCGATTACACCCAATGACTCTTGAAACACCCGGAGGCGAAGAGTGGTTCAGAACTAATTTGCAATTGCTTTATTCCCTACGAAAGATGGAAATTTGAATGGGTGCTTTGACCTAATCCTGCTTAGTTTTGATTTGCTGGTACCAAATAATAGAGAGTAGCGAAATACTCAACGTGAGAATAACTAGTAACCCAATCAAGATCCCTGTTATATGAGTGATTAAGGGAAATATGAATA
>CAYFXY010000022.1:29486-32993 GCA_964347205.1 uncultured archaeon
TGATAATGTGCACCATTATCAAAACGAAATTCCGTGATGAATTCTCGCAGAAGCATTACACCCTGGTCATTGAATTGGGCTGTATAATTAGAGATGGAAATGAAGGCGTCCATCGCTCCATCCTGATTGATGTCATAAGGAGAGATGGCTGCTGATACATTTTTTTCTAAATTCCAACTGAAAAAGTGCTCATCAAACCGCTCAGAAATAGTGCCCCTCATCTGTGTCGCAGCCATGTAATTGGAAGCATCTTCTAGAAACTCTCTACTGTGAACCACCCAAAGAGTATGGGTAAAATAGACATGGGGTCCAGCAACAACAGGAGTATATCCCTCTATGTAAGTCCTTTGAAGATACCCATCTAATCCTGCTGACAAGTTTGAAATATCTGTTGTCAATCGAATAACATAATTGTTGATATTTTCATCGATAGCAATGATTTGATCGCCGAAGGGTCTTTACTGGCCCCCACGCTCTCAATTATTGAGTCTGTAAATATAAAGAAATCACCCACATTATATCCATAAGATGCTTGAACTTCGAATCCTTGGACAAAAGGACTCAAAACACTAAAGCTCAGACTAATACAGGTCAGCAAGAAGCTAATACCTTTGAATTTATACTTCATAGCCAAACCCATCAAAAATAGAGGGGTATTCGTTTAAAGACTATGCTCTTGAGGGAACTGAAATGATCTAGGCTAGTCGGCGTCTGCAAACAAATCAGGTTCCTCGAGGGGTTCCCCGAGTTCTTTGAGGGTTCGTTCAGCATGATATCTAACAGCTTTAGCGGGATCATCTAGTGCCCGTCGAAGTTGGGGCGCCAAAGGTCGAGCCTTCTCACCAAGATAGAAAATACCACGTACAGCAACTACTCGGGTCAAAGTGTTCTTATCACCAAGCATGCGGACATATGCTTGCATTGCAGGCTCTGCATCAGGACCCATCTCTTCAAGGATATTAAGGGCTTCAAGTTTAATGAAGATCTCGCCTGCGCGTGCAGCGGTTAATATCGGTCGGAGTAAGGCTAAGGGATCATAGCCAATTTGGTAAAGAGCATGGGAGACAATGATTTGGATGATAGGAATATTGGAGTTGAGAGCTTCAATCAAATCGGGAATTGCATCCGTAGCATCTTTGCCATAATTGCCTAAATGTTGTGCAGATTGCAGTGCAAGAACTCCATTTGGATCTCGGAGTCCGGATATGAGCAGAGGGATTGCCTCTGTATGCTCGTTTTCGAGATCCACAAGTGCATTAATTGCAGCTGTTCGTACCGATGTAACTGGATCGTCTAAAAGATTTTGGACCGATTTGAGCGTTGTTGTCTTTACTTTAGACTTCTTGTTGATTCTTCCGATGGCTAACGCAGCACAAATACGAACATCATCACTTTCATTAGAGAGCTGTTTGACTAGCATTGGAATTGCATCAATGGCAGTGGGTCCAATTCGAGCCAGAGCACAGAGAACCTGTGCTTGTACAATTGGATTCGAGTCATCAATGAATTCGATCAAAGTTGGTACTGCTGCATTCCCCCTGGGACCTAGATGGCGAAATATTGAAGCGGCTTTTGCACGTATATCAGGGTCATCTTCTTTGAAAAGTTGTGAAACATACGGAATGACTTTTGGACCCGCAATCGCTAGTTGGCTGGTAGCGTCTCGTCGTTTCCGTTTTTTTGTCTTCATGATCATGATTTGTTCAGATATTTCGAATTCAGAGAGCTCAACTTCAGTGGGAATTGGTTCGTCTGGCATATCGATGAAATCAACAGCAACTACCCAGTTATCAATTTCAGGAAAGAGAAAATCAATGCCAAGACTCGTTTTTACTCCATATTTAGACCGAATTCGAAGTAAGTAGACTTGAAGGGCAAATCCTATGAGAAAGATAATAGTCCCTGCAATCAGAATATAGAGAGAAAAAACTGGAACTAAATATGCCATAAAGGCGATCAAAAAACCGATACAAAAGATATGTCGTGAATACTTGATGAGGGGATTGACTTTAGGAACATACATGATGTGAGTAGCCCCCATATGGCGTGCAAGGTGCAAGAATTACACTATTTAAACGTACCCATATCAACCTGTATTAGATTTAACTCTCTTCGATGATATCTACTAAAATGATGCGAAATTGGAGAGTTTTACCTGCCATTGGATGACTTCCTTTCTTGCCATAAGCCTGTTCTGGAGGTAGAGTCACAGTCTTTTCTTCACCAGGTTTTAGGCCAATTATCGCATCATTAAAACCCTGAATTACCTGCCCCGCACCCAATGTGACCTTCAGGGGCTTGTAATCACGACCTTTATTGTAGATACCCGCCCGAATTGCTTCCTTTTCCAAGGAAGTGTCAAAAACTTTGCCGCCAGGAAATTTTCCAACATAATGTACGCGAACAGTATCACCATTCTTTGCTTCTGACATACAGCATCACTTCAAAGTATTATTGTCAAGGGTTGTTTACCTATTTTTGAGTTCCCCCTAGTAAAAAACTGGCTATTTCGAACTTCATTCCTCTGGATCTACAATTTTGCTAGCTAGTAGGGTGGCAAAAGGTTCTTCTTTTTTGTAATTTCTTGAGCTATTTTCTTATCTCTGTACTCATACTCATTTCTATTCTCTTGTTTTATAGCATCTTGTTCTTACCATTCCGCAGGTGGTTCCTCCATGTATCGATCTTTACCGGAGGCTTCCCATTGAGCTTGAGCGTCTTCGATTGTATCGCGATAAGCCTTGGGTAGTCGACTGGGGAGTGAAAACCCACTTTCTTCATCAAGTGCATAAGAAAACATGAAGGTACGATATGCAGTATTTAGTGGTCGGAAAATGAAGTAACTCGGAACAGCAGCAAAGATCATGAAGAGAAAAGCAAACCCAATTCCTGTCAGTAATGCAAGGAATAAATCAACAAGAAGAATAATCCCCAGAACATAACCGAAGAGGAATCCAAAAGCGAGAAAACCTAGGGAAAGAAGTGCACCAAAGAAACTAAAGACTGTTGAGACGCCTGTTTCCGCAATGTATACATCAACTAGGTACTGCCATGTTACGTTTACAGACCGTTTAATTGAATCCACTAAGTCCCGTTTTTCGATAATGATAGCAGGCAATGTGAAATAAGTGAGGAAGCGAAATATGGCACCGATTAAACGAGCCGCAATTGCTCCGATTATCGCTATTATTCCTCCTTGTCGAGATGTGCTCCGTTGAATGGTTCTTTGCAGTGCACCCACGGCCGTGCGAACACCTGCGAACTTGATTATTGTGCCCATAACCGAATTCACTTCGCGAATTGCACCGCGGAGAACAGGATCTTGATTTCGATACCAAGTATGAGCAATTGAGATATTGATTCCATCAAAAATGTAAAAGACGGAAAAATATACAAATAGAAACGGGATTTCGATTAAAATACTAATTAACACAAACCAGATTGAATCCGTGGTTATACCCAATAAAGGAAGCCAAAAATACATTGCTCCAAAAGTTGCCATCATTA
>CAYFXY010000023.1:0-1381 GCA_964347205.1 uncultured archaeon
AGCTTTTCCAAATCCTTTGCGATGACTGGGTTACGCTTGGGTTATGTAGTGGCACCAGTGCATTTGATGCGCCCCATCTATCAGGTTCATCAATACAACACTGCCTGTGCACCAACTCCTATTCAAGTGGGGGCTATGAAGACCTCTTCCAATCCAAAGGCGTTCAAAGGTATTATCGGTCAACATCGCAATGTCCTAAATGATCGTCGGAAAATTGCCCTTGAAAATTTCAAACCTATAAAGGGTTTCAAGTTCACCTATGAACCTGTTGCAGGCTTCTATCTATTTCCCAACGTGGAAGATACCGGAATGACAGGTCCTGAGTTTGCAATCGCGCTTTTAGAAGAAAAGGGCGTGGTTGTTGTTCCAGGTGATCAGTTTGGAATAGCCTATCCCAACAATATCCGGATTAGTGTGGGAACGGCACCACCCAATCGGATTCGAGAAGCTGCATCACGAATTACCGACTTTGTGCAAAAATAGATGTCTCACCTGCGACTTCTCAGATACGAATCTAAAACCGCCTGTACTGGTTGCTTACTGAAGTACTGGACTAGTCTGGCATGGTTCCAACCCAAAGGCGTGAGGAGCGTATCGGTGGCGCGAAGCAGCAGCTCGACGTACTTTTCCTTATCGTAATGAGCCGCAGCCGCGGTGTGAGGGAGCGCGACACGGCGTAACGGATGTCGTGACTTCGAGTCGGTGTGCACATACCTGATGGCTTGTCCCGGCTGAACGTCTTGACCGTATCGAACAGCAAGCTCTGCCGCAATAGCTTGGCTACAGTGCTGCTGGTATTCGTGGGGGAGCTTGCTGATATTTTGTGTAATGATGAGGTCCTCGGTGGCTACGTCGCCATTATGCAGACGGTCTAGATAGCTTTTGACAATGTTGAGAAGCTGAGGCAGCAACTGCCGCATTTCGTCTATATCTTCGGCTCCTGCAAGGCACGTGATGAGATCCAGTTGGAGCTGCTTAATGAACGGTGGCGTATCACGGCGTCGAAGCTCAACGCCACGAACTTTAATGGTGCCATCCTCTTTCACACCGCAATAGCGGGTCAAAGCCCCATAGGGTTGATTGCGACAGGGAAGGAACATAATCCAACGATACCGTCCGTCAAACTCAATTGGCAGCCCCGTTACCTTCTGAATAGCACCACCAACAGCCATGTAATCTTCGACAGACGCACCAGGTTTTTGGAGCCAGACACAGTCCACAATGCCATGGAGCACTTGGAATCCCTTCTGCTCGCACACCGCCTTTGTCTGCAACAAAACGCGACGACTAAAAGCAGTGACACACTCATAGGCTTCTACACGACCAAACCGTGAAGCGCGGAATCCTAGATAGCCGAATGAGACAACTAATAACCATTTCA
>CAYFXY010000023.1:1391-1840 GCA_964347205.1 uncultured archaeon
CCCGCGATCAAACCCATCACGCTGAGGTGCGTAGCCAAGATAGCCAAAGCAGTTGTGTGTAAAGACTCCACCTTTTCCTGCTGCAAACCCGGACATTGGGTTATCTACTTCGAAGCAATACACATAATTGGAAGAGGGCTTTACCGTGGCAATCTCTGTGACTTTGGCAAAGCCAATATCGCTTTCAATCAATTGTTTAATGAAGACCAATTGTTGTTGGTCAGTGTTGGAGAGAGTCGATTTATCAAAAAGCTTAGCTACCTGTGTTGCTGCGGATGACCGTTGAGCTCTCTCTGTTGAATCAATACGTGGATTTCTGACAGTGCGATACTTCCGAGCAAGTTGTCGTAAACCGGTTTCTTGAACAGGAATCCCCCTGATTCGCGAATATGGACGTTGACTGGCGTTTTTACGGTGGAGGATTTGTTCATGTTTTTTCTTTATGGAAC
>CAYFXY010000023.1:1850-2880 GCA_964347205.1 uncultured archaeon
TCAGAAAGGGTACGGTTTGAGTAGCTTTCCTAACTGGAATGAGATGTATGAGAACCGTTTGAACCGAGAATGTTTAGATGTGAAGATAAACAGTACCAATTTCTATACTGAACAGTTGGATTGAATCTTAGCCAGATTTCGCTTTCCAGTAATGCGAAAGATATGTGTTATGCCTGGTTTCTTGGAACGATTTAGCAGAAAATCAATATTCAAGGTGAGTGCCAAGTAGCCTAGTTGATTGAGCAACTTTTCACTCTTAGTGCCTATTCGAATCACGTTGCGGGTCTTTTCGATAGATCCATCACTTGCGATGAGTCCTGCAAGAAACTCATAACGAATTGCTCTGGGTGCATTAAGGATGTAGAACGGTATCTGAAGCCGCCCTCGACGCGCGGTAGGTCCAATCAAAAACGCTTTTTCCAATAGTTCAACAAGAGCGACACTATTGATTTGTACTACATACATGTTTGCTTGGGTTTCCTTACGGATATGTCCTTTCACCCCAAAACTCATTGAGATAATTCGTTCAATTCTGTTGCGAAGAGCAACATCTTCAGCATTGACATTAAGCCGGAGCATATTCTGGGTTGCACTTCCATCTCCAACAAAGAAGCCCAACAGAAACGCTAAATCTTCATCAAGCGGTACTTTGGCAGGAATCCATTGAATCAGTCCACCTTTGCGGCGCCCACGTCCTATCTGCAATTGTTGGTGTTTTTCTAGGGGGAGATTTAGCAACTTGAAATATCTAAGTGGAATGTAACCCTCTCGTTGCCATAGGGTGAACGCTTGGGGAGTATGACCACCTTGAGGCAAAGCAGATAAGATTTTGTTACGATGTTCAGTGATGGCCTTTCTTAAGATTGAGCCACGGACTCTCCAGGTATCTAGGGTGTTCTCGGAATGCTGGCTAAAAAGAATTTCAATGAAGTCAAAGTGATACTGTGTCGAGTTTGAGGGAATTGATAGCATTACGGGTAGGAAGTCACCGCATTTGAGATGTCGGGTTTCTCTCACTGCTAGCTGCCCA
>CAYFXY010000023.1:2945-7478 GCA_964347205.1 uncultured archaeon
GGAGGGGTGATCGGGGGTAAGGGTAATCTCTCGACCTCCTTCTAACCTGACTTTAAGAAGAGTATCCGGTGCATCAAGCTTGAAGAACCGATTCACCGGGACGAAGGCGGCCTTGCATTGCTCATCCAATCCGATTAATTGGACGTCTAGGTTACAAGGCGTTACACCAGGTGACGTCAGATGTTGGTCGATAAACTTCCCTATCCTAACAAGCTGTAAATCACCATTAATCTTCATTGGTACAATCTCGTCTGAATCCAAGCACACAACTAGTAACCATTTGAGTGCGGCTTGTCGGGCTTCATAGACGGGATTCTCATGGCGGTGCCTTTTGTAGTAGGTGCGTTTGTCAAGAATGGGTTTGAGAAAGGTGGGTACAATGCCTGTGTGGCGTCGGCACAACCTGTAGCCTAGTTCGGGGACGATGGTGGCATCATCGGGGCAGCAGTCACAGAACAGGGCTTCGGGGGAGATGTTGTGTTTTATCATCAGTGAAGGGTACATGGAAAGGAAGTCGAGCTCGCCCACATCAGTGAACACTCCCACACGTGGTGTAATGACGTGACCTCCGCGGTCCGCGTTGAGGAGTTCGATGCCGGTCTTGTATTGCTCAGGGTCGGCCTTGGTTTCGGGAATCAGGACGCCGCGATTGAGGGCTTCTTGCATCTGGAGCATGTTGATGCCGGTGCCGGGACTGCTTCGGGCCATACGTTGCGGGGGAAAGGCGGTGAGTCGACTAGCCTCGATCAACCCCTCAAAGCTGCCAAAGGTCATGTGAGCGCGGTCTAGGTGCAAGCGTCCACGCAGATGAAATGGATGGGGGCGATAGAAGACAGGACCTCCATATCGGAACACTGGGCGCCCCGCTGGCAGGGCTTGGTCGCTGAAAACGTGGGGTGTCTGATCTCGGCTTAGTGAGAACTGGCGCAGCATTCCTGCTTCTCGGACACGGTGAATAAGAGTGGGAAAAATCCGCGAATCCCCTTCCTCAGTGAAGATGATGTCTGGATCTTGGGCAGTGATCCAATCTTGGAGCATCATGGGCTCAGTGGTCTGCAGAGTATCTCCTTTGGAACTGGACGCGATGAAAAGCTCCTCCCCCTCTAGGCGGAGGTCCACAGAATCAAAGGGAGGAAGATGATAGTCGAAGGCCTTACGCGAGTCGCAAGATTCGATATGAATCACGTGGGCCCCTGACGTATCAGTGTGAACCTCCACCTGTTCGAAGGGATAGCGTCGCTGCTCTAAATACCACAGCTGCGTCGCAGAGAGATCGCCGTTGAAGATACGAAACCTGGGGACGGCGAGGGCCTTGATGTCGCGGACGACTCGAGCGAGCTGAGTGCAGGAAGAGACTGTAACGGCGAGCACCGGACGCTGTGCGCCTCGCAGCTGCAGTCGGCGAAATTCGGGAGTCACAGCGCTCACTAGTGGATGACTCTCAAACAGCGGCGCATAGTTCTCGAATTTGACGCCCGGTGCATGTAAGTAGAATCGCGGCTGATAGGGTACCTGCAACGGTACGCAGTCTTTGACAGTACGTAACCACAGGACGAAGTGGTCGGACCGGGGGGTTACATCGAGGATCCAGCCACGCATTGTCTGTCAAAGCAGGGCTTCGAAGTGACTACTTAAACGTGACAATAGCGATGCAAAAGAATCACCACATGCCAGTGTTTTTGGGAGATTTTTTGTGAAATATCCGGATCTTATGATTTAGATGCGCCACAAGTCGGACAGTATCGGGCTTGTGTGGGAATCATTCCGCCGCAGTAGGCACAGAACTGCATTGCATCCGGACTAGCTGGTGGGGCAAACCGGGGAGTCGTATAGCGAGGTGGTGGAGGGCTGTCGCGCGGTCGCCGTAGTATGAAATGAATGATGGCTAACACCACCGCAACTATTGCAATCATTGTACCTAGTATCATCATGAACACGATGATGGGTGGAAAGGGTGTAGGTGGTCCTCCCGGATCAAATGTTGAATATACGACGAGTTGGAAGACGCCTATCCCCTGGTAATCACCGGGATAGGAGTAGACTTCGATGAAATATGTGATTCCTGCGATGAGGTACTGACTTACGCTTTCGGTGGAATCCGCACTCACCGAGCTAGTAAGTTCTGTCACAGAATTGTCATATAAATGAAGATCAAAATCTGTGGTGTACTCCTCCCAAGCAGCTTGAAGGTCTACAACATACATTGCGTTGACATTTGGAGTGAATTCATAATAGACGGAATCAGAGTTGCCATCAAGATAACCGAAATGTTCACCCATCTGATCTATCACAATTGCCACGTCAATATCGGAGCCTACATTGATGAAAGTATCCATGAATACATCCCAGCTAGTATCATTAGCCAATTCCAAATCTGTAGAACCGTATGAACAGAAGGCACTACCTAGCCCCGATGCGCCAGATACCCCTGATAGATGGCGTTCTTCAAGGACTGCATCGTTCACAGCTGCACTAAGGTTGAGAGCTAAATCACGAACCAATGAATAGGATAGACTACCAAAGGCATCAATGATTTCATTAGCGAAGCCATTAAGATCCATAAAATCTGCATTGGTAAATCCTTGGGTATCTCGTCGTGCCTGACTGATCCAATCGTAGAAGATAGGCACATCCACCATTGTAAGAAGGTAATGGGAAAGTCGACTTAGCGCTTGTGCGACGGTGGTAAGAATTGATGTATCCACAGCTGACAGACACACGTAATTCAGTAAGGGATCATAGTATTGTCCACCAACGCCATATGCAGCTGTATAATAATAAACCATCCCACTAGCAACCGTTCGAGGTGTTGATTGGGGAAACAAGGTCAGATTCAATAAAATATCATCATAGGGAAATCCATTCACTGGGATGCCTTCTTCAGAAAATACCAAAATATCTGTCGTATCTCGAATTTCATAAGCAACTTCAAGTTGCCCCATAAGGCAGGCATCGAATGCCACAATATCAAGGTACTGTACTCCAGGGTCACTTAGGGCTTGGTCTAATTCTCGGATTGAAAGAAAATCATTACTAGTATCATCAGTACACAAACCGTAAAACCCAGCCCCATGATCCCATATCACAAGCATGTAATTTTGTGCAGGGGCAAAGGTTTGACTGAATACAATAAAATCTCTTAGAGTCTCCCATGAGCCCATATTTGGCTCCGTTGGCAGTCCAGTAGCTAGCTCCAATGAATTTATCGCATTCATATTTGAATCATACAATATTTCATAACATTTAGCCCCTGTAAATGGCGCATCGGTACCTGACCAAAAGTCAACCAAAACAATAATGCGAACATTCGTGGTGGAACCAACTAACTCCATTGAATTGAAATCAATAAATGCGTATTCTTCTAAGTCGTTATCACCATCAAGGTAGACCATTACCGTCCAGTTGGCTAAAGGTTGAAACCTGCTTTGAATCACCCTCAATGGTGTTTCTTCACGAATCCCTCTATTTATTTGAATCTTGTTTTCGTACTCAGAGGGCAGGATATTTGAGGCTGTGAGCACTCTATCATCTTTTCGTACATCCTGTTCTGACAAGATGTTGAATTTGTCATAACTCTCGGTATCAATGATTGAGACTGTAGGCATTACAAAGGATGGAAATAATAAGATTGTAAGGAGGAGTATGAGGTTGGTTTTTTGCATTGTAAATACCTTATCTCCCACAATTGACGCTTTTCATGTCCATAATAAAAATTATACCTAATAAGGTTACAGTTTCCAGAAGATTGAGAAAGTTGATCAAGTAATCCAGTTATTTATTACGTCTGGGTTTTAATGAATTCTTTTTGCGCTTGAAAGTCCGTATCACGTTGTTTTTCTGCATTCCAAAAGAAAATGGCAAAGAAGATCACTTGAATGCCATAAAATCCAAGGGTCAGCCAAAACGGTATTAGGTATAACCCTTGGTCAAAGAGTTGTCCAGTGAATTGAACGCTAGTGGCTCGTCCTAAACTCATTGCCGAGGTATGTAATGCTTGTAGGTTTGGTCGCCAAGAACCCGGAACTAGTTCCATGCGTAGGGTTTGACCTACAGGCATAGCTGCATTCATCAGAACACCTCGAAGTAGGTAACTTGCTATCGCGATAAATGGATTCACGACACTAGCGAGGAGCACAATGAAGGGCAAAGATACCGATTGAGTGAGGATAACTGAGGGCACTTTTCCAATTCGAGTCGATAAAATTGGGGATAAAAGAACTCCTGTGGCCATAGTTGCTTGTCCCACTCCGATGATTATACCAACCATGTAAGTGGGAAGATTGTAGAATTCCCAGAAGAAGACGTTAATCAAAGGAACAATGAGTCCTGCTCCTAATCCGATTAACACGCTGCTTAAAACGAAACCGAATACGGTTCGTTTCCTTCCAACTGGTACTGGTGAAAATTGAGGTTTTTCTTCAACCAACGCGTCTTCTTCTAACTCAAGGTCTGTTCGTTTTGGGTCTGTTAACCAAAGAAGAGGGAAAATTCCTATGAGGCTAGTTAGTATCCAAATGAAAAGAGTGATCTGAA
>CAYFXY010000023.1:7488-26032 GCA_964347205.1 uncultured archaeon
AATAAAAAGTAAGAATGAAAAAAATCCTGGAAGAAAACCGCCAAACAAACTCCCTAAGAAACTCATACTAATCCGTGACGCTTGAGAAGTCCCAAAGAGGTGAGTTCGTTCAAACGAGGAACTACTCCGAGCCATCAACGGACTATATGAAGTGATTGATAAACTGTTCGCGAAATAAAATAAGATCATCATCATGATGAGAATACTTGGTATCGGAAATGTGATGAGCATTCCTGCCGCGATGACACTGATAATGCCAGAGAGTATTAAAGACGTTTTTTCACCAACCTGAGTCGTATACGGGCCAGCAACTAATGCACCGATTGCCATTGTATACAACCCAATGGATAGGAGTCCAGCTACAAAAGCTGTCGAGTAGCCGATGGAAAGGAGGAAAAGGTTGAATATGGCTTGATATACGCCAAAACCTAATCGGTTAATTGCTTGGTTTACGATGATCAATCGGGCATTAGGAGTGAATTGTTGAATCCGCTGCCAATAACCTGTGGCTTCATTCCGCAAAATAGTACTCACTAAATTCTCCTCAAATGCTGCATAAGCGAACGGATTAGATGATTTTAGCAATTAAGCTTTCGAATTCAATCCATTCTTAAAGATCGTATTCTCGATATACTTCGCGCTGAATTAAATACCGAAGAATTTCAGCCGTCCCTCCACCAATAGTCATAAGTCGAGCATCCCGCAGAAATCGTTCAACGGGTCGCTGTTTCGTATACCCGATTCCTCCCAACACTTGAAGTGAGTCTGTAGCGGTTTCGATAGCCTTCTCACAAGCAAAAAGTTTCGCTATTGCAGCGTCCTTTGTTGCAGGTTGTCCTGCATCGATCAATCGAGCAGCTTTGAATGTCAGCAATCGCGCTGCTTCAAGTTTTGTGGCCATGTCCGCAATTTTGAAGCTTATTCCTTCAAATTCTCGAATCTTACGACGAAATTGGACTCTCCAATTACTATAATGAACTGCCTCCTCCATAGCTGCTCTTGCCACTCCGTTCATTTCTGCAGCTAGTATGGTTCGCTCGGCATCTAAACCTGCCATTGCGACACGAAAACCACCATTTAATTTTCCAAGGATGTGTTCTTTAGTAACCTCAACATCATTGAAAGCGAGTCGACCGACATGGGCTCCATGCATGCCCAGAAGTTCGTATTCCTCGATGACTTCAAAGCCCTTGGATTTTGTCTCTACGATAAAAGCTGTCATACCTTGTTTAGCTTTCACTTTTGGATCGGTTATTGTATAACAGAGAATGTAATCTGCAACTGGTCCATTCGTTATAAATCGTTTTTCGCCCTTAATCAAATATTTGTTGCCTTGTTTTACAGCACGAGTTTCGGTGCCCGCGACGTCACTACCAACATTTGGTTCAGTGATGCCAAGAGCCCCAATCTTTTCACCTCTAGCAACAGGGGCTAGATACTTCTTTTTCTGAGCATCGGTACCAAATTCAAAGACTGGATGTGCAAAAAGAATGCACGAAGCGACTCGAGCCATATCAAAACCTGCATGGACTGCACAAATCTCTTCAGTCACAAGAACTTCATACATTAACCCTTTTCCGATGCCGCCATACTCGGGTGGGTAACGAGATCCAAGATATCCTGCTTTCCCGAACTTAGGTAAGACATCCCACGCTTCGAGATTTCCTTGCTCAATATCTTCCGCAACTGGCGTTAAATTCCGTTCAACAAAGTCACGAACTTTGGCTTGAAACTTGAGCTCATCTTTGGATAAGAACGACATCTTGGTCACATTCATCACATCAAAAGATTGTATCTGCGTCGGTTCACAATATATCATTGTTTTTAAAGTGCTTCGTAATCCACCAAAAAAATAAAACTATCAAACACAAATTCCGCTTTAGTCTTTGCGCTTCGACTTGTGCAGAGCCGTGACAGCTTGTTGGCGAGTCTGTCGTTTAATTTCTTCAATTTGTTCAATAGCTGGAAGAATGGTGTTTACCAAATCGCTTTTCGCTTGAATCCCTTCATGCGTAAGGAACGCAACTGCTTCACTTCGGCTCTTAAAAATCTCTAAGGCAATTAAAGCGTCAACAATCCGAAGATCGCTATTCCATAATCGAGTCATCACAATATTATCTCGACGTTTCGCTTCGGGTAAGTCACCTTTCATAAAGAGTTGCTTTAACTCCTGCATGACCTCTTGTTTAAGAGCGGGTGAAACCGCAAAGTTTTCTGATACCGCGGGCTCTTTTTTGGCTTTTCGTTTCGATTTATTCTTGGAAGCAGGTGACATTCTACATCCCTACAACTTTAGTGTGATTCAAACATAGCATTTTAGCGTTACGCCTCACCCTCTTTTTCCGTTACACTTTTGCAGTTCAAGCTGGGGATTCGCGAGGGCGACAACCTTAAATAATAGATTTGATACCTCGATGCATACCTTAACGGTGTTAAGGCTTTAATTGCTGGAGGTACCTTTGGAATGTCAGAGAAATCCAAACAGACTGATAGCAGCAAAGAAGAAATCCATGTTCGGATTGACGCACGGGGTCTTTATTGTCCCATTCCTGTGTATAAGACACGTCAAGCGGTTCTTGAGGCAAAACGGAAACAAGTTATCGAGGTTTTAGCCGATGATCCAGCTGCCGAAGAGGATATTTCGCGCTGGGCAAAACGTACTGGGAATACCATACTGTCATTCGAAGAATTTGATGATTATATCCGGTTTCTAATTCAAAAAACGGAAGGATGAAACCCTATGGTACGAAAATTCTTGTTTGTTCTTGTAAGCGGGACCGATACTCCAGAACGTCATTATGCCCTAGAAGCTGATGTAGTGTCAACATTCTAAACTTATTTGTGTTAATTATGAGAGGGATGAAAATTGGTGGATCTAATAAATTTCAATCATAGTGCAGGTGTTCCAGTTGATGAACGCGTATTCGAAGCAATGAAACCATATTTCCAAGTTTATTATGGAAATCCCTCCTCGGTTCACACAGCAGGACAACAGTCAGCTAAGGCTATCGCGAATGCGCGAGTTCAAGTTGCCCAACTGATTAATGCGCAATTAAAAGACCGAATCTATTTCACGAGCGGAGCAACCGAAGCTAATAACCTCGCTTTACAGGGTTTTGCCAATCGTCATAAACGAAAGGGAAACCATCTCATTATCTCAAAAGTTGAACATCTCAGCATCATTAATACTGTGAAATTTCTAAATAGGCAGGGATTCGATCATTCTAAAGTTTCAGTTGACAACTATGGTGTTGTTGATTTAAAAGCTCTTCAAGATTCTATCACAGAACAAACGATTTTGATCTCAATTCAGCACGCAAATAATGAAGTAGGGACAATTCAACCTATTGCAGATATTGCAAAAATTGCCAATGATTCGGGAATCCCTCTTCATGTTGATGCTGTGGCCAGTGCGGGGCAAATCCCAATTGATGTTACAGAATTGGGCATTTCTCTATTGTCTTTATCTTCAAATGATTTATATGGGCCTAAAGGTGTTGGGGCTCTCTTCGCAAGAGAGGGTGTGGCTCTCCAACCTATTTTGCTTGGGGGTGGACAAGAATTTGGCATCCGATCAGGTTCTGAAAATGTACCGGGGATAGTGGGAATGGGTGTAGCTGCGGAAAATTCGAAAAATCAGCTCCATGAGGACGCGCAATATCTGACGGGATTACGAAATACGTTAATTAAAGGGACTCTGGAAGGTATTGATGAAGCTTTCTTAAATGGCCATCCTACTCAGCGGCTTCCGAATAATGCAAACATTCGTTTTAGTTATATTGAAGGAGAAGCAATTACTCTCCATCTTAGCTTTCAAGGCTTTCTTGTTGCCACCAGCTCTGCTTGCACTTCAAAAACCTTAGCCCCTTCTCATTGTTTGTTGAGTATGGGTATCTCTGAAGCGGAGGCTCATGGTGCATTACAGCTTTCGCTGGGACGTGATAACACTCAAGATCAGGTAGATCGATTCGTAGAGGTACTTCCCCCAATAGTTGAAAAACTTCGGGCTATGTCACCCCTTTCAAAGGATGTACCCTATGACTTGTTTGAAGGAGAAGAACATGAAAATCACCATCATTAATAAATGCAAAGGAGACGAATAAAACATGTACAGTGAAAAAGTTATAGATCATTTCAGTAACCCACGGAACATGGGTGAAATGGAAGATGCTGATGCAATTGGCAAAGTAGGCAATCCAACGTGTGGAGACCTTATCTGGATCTATATTAAGGTAAAAGATGATGTTATCACAGATGTGAGCTTCAAAACTTTTGGTTGTGCTGCAGCTATTGCTACATCAAGTATGATCACGGAACTCACGAAAGGTAAGACGTTAAAAGAAGCTTACCAAATAACACGTAGCGATGTAGCTGAAAATCTAGAAGGCCTCCCACCAATCAAAATGCATTGTTCCAACCTCTCAGCAGATGGTCTACACAAAGCAATTGAAGAATACTTGCAAAAAACTGGAAGAACTGTGGACGACCTCAAGTAACTGCATCATTCTTAGGTTGAGGATGACATGATTTTCTCAATAATGGCCTTGAATGTGTCAGAGGAAAGGGCACCCTTTATCAAATAGTCTTTGACACCCATATCCAACACTTCTTGAACCGTCTCATCATCGTCGATTGCTGTTAGAGCGACGATAGCAACATTTGGATATTCGGTAGAAACTTGGCTAATTAGCTCTGTGCCACTAATCTTGGGGAGAACCAGATCAACAAAGAAAATGTCAGGGGGGCTTGCTTTAAGTTTTTCAAGAGCTTCCTCTCCATCAGCAGCTGTCTCAATGTCATAATCTCGGAGTAATAATTGAGCTGCACGAAGAAAGGTTTCTGAATCATCTGCTAAGAGTACTTTTATTTTAGGCGATTTCTTGGAAGCCAATGTGCGGTTTACCCTCCACAAGATGTGTGTAAATACAATACTGTGGTGTTGGTGGATTAATCCCATTAAAGATTGTGACCCCTTCTTTGACTGCTAAATCAACATGAATATCGGCTAAATCTGCAAGATATTGGTTAATGACAGGAGTACTACTATAACCAATAGTAACAGCCAAATTACTTTCCGTTGCAGTATCATTCGCGATCCTTGTAGCCCATCTGGGAAGTTCGCTAGGACCAAGCCATGAATGGAGCCATCCAAAACCGACTACATTGAGTAAGTCCTTACAGCCCTGGTTACGGAGCTCTTCTAATACCATACTCCAGGCATTTTCTAAATCTGAACTTTCACGAAAAGCTATTGTTTTGTAATATGGTTCTCCTAACTCTCCTGCTGCACTCGAAACACCAAGACTTGTCGCTGCACTCGCAAATAGGCGGAGTCGGGTATTAAGTTGGTCTACAAAACCATAACGAAGCGCTGCCGCTTTAAGTCGGCGGAAGCTAAGCTTATTCGGGGGAACAATAACTACACCGCTTTCTTGCCGAAGAAAATTCGCAATCATACTCAATACAATGGTGTTTACTACTTCATTGGGCACCCCTTCTGACACGTCAAGAAAGAACGTACTTCCACGTCGGAACCCTCCGAATATTTCATCCAATACTTTGATACCTGAAGAGAATCTTCCGCCCGTATGGGGAATTACTTCAAAGTCTGAGATACGCATGGCCTGCTCTGAATCATACGAGTGAAGGATTGAGAAACGATTCCCTCGAAGTGAAAATCCACGCATTCCCTGGTCGATAGGCGTTCCACGTAATTTGATTAATTGAACGCTTCTCCACATGCGACCTTCCGTTAATTGTTTAGTCACGCAAATAATCCCATCAACAATATGATCTAAAGGGGATTCTTCAATACCTTCAACAATTAGAATTATTTTACTTTGAAGAGTTCTTCCAAGATTTGTAAGTGCACTCGTCAATCGTTGTGGATCAGCTTGGGCTGCTTCAATGATCGCGTCAAAGGAATCGATAATGCAAATCGGAGAATTCAGATTTCGAAGGTAGTCGTTGACGGCACTTATGAACGTTAATTCATCTGAGTATACCATTCGATATTCCGCCGCGTCTCCACCTTCTTGTGGCGACTCAGGAACCCCCAGGAGTGACGGTGTAGCATCAATAATTCGCCCCTCAGGAAGGAAGTCAAAAGCCCAAGGAAATTGAGATTGAAGACTTGTGCTAGCGACACGAGAGGATAAATAGATGAAATTTTCAGCGTTGAATTTCTTTGGAAGTTCGCTGACTAATTGTTCCAATAATGTTAGGACGAAGGTAGTTTTTCCAGTTCCTGACCGCCCCTTAACAAGCAGCGTTTGGCCTTGGTCTTGGTTTAGAAATTCTATAAGTTCAGATGGGAGGGTCATCTTTTCAAACTCCGTATTTTCATGATTGGGTTAGCATCTGCGAGTGGTGTAAGAGTAACTGGGCAATTGTTTGAAAGAGTTCCTTCACATTCGTACCTTCCTTCGCTGAAGTCTCCATATGTCCCAGCATTTTCAATTTTTCTCTCATTTTTTCGGAATCATTCCTTTGAATAACACGATCATCCTGCAGATCAGCCTTATTTCCCACTAAATAAAGTAGAACACCAGGGGCTCCCTTCTTAACATCTGCAACCCATTCCTTTACACATTCTAGGGTATCTTTTCGCGTAAGGTCATAAACAACTAAAGCGAAATCAGTTCCAAACAAATACTGGACGCGAACCCGGCGAAAAGAAGTCTGTCCAGCTAGATCCCAAACTTGTAAGGAAATATCTGAATCACCTACCGTGGTTTTAAAAGTGGAGATGGCTGCTCCAAGAGTTGCTTTATATCCTTCGTCAAATGAATTGGTCATATAGCGTTTAATCAATGATGTCTTTCCTACGGCATAATCACCGACAATGGAAACTTTGAACATATACTGGTGACCTTTCGTTTTCATACGTTTCACCAAACCCTATTCTGGTTCCCTCAGGCGATTAGATTCGTGTGATGAAATTAAAGCTCGTCGGTCCTAATTTTGATTTTTTTTATTGTATGGGTGGGAGATCAGAGACCTGAATGCCCTTTTCGCTAATCATCAAGAGCAGAGGATTCATTTGGTGGCTTGTTCCTCGCATCTTGGTTATCTCGATGGTGCGGATTCGTACATTACCCTGACTCACTAGTTTCATCGTAATGACGCCATCCATTAAAAAACCTTCAACATCAAATCGACCAATACTTGCTTCATTTGGACTCTCCACAGCTACCAAGCATGTAGCTTGACTCATGCGGAGTGATCTGACCAAGTTTAAAAGGTCATGACGAATTCGGAAAAGGTCTTTGTGCTGAAGCGTCAGTGTGGAGATGGAATCAATTGCAACTCGTTTTGCCTTGACTCGCCGGATTTCTCGGTGAATTAGGGAGAGAAGTGATTCCATCGTGAACTCTTCTCGGCCTAGAACTGGGTGTTCGGGTTTTAATACAATGCGTTCGTCTTGAATCATTGGTGAGGCGTCAACCATGGCAATCAAGCCTTTTTCGATAAGTTCTTCGAGGTTCCAGCCGAATTGTTTCATGTTTCGAGTCGTTGATGCAATTGTTTCTTCCATAGATACAAGGACTCCAGCTTCTTTGAGTTCGGTAGCCCCCTTGATTAAGAATTGGTTCATAAGAATGGATTTTCCAGTGCCTGGACCACCGCTAACAAGTATCACAGAACTCTTTGGGAATCCACCGTACATTGCTTCATCTAATCCAGGTATACCTGATTTTGTCTTTTCAGTCACGCTAATCCCCCGATTAAGCGGTCTCCTTCTAATCAATACCTAAATCCGTCACTTAAGAGGTTTCCGTCTCTTCTCAATCTTCTTCTAAACATCTACAGACTTCCCAAAAGGTTTTGCATAAAATTTGGACATTGTTTTTAGACTAAAAATTTGGGAGATTCATATTCTCTCGACATATTTCAAATACCTTAACGAAATTAAGATTGGTAATATTAGAGTAGATGTGAGATGTCATTAGAAGAGAATATGGAAATTGGTCGAAAGATGATGGACATTGTTAACAAGCAAAACCTAGATTTACTTGATGATTTGGTTGTGCCCGAATATGTGAACCATCAACTTCAAATAAAAAATCGGGAAGATCTCAAACAAATATTAAGTAGGCAATATGCTGGGTTCCCCGATGTCCATCGAACTCTTGAGGATATCATCGCTGATGAGGATAAGGTATGGCTTCGGGTCAAAATCACAGGGACACACACAGGTGAATATCGTGGATTAGCTCCTACCGGCAGGAAATTTGTTATGGCTGCTGTTCCCATATATCGCATAGTTGACGGTAAGATTGTAGAAGGCTGGTCGGTTTGGAATCCTTTAGCCCTTTTCAGGCAATTGGGTGTTATCGAATACAAGGGATTTCCTGATGAAATTAAAAAACCGCTTTAGCATTCATTTTTGCACCCACATTTTTAATGAATAATTAGAATGGCAACCTAATTACAATCCCAAGCAACTTTCTATTAGGAAGATTTGTTTCTATTAAGACCTTAAATTAGCTAGTGAAATTACTCTATAGCAAAGTACAAAAATCAAAATTTTTCATCTGGGTTCCCAAAACCTTTTTTCCTGTGTACGAAAACTATGATTTAGACTCGGTTCCCTGTACGAACAAATTCGAGCATAAACGAAACCGAGGGGGCAATTGTGATTCTTGACCCAATATTATCGGGGGGACTCCCACATGGTACAAGCATAGTTTTAGTAGGTCCTCCCGGGTCAGGAAAAACTACTTTTTGTCTCCAACTTGCGCTTGAAGCCATAAATAATAATCAAGATGCTCTTTATCTCTCAACAGAAAACACGCCCTCAACGATAATCAATCAAGCACGAGGATTTGGACTTTACATTCCAGAAAATCCCAAGGATACCCAAATTCAATTTATCGATGCTTATAGCTGGCGGATTGGAATGCAAAAAGATCCCTTTGCTATTAGTCGAATAAGCAATCCGGGCAACCTAAACGAAGTGAATCTAATTATTACAGATCAAGCGAAACTTCTGAAGCAGGGATCACTTATTGTCATTGACTCTATTTCTGGTCTGAGTTTAGCTGCCCCTGATGAACAACGCATTCGCACCTTTGTGCATAGTCTCGCCCAACGTATTTCTACACTTGGTAAAATTCTCATCCTTATTATAGAAGATCAAGCTCATGACTCTCGATTAATTACGAACCTGCGTTCTCTTGTCCAAGGCTCTATCCAGACTAAAGTAGTGGAAGCCCTTGATGGGTCAATAAATTGGAATCTACGTTTGTATAGTCTTATCGGAGCAAACCATGAAACGCAATGGTATGAAGTATTAATTTCGCCAGATGGCCTATCCCTTAGAGGGGGTGCATTCGATAAGTGACCTAATTACACTTGGTTTTGCACCCAGAGGCGCACTCCAAATCCCTCGTGGATCTCAACTTCTTATTATTGGTCCACCAGGTGTTGTAAAAACAACCTTTGCCCTTCGTTATTTCGCAGATAGGCTAGATGCACAAGAACCAGGAGTATATGCCACAACTCTTTGGTCTCCAGAACAGGTTCGAAATACAATTAAAAAATTTAGTAATGCTGAGATCGCTGAACAATTACAAATTGCTGACGGAGTGTCATGTGTAACAGCCCACCCTTCCTCAGAAATTTATTCATTTCAAAATCTTTATGACCTCAACACGATTAACCTGGTTCTTTTACAAGCAATCGCTGAGATGGAACATGGACATCTGTGTTTAGATAACCTTACCACTTTAATGACATACTCGGCGCCACTCTCGGTTGTAAAATTCTTACAAGTGCTTTGCGCCCGAGTTAAAACACGAGGGGTTACCGGACTCTATTTACTCGAGTCTGGAGTTCATACAGAAGAAGTTGTGGCCACCCTCCGTTTTTCAGTAGATGGTGTGCTTGAAGTGCGTGACCAAGAACACCAAAATCAGCTCTCACATAAGATTCGATTAGCTCATCTACGAGGCACGCAAGTCGATTCACGTTGGTTAATATATCGAGAAACCACTCCCCTTGAGTGGGTGAAAGAATAGCGAACTCAAGCAAGAAGACTGCCTTTAGAGTATTTCAAAGTAAAATGCACTAGGACTTTTTCACGAGCGAATTTGCTCCGTAATGCTCTTTTTCAGGTTTGGGCTTCTCGTTGATCTCATTCTTTACCTTTGTCGGATCTTTGGATTTGGGGGGAAAAAGGTAGTAAATCATGTCTTCAAAAGTTTCAATGAATCCAGGAACCATTACAATAGCAACGATACACAGAATGAATACACCGACAACACCCAAAACAAAGCTCATGGGATAATGAGCAAGTTCCCATGGAAGAATTCCCCAATATACCAGCCATATTTCATAGACTACACGAGCAACATTGGCAACAAAGAGCAGCACAGTGACCACCATCACCGCAAGGATTTTTCGGTGCCAAGTTCCCCTGGGAAGAGGTAAGATCAACCCCATAAAGACAGCAATAACCTGAATGCCTGTACATTCACGGACAATCTGAAATTGCTGCCAACCCATAACAGCAACATAAACTGCACCTTGAACCCAGTCAATTGCTAATATTGAGGGAACCCCAATCCAAGTTAATGAAAGTGCAGATACTGCTGCTGTAGGAATAGCGAGAATAAATGGTTGCGGTAAAAAGTATACTAAAAGCGTTACAATAATAGCAATACACAGATATAGAATCAAAACTCGCGGAGTCGGTCGATTTATGCCTTCTGAGGATGAAGCAGGTTCATTTTTTCGATCACCGCGGTTCATTGCCGCGCTAGCTGTAGTTATTGGTTTCACCGTCCTTGTTGGAGGGGGCATTGCTTTTCTTCTGGGTATGAACTTCCTAGGTGAAGCATTAGTACTTGCTGGAGTATTTCTTTTTGCCTTCACCCTAATTTGTTGGCTAGCGGTTCGTCGGAACAGGAACCGATAACCAAGCACTTCTTCGGCAACTTATTAGGCTTACTCCCTCACCAAGATAAAACTCAACATGAAATTTTGGGAAATTCCTATTTCAATTCCACTTCGGTAGGAGTAATACAAACTTCGAACCTTTGGTGTGGTCTCCTTCGACTCGATCTTCAACCCACACCTTACCACTATATCGCCCAACGATTCGCTGAACCAGGGTCAACCCAATTCCTGACCCTTGTGCCTTAATACTATCTTGTTGGGTATATCGTGCAAAAATCCGTTCCTTCAGATCATCAGGAATTCCTGGACCATGATCTATTATCTCTAGCCGCAAGAAACGTTTATTCTCGTCTGAATGAACCTTTACCTGGAGATTGACCCTTTCTCTATGATCAAATTTTACTGCATTGTGGATTAGGTTAAATAAAAGATCCTCTAGTAAATCATCAGCGAGCACCTTGAACGTATCCGGATAAATGTTCGTATCCAAGTGGATTATCTTGTGAGGAAAACCTTGTTTGACTGTTTCAAGTGCTGCCTGAAAATCGGGTTCTATGTCTCGGATTTGCATTACTGGTTGGATATTGTCTATTCCAGAAAATTTCTTTACTCGACCAATGAGTGCTGTACTCCTTTCAACCTGTTCTAATCCTAATTGAACTTGATCTTTTAATTTGGATGAGACATCTGGGTTGTAAATTAAAATTTCAAAAGCCGATAGAATGGCTTGGTTTATATTATTTAGATCATGAACCATTAAATCTGTAAAGAATTCCGCTCGGGCTTTAGAATCTTCAAGCTCTCTTTCTGCTCGTTTTTTATCTGTAATATCTCTAGTAATTGTTATCGCTCTAAACGGATTGCCATCTGAATCCCTGATAATTTGCGCATTAGTCTCAGCCATTACAATAGTGCCATCATTTTTGATTAGTTGATATTCAGTATTCAAGATCCTATCTGCTTGAGGTAATTCTTGGATTTCGTTAAAGAATCGATCTCGATCAGCTGGAGCGATAAAATTGCTCCAACTTCGTCCGAGAATATCTTCTGGGGATTCATATCCGACAATCTTAGCCAATTGTTTATTTGCAAACAAGATTGTGGTTTCCATATCGAATAGTGCAATTCCATCTGGTGAGGTTTCAACAAGTGATCGATAACGCTCTTCGGAATCTCTGACAATTTTGTCAGCTATCATGCGTTGAGTGATGTCTCGACTAACTCCCCGGTACCCGAGAACTTGGTTTTGATTATCAATGATAGGTTGCGAACTAGCTTCTAAAATCACTGTGTATCCATCACGATGTATAAAAGGAGCCACCAAACTTTTGATGGCTTGTTTTTTCTTAAAACTTTCAATCATGAAATCTTTAATTTCATCAGCATCATCAAGATTCATAAATTCCCACGATTGTTTTCCAATTATTTGTCCAGCAGTATAGCCGAGAATATCTTCAATTGCGCTATTTGAATAGGTTATTCGCCCTTCACGATCTACTTCCCACACCCAGTCGGCGGTATCTTCCACCAATGAACGAAACTTCTCCTCCGAAGCTTTAAGGGCTTCTTCAGCAACTCTTCGTTCAGTTACATCCGCTCCTGAACTAAGAATACCAGTTATTTTTCCCTCAGCATCTTTCAATACCGTTGTATGCCATAAGACTAGCCGTTCAGCCCCGTCTTTAGTTATAATCGGATTTTCAATAAATTCGTCCAAGTCAACGGTTCCAGCCATTCCCCTATTAAAGAGCTCTTTTGCCCTTTGTCGATTTCGTTCCGGGATACATAAATCAAAATAATTTTTTCCCACTAGTTCATCTTCGGAATATCCTAAAATTTCACTTCCTTTTCTATTAATCAGAAAGACTCTCTGTTCAGAGTCAATTCCAACAAATGCTGTTCCTGCTAATTCGAGATATTGTTGGGCGCGGTCTCGTTCCTTCCGTATGATATCCTGAACTACTTTTTTTTGATGAATATCAGTAATCGTTACTTGGGTTGTGAGTTTTTTATGATATTCAATAATGGACAAACTAAGTTCAAACCATCGTATCTGCTTATCTTTCATAATCCCTCGAATTTCAACAACCGGTGAATCCGTTTTTTGATTAATGATATTTTGAAGAAGTTCTAATGGTTTATTTCGATCGTCAGGATGAATGAACTCAAATATCTGCCAAGGTGTAAAATCAAGGATCTCTTCTTCAGAATATCCCGTCATTTTTAAAAACGCAGGATTAGAAAAGACAATACAACCATCTTGTAGAATTATTAGGCCTTGTCGTGACTGATCTACAAGTTTATGATAGGCTTCTTCTGCTAATTTCTGTTCAGTAATGTCAATCATTGTTCCCTGTAATGCAGGTTCTCCCTCATACTCAATAACTGAAGATTGAATCGTTAGCCAACGCACGGATCCATCCTTTCTCAAACTTGGAAATTCAAAATTCCCGTCACCAAGTTTCCCCGCAAATCGATCTAGCATCTGTTGCTGAGCGATGTTTCGAAAGTCAGGGTGAAACAACCCTATAATATCCTGAGGAGATAATCCAAGCAATTCGTCAATACTATAGCCTGAAATTTTTGCCATCATGGGATTAGCAAAGACAATTCGGAAAGGATTTGGTTTTATAATAACGATTGCTTGTAAGGATTTGTCAACCAGTGATCGATATTTCGCTTCTGATTCTTTTAGTGCCTGTTGAATTTTGAATTGCTCTGAAATATCCTGTTGAATTGTAATGGATTGGAGAATCTTTCCAGAAGGATCACGTAATGCACCTGCATTTAATAGAATATGAATTCTTTCGCCATTTTTGGTAAGAAGAATCAATACTTGATCCTTTATAGTTCCGTGGGATTTCCATTCAGTAAATAGTTTTTGAGCCGTTTCCTGGCATTCTGGTGCATAAATACTTCGAATATGTTTACCTATTAATTCGGTTTTTTCATAACCTAGTCTTTTAACTGCAGCCTTATTGACATTAATTATAATGCCTTTTGGAGATACCATGTAACAGAGCTGGGGGGCGTGCTCAAAAAATAACCTGAACCGTGTTTCACTTTCAAGGAGTGCTGATCCAATCGCATCTATGTCAGAAATATCATTGAAAACCAAAGCAGTTGCTGGTTTCCCTTCATATGACATATTTACTGCTTGAATATCAACTATTCGAAAATCATCTTGGGCTGTTTTTATACGTAATTGGATTGATTCAGGCTCCTCGTTCTCAGAATGATGGTCATCAATGAATTCATTTAATGGTATAATATCATCCGGATGAAGAAATTTTGTTAAATCTGTGAGATTGAATTTGTGGATGGTTTCCTCTGACAATCCAGAGTAGTCTGTCAATGCTTTGTTAGCGTAGACAAATCCTTGCGGTGTTAATATTGCGATCCCAACAGGTATCTTGTTCAATAGATTTCGAAATAATTCGATATCTTGGTTCTCTTTTATTGAAGGCAATACTCACACCTTATGACCTTCTTTGATCTCCATTGAGGGATCAGATGAGATGCTTCATTGAGCTCTAGTCGTCTTTCATATCCCCGTGTTTTTTAACCGCTAACCTTGTACTTCGTTGTGCAACTAATATTTCTTTCGGGTTGAATAGAAACAAACTGGAAAATCTAATTTTAATTCATCTATATCTCCCAAAGTTTTAAATAGCGCTAATCGGCACCGGAATCCCCTGCGTCAACAAAGATGATATCCCATTTCTGATGTGAAGCACATTTGAATATTTAGAACCTCCTTCCTATGAATGCATTATCGGTGACATGCATTGAGTAAAATTGAGATTACATCAACTGAAGCTCGGGTCTTCCCGCCATCGAAGACCTTCAGCAAAAAAGCCCATATTAAAAATATGGAAGAACTTGGAAGAATCTATCAGGAATCGATTACCGATCCTTCTGCGTTCTGGGCGAAAGAAGCTGAACAACTTGATTGGTTTAAAAAGTGGCCTGGTCCCGTTCACACATGGAATCCTGCTGAAGCGCGACATACATGGTTTAAAGGTGGAAAGATCAACGCGAGCTATAATTGTCTAGATCGACATTTGAAAACTAATCGAAGAGATAAAATCGCGATAATTTGGGAAGGAGACGATCCCACTCAAGATAAAACTTACACCTTTCAACAGTTACATGTCGAAGTAAGTAAATTTGCCAACGTCCTCAAAAAATTAGGATACAAAAAAGGTGATCGCATTGCAATATATTTGCCCATGATTCCAGAGCTTGCAATCGCTATGCTTGCATGTGCTCGACTTGGTATTATTCATAGTATCGTATTTGGGGGGTTCAGTGCAGATAGCCTAAAAGACCGGATTATTGATGGTGAAGCTTCCGGGTTGATCACGAGTGATGGCAGTTACCGGGGAGGAAAAACCATCCCTTTGAAAGCCAACGCCGATGTCGCTCTGGAAAACTGCCCAGAGGTCAAATTCAGCATAGTCGTCAACCGCACTGGCATTGATGTCAAGATGAAACCTAAACGAGATCTTTGGTGGCACGAACTCATGGAAGATCCCGACATTCAAAATGAGTGTCCTCCAGAACCAATGGATGCAGAAGATCCACTCTTCATTCTTTATACTAGTGGCTCCACTGGCAAACCTAAAGGAGTACTTCATACAACCGGAGGTTACCTCATCTACACCATGACCACCTTCAAATATATTTTCGACTATCAAGAAGATGACATCTTCTGGTGCACTGCTGACATTGGATGGATTACTGGTCACAGCTACATTATCTACGGTCCCCTCGCTGCTGGTGCCACGACTGTTATGTTTGAAGGCGTTCCCACTTATCCGGAACCGGACCGCTTTTGGGCTATTGTCGAAAAATACAAAATAACTCAATTCTACACAGCACCTACAGCTATTCGAGCAATCATGCGTCATGGTGATGAATGGGTTACCAAACATGACCTCAGTAGCCTTAAACTACTCGGTACAGTCGGCGAGCCCATCAATCCCGAGGCTTGGTATTGGTATTTCAAGGTAGTTGGAAAAGAAAAGTCGCCAATCGTTGATACTTACTGGCAAACAGAAACTGGTGGGGTGGTCATTACACCAATCCCAGGTGCCGTGGCACTTAAACCTGGCTCTTGCACTCTCCCTTTCCCTGGTATTGAAGCAGCAATTATCGATGAATCAGGACAGGAAGTCGGTGTTAATGAAGGAGGATACCTTGTTATCAAGAAGCCCTGGCCGGGTTTAATGCGGACAGTGTATGGGGACCATCAACGCTTCTTTGACACTTATTTCAAAACTTTTCCACCCTATTATATGACTGGGGATGGAGCTCGAATAGATGAAGATGGCTACTTTTGGGTGGTAGGTCGGATTGATGATGTTGTAAATGTCTCTGGTCATCGCATGGGAACAGCAGAAATCGAGTCTGCATTAGTTTCACATCCTTCGGTAGCTGAAGCAGCGGTTGTAGGCTTTCCTCACGACATTAAAGGTCAAGCTTTATACTGTTTTGTAACCCTGAAAATTGGCCAAGCAAAAACAGAAGAATTACGCCAAGAACTTCGAAAACATGTTCGCAAAGAAATTGGTCCGATAGCGACACCTGATAAAATCCAGTTTGCCGATGCTCTGCCAAAAACCCGGAGTGGGAAAATCATGCGACGTATTTTAAAGAAAATTGCAGCGGGTGAAACTCAGGATCTTGGTGATACAACCACCTTAGCTGATCCCTCGCTTGTGCAACAACTCGTCAAAGAGCGTATTTAAAATATTCCTGGAGGCAAAAGTCTCCCAATTTTTCATTTTAGCATTTAGCTGCTTTTTGAATATCATCAATTCTAGATTAAATGTCATGTACCAAAAACAATCATGAGCTTTAGTTTGATTATGCCTGATTGAACTCCTATATGGATTTTATTATATTCTGAGGTGATGTCATCGTTTAGATCACTCAGATGATTGAGTAACAAAGCACGTGACTAAATTAAGTAAACAGCTTTTCATTGTATCCTATTTAAATACTGAAAGGTGGCAGTTGTGCTTTTTTCCGAACCATCCGGTTTCTGAGGAATTATATGCTAGGGTGTAACGTGTTCTCTCGTATGAAATTCAGCATTTGTTTCAATTATCGAACTTTGTTGTCTTATATGCCCATTTTTGAGGCTATTTGGCTTATCTAGCATGGTGAATAAATTGAATGAGGACACTAATGAACAAATACAAATTTTCAAAAAATCTGATTTCCTGCTATACTCTGCTCTAACTAGTTCTACGGTTCTATCTTTGCTTTCATATTCAAATCTTAGTAAAAGAAATAGAATGATGGGGAACTCAAGTCTCCTTTTTATTGGTGTAGCAAGTCTTTTTTGGTTCTTATTCCGTTCGGGTACAAAACCCACTCGAGTAGTCTATCCTTGTCAACGCGCCGCGATTGATACCGTGTCAATGTCTGCCACCGCATTGCTTCCCATAGCCCTAACAACCCCTTTCATGAAATTATCTTCCAAATCGCTCTATGCTTTTCTTTCGAAAACTAAAGCAACCCTTAAACAATATTGGAAACCCATTTTAGCCTTACTTATCATTGTGCCAACAGCAGGAATTGGTATATCGTTCCTGTTAAGCAATTTTCAACCTTCGATTATCGGTGAAGATGCGGTGCTTACACTAACTCCACAATCAGCATCTTCTTCACCTGCTTCTGATATCTTTGTCGTGAACGGGCAAAGCTTAGCTCATATTTCCAATCTAATCGATCTCATGGGTTCATACTCCCTTAATTTCTATCAGTCTAGCACTTTTGATACTAATCAAGGACCAAATGGACTCATTGCAGTTAACGATGTGGTTTTATTGAAGATCAATAGCCAATGGAATTTTCGAGGAGGAACCAATACTGATCTTCTGCGTGAGCTTATAGAAGCTATCCTTGATCACCCCGATGGCTTTGAGGGCGAAATCGTAATAGCAGATAACGGACAAGGATTTGGCAGTCTTGATTGGGATGAAAACAACGCCGAGGATACCACTCAATCCGTCCGCGATGTTGTATTAAGTTATTCCACACTAAATGATGTATCACTATATAACTGGCAAAATATTCGTGGAAATCGAGTCAACGAATATTCTGACGGAGACATGAATGATGGCTATATCCTCAATGAAACCGCGGATACTAATACAGGCATTTATGTGTCTTATCCTAAATTCCAAACTTCGACGGGAACCTATATCAGTTTCAAACATGGCATCTGGAACGGCGCATTCTATGAAAATCGATTAAAAGTCATCAACCTGCCGATTCTTAAATCACATAGGAATTATGGGGTCACAGGAGCTGCTAAACATTATATGGGTGTTCAATCCGAAGGTCAAGCTAACAGCGGTGGTATCGCTAATGGACATCACCGTATTAGATATGGAGGTATGGGGACCCTCATGGCTGAAACTCGATATCCGATTTTAAATATTCTCGACGCCATCTGGATAAATGCCAATCCCTACCCTTCACTTTCATGTGGTCCACAGACGAGTTATACTGCAGCCACGCGAGTCAATATCATAATGGCTAGCACCGATCCGATTGCTCTTGATTATTGGGCAGCGAAAAATGTCCTGATTCCCACTGCGGAACTCAATGAATATGAAGATACCCA
>CAYFXY010000023.1:26042-31362 GCA_964347205.1 uncultured archaeon
GGCTTCCACTAACCGAAGCTGAATTAATTCAGCATGGTTATACGGTTACTTCTGCTATCACACGCATGAAAGTTTACATATCTCCACCATCCCTGAGTAACCTTGACGTAATAGACTATCACCTCTTCCTTGCAATAGCTTATGAAGAAATTCCAAAAAAGACAGGATAAACAAAGGATCTGGGTTATTTACTCCATCCATCTGATATTTACTTAGCTTTTTAAGGAGACCGAGTACATGGAACCATAAGGTGTATTAATATGTCAGATGAAACAGCTGCAACACTAGTATTAGTAGGTGCAATACTCCAACTTCTGATATCAATTGCGATCATGTTCCTCGGAGGAGCTGGATTCATAATACCCCTCCTCTTCGGAGCTACTTTGGACTTTTGGCTGCTTTTCCCCGCATTCTTCTTTGTCGGAGGAATAATTAGCCTTATTTTCACCATCCTTTGGTTAAGCTGGCGACACGACCCTGGAGCAAATAAAACGGCTCTTATCGTTACCGGCATTCTTGCCCTAATTTTTGGAGGATTTCTTCCAGGTCTTTTAGTTCTCATCGGTGGAGCTATTGCCGGTGGAGAATCCGCCTAAGAGGGTCATGTGGCTGAGCCTCATAGACCCATCGCCTCTTTTTTTTCAATGCAGGGACATTGTTGGTATATTATTCCAAATTAAAATGGTGGTCATTCTAAAATCTAGATTCTGGCCCGTCGACTAAAATAGATTATTAGGACAATAGCAATAATGCCAATTGTGACACCAATAGCAATGTAGATTAAATTCGAAGTAAAATTGCTTATGATTTGAAGGCTTACAAACCCGGTATAGTTGTTGCCAATTAGAATGATATTTCTTGGACCTATAATCTGAGGAGAGAATTCAGCTGAAATAGTAGCAGTTGAATCCGCTCCAACCACTGTGGTTGTGTCTAAGATTGTACCATCTTCAGCGATAAAGAAGATGGGTTCAACAGTCGTTAGTCGTGGACTCAAATTATGAAGGCTTACCGTAACAGTCATAGTGCTGCCTAAAATTTGGATTCCTTGCAGTGAAACAACAATACGGGGAGTTAATGCTAGGAGGTAGTTGAAGGCGGGCAGGAGTTCAGCCCACAGAACGTCAATATGGCTGGCAACAGGATTGAAGTAACCATAGATCCCCATCCATTCCTCAATCAAGGTGGTTGGATTATTAACGATGATTCTCGTACTCTCGGGACCAATTGATGAAGCGTTTTGGTACACCTCAAAGCAGATCGGAACAATGGTATTGCGTTCTGCAAACATCCAATCTTGCCATAACCCAAACTCACCTGTGTTCTGTAAAGCTCGTGCCCCACTATATGATTGTGACGTGTAACCATTATTACCATTATACCAGGGTGGAAGTAAATCATCTAACTCGTCGAATATTGTTGTGTAAAGAATTGGGTTTACCCACGCCCCGCTTTGAAAGGAGGGGAAGTAAGTCGTATTGATTCCTGAATGCAATGAATAAGCCATGGCAAATCGATGGTTTTGTACAAAATCTCGTAAGACCTGAGTTTCTGGTTCTGAAAATGCGGAGGGTCCGTGATAGATTTGGGTGAGAGGATTAGACGATGATCCGGGATTACCCCACCCTGTTGCGTAGTTCCGATTTAGATCAATATGACCGATCGGATCTTCATTAATTTCACCATCACCATCAGTATCAATTCCCTCAAGGTAAGTGTATTCATAAATTAGATTCCCTCCACTCTTTGAATAAACATCAAAATAGGAAATTATACCATCACCGTCTATATCAGCAGGAGAGTCTTCATCCTCAACTCCATCACTATCATTATCAAAGGGATGCAGGTTTTTACGTAACCAGTGATGTCCTTCATTAACCACATAGTCTAATGTATCGGGATTCAAGCTGGGAATGATGTAAATCTCCTGTGTATCCACATAGTTCGAGAGCACAGGATCAACTCCATAACTGTTAATCAGGTGAAGAATAAACCGTAAAGCTAGTTCAATTGTAATTTGCTCACGCCCATGATGGTGGGCCACAATGAAGGTTTTTGCTTTTTGAAGTTGATTCAACTCATTTGTTATACGGAAAGAGGTAATGTTCCGGCCTTGGTAACTTTGACCAATAAGTTCTATGTCGACGAGATTAGGTGCCATAGAATGAATTTGGTTAATTTCTTCTTCAAGTTCATCAAAGTTATGAAATTGTCCGGGATATCGCAGTGGCAAAGTATAGAAAGGCACTTCCACAATTATCAGAAGAGTTAGCTGGTACACCACTAATTGTGGTAATTGCAACTGGTTCGCTTGTTATCGGAAAGAACATAAATGCAAGATGGATGAGCAATAAAAAACCACACAATTGTACATTCTTCATTGGTGACTCACCAGCTTAGAACAAAGCTTCGTGCATAAAGGGAACATGTCTTTCTCTTATTTAGTAATGCTATTCGGCAAAAATTAGATGGCACTAATGAAGATAACATGGAAGCTAATACTACGAAAACGATTTCAAAGCAATTGATTGGAAGATTTAATTAAATGGGTTGTTGGTATTATAAACTAATACTTAGTTGAACTTTTATTGTATTTAAAATGAACTAAAGTTAAATGTTTAAATAGATAAACAAAATAATATGAACAATCTCATTCAAACCTTGTATTCTTGTGCTCGAGGTGAAAACAATTTCTGGAAAAAGTTTTGCTGGGAGTGTAGTAGTTTCTCTTGTAATCATTATGTTAGTTGCATTTTTTATACTACCAATTCAGTACCCACGTCTTAATAATCCCGCTTATGTATACGAAGAATTTCGAACATCTGCTATAATTGCTGATTATAACTTAACCCTAGTCCAAGTCCCTGATACTCAAGCTACTATTACCATTAGAGGAAATTCTCGAATTTGGGTGGAGTTTAATACTCCATACGTATTGGGAATATCAGGAGCTTTTCCGGGTCCTGGACGGGTGCGTTATGAGTTCGTTTTGATGGTTGAGGGTGTTGGTAACCGCACTACATATTTAACATATTACACAGAGAACGCACCTGGTGCCAGTTTTGAGTTAAGTTCAACTTTTTACTTAAACTATGTTACAGAACCTCTTCTGGCTGGTACCTATACAATATCTGTTTATTGGAGATCAATTTATGATAGAACTGGGTTCAATTACTTGTTACTGAACACTATGATGTACAATTGGACTCGATCATTACTATTACAGGAAATCTTCTCTTAGATCGAACAGGTACCTTCGATACCCGACCCAAAAAAATACTTTTGGTTGTGAATTTCTCTATAATAACTACGCTTGGTTTTACTTTATAGATTGTTGCTTTGGGAATTCTTTTATGTAATATTCCAAGGACATGCTCATGCAATTGCGAGTCTTTGCTTGTCCTATATACAACGATTCCACCTTCATTAAATCCCGAAATGATTTTTTTAAAAAAATTGAGATACTCTGGAGCTTCATTTCGCTACGGACAAATTGCTGGTTGAAACCTTTGCTTTAAATGGTTTCCTTGAAAAGCAATGAGACAACTAAAGCTAATATATTGAGAATAATCAGCATTATCATTGCCCATAAGAATGTCAGTATAAAATCGCTCACAAGGCTCATAGGAAGAATGAGTAAGATCATTTTAATTTGAACTAGTTATTAGCGCTCGATGAAGGCAAAAAAGTCGAGGATTCGTTGTTTGTGCTTACCAGGAATTATTACGTGATGATTAGCTAATGAATTTTCTAGGAAGTAGCTGACCGGTTCAGTGAGGGTTGTTCGAATTTGAGTTCGACAACTATTCTCCCTTGTAAGATTTTTCGTAATAACACCTTGTGAAACCCAATAATCTGTTAAATCTTTGCCAAAAAGTTTGAATACCGTTATGTCTCGAAATGGGAATCGCCCTCGGATAGCAACGCTTTTGTTACTCTCAAAGTGTGTGGTAATATCATAAGATTCTACTATTGAAGTTGGCACAGTGCAATGAGCAAAAATCACCGAGTTATTGTCTGTATTCACATCAACAACATTTGCCATGAACACCGGTTGATTAGTTAAGAATTTTGCAAGCATCATGCTAAAGGTACTTGGTAAATCGCCTTCACACCCCGCAATAAGGTTATCTAGTGTGTTCAAATGAGAAACTGCAAAGCATCCTGATATATCGGTAACCTCCAATAATTTGAAACATTCCACAGTTAAAGCATCCAGATTATGATTCTTTGCCAATGCCGCCAATGATTGAGCCACAATCGCGGCTTTTTGAATCTCATCATTATTACATTCAATCGTTGAAGCGTTATTCAAAAATTCTTCAAGAGTTGGGCTGAATTCAGCCCAAAGATCATCTTTGGTTCGGTCAATCAACAAATCGATGGAATACTCCTTGAATTCTACACCCCATTTTTTTGTCACAGCACCTTGATCGATACCTGAAGCAATAAGCCACGATGATGATTCACCAAAAACACCAATCCGGCTATTTTGTATCTTCTCAAGAATCGTATCAAATTCATGCCATTCTTTAATCCGATCAATTAATCTCTCAAAAGAATCATGAACTATTCGCGCTGGAATAGATCGCTGCTCAAGATACTTCCGAATTTCCATTGCAGCCGGTAACGAATTATCCCCTTCATGAGTCAAAAAAATAATCGGTGGTAGAAATTTAACCTTAGAAATAAATTGAGCAACAGCATCCTCCGTACCTCCTGAACCAATGAAAATGTAATTGTGTTGGTCACGGATAGTTTTGTCTCGTTTTATTCCATCTCGGATGAACTCATCTGGAGAAAAAATACGGGCATTGGTAGAGCTTAGCTTCTCTGAGATTCCTGATACTCTCCGTGTCATCGAGCTAGATGCGAAAAAAGAAATAATGTTAACTGTCACACTCATCAATCCTTATACAATTTGACTAATTCAACCAGTCTATTCAAAGCCCCATAAAATATGTATTCCTCCGTAAAAAAGAATTAGTTACGGAGCTAGTCAAAAACCATTTCCGCGATAATAACTAATTATGGATAGCTAGCCTGAATGAAGTAAAACGTCAACTATTTGTCTGCATCATATGCTGCTTTAATCCACTTTTCAACTTCTGCATCCACATCATCTGGTTTTGTTAAAACCATTTTATTGGTAATCCTCTCCGAACCTAACTTGTTTGATGCTAGTAATCGACCCATAGCTGGTGTCCCTGGAAGGACCAAACCCAAATCTATTCGACTTTTAGAAGATGCTTGAATAATTCCAAATTGACGACGACGCATCAGTGTTACATAGGTTTTCCGTACTTCCAGTGACGCATCC
>CAYFXY010000023.1:31439-32326 GCA_964347205.1 uncultured archaeon
TTTTTGCTTCATTCACTACTAATGTGGCTTGATAATGACCTAGGTTGTATGTGCTTTTCAACCATTATACCTGATTCTTATGTCCTTCTGGGCCCTCTCTATTTAAGACGTTAATCCATTCGGATAATGATCTTCCTGTCTTTTCTGGTAAATTCCGAGTAATTGCGGCCCACATTTCTTCAGGACTTTTTGACATAAAACAGACCCAAGGAGTGGACATTCAAAATGCTGTATAAAATATATTGCCTTTTACTGCTAAACCTAAAAAATTGAAATAAGGTATGTATTGTTAAGGAGAATTTTCATAAGTGTTTGGATTCTCGAAGATGCTTTTCTGGGAGCAACTAAAATGAGTATACTCGCCAAGATATTCGGACTCCAAGATGCTACGCGTGAAGGTCTTCGTCTAGCGAAAATCATCGCAGTGATGCTTCCAGCATTTGCTGCTTCCTTCCAGATTTCAACCACTTTTTTTATGATCTTTATCGCAGAGAACCTAGGGAATGGCGATTTCTTCGCAGGGTTAGCTCTTGTGGGTGTATTAGTGGTTGTTCAAATGGTGATTCAAACTGCTCTTGATTATCCAACAGCTGCTCTTGGGGATTGGATTGGTCACCGATGGATAATCGCCTCCGCACTTGTTTGTTATGGTATTGCTTTTTGGCTTACGTCCTTAGTTACGGTCTCAACGCCGTTCACATTTTTTTCTCTTATCTATATTCTCATTGGATTAGGAGCATCTCAGGAAAGTGGTGCTTTCCAAGCCTGGTTTGATAATAATTATCGTATTGCCATGCCCCATGACAAAGACCGAAAACAATATGGTGTCTTTTCAGGTAAACTTAGAATGCTTTTTCAAATCGTTTCAATTTGTGTATTAATCCCTG
>CAYFXY010000024.1:0-4830 GCA_964347205.1 uncultured archaeon
TCGGGCGATGAGGGACGCACTGTACCAAGCATTTCTGAAATCTTGGGTTTGGAGGCTGTATGTAAACAGCTTGATGTTGTAAGTGTAGCAATTGAGGAGGATCAATTACCATGGTAAAGCGTTCACATGGATACCGAGTTGGTAGCCGAAAACTGATGACCAAAAAGGTTCGCCAACGGGGCATGCCTAGCTTGGGCAGGTTGCTCCGCCCTTACAATGAAGGCGATCTCGTTGATATTATCATTGATCCAGCAATCCATGCCGGTCAACCCCATCGAGGATATCACGGGCGCGTAGGAACGATTCTTCGACGTCGGGGTCGATCGTATGAAGTTGAGACCTCTTTAGGTAAAAAAACCAAGCTACTTATTATTCGCCCTGAACATCTTCGACTAAGCGGAAGCCAACCAAAGTAATCTGAGCGTGGAAATATTATGGTTAAAGAAGTTATTGAATCGCAACCCCTTACTTTAGCCGAGGTCAAGGGCACGTTGACCAAGCGGGGGAAAAAAGCGGAACTGAGTTACATTCAACGAGTCACCTTAGATCACACTGTCAAATTTTCATCTTTGACCGCTCGTTCTGCAAAGGCTCTAGTCAATAAACTGATGAAAAAATATGAAATGGAAGAAGCCTTGGCGATTCAGCTAGTTGACATTGTTCCCACTACCACTGAAGAGCTTGCATCCTTTTTAGCGCGAGCCCCTCGTACTTACACATCGGACGAGGTATCTGATATTTTAGAGCTCTTCGCATCTTCGATGAAAAGGGAGGCCCCAAAGAAAAAGAAGTAACACGCTAATGAAAGGGAAGAGAGATAAACCCGCTGAACCTTCTGTTACACTACTTTAATGAGGTTAGATAATGACAGCCCGTCCTCCCACGAAGAAGTTTGAGGAATTTGCATATGTCCTAGATCACCTGCCACGAGGGTACCCTGAAGATACCCGCCCCATTTTTAAAAAGGAACCAATTGTCCAAGCGGTAGGCGATACCTATTTCACCCTACTTGAACTTGTGCCACGAAAAGGTGCTCGCTTTAATCCTCAAGAATCTATCTTCATCGGGCGTGACCGTCGTGACAAAATTGACCATGTTAAACGGCGTATTACCTTTGATGTGCTAACTGCAACAGCCCGAAGTGAATTACCCTTCATCATCGAAAAATTAGTTGAAAAATCCGAGAAGCGCTTTATTGACTTCTTCAACAATGCACGCCCTCTAACAACGCGAATGCATAGTTTGGAACTTCTTCCAGGAATCGGAAAAAAGCTCATGTGGGATATCCTCGATGAACGCCGAAAAGCCCCGTTTACGAGCTTTCAAGACATCGCTGATAGAACCCAAATCCGCAACCCAAAGGAAATCATTGTAAAACGTATCCAAATGGAACTAAGCGCAGAAGACAAATACCACTTATTCACTCGTAAACCAGTCACAGAAAAGGAAAGCTAAACGAAACTAATCGGAGCCTTAATAACACAATCAGTTCTTTTGATATTAAGATGACCTCAGGAACCCTTCTTGCAGAAACAAGGCAATGGCTCAAAAAACATAACCTGCGTATTCATAAGCGGTTAGGTCAACATTTCCTAATAAACGAGACTGTGTTTAGCCAGATTCTCGAATACGCTAATCTTTCTGCTAATGAGACCGTTCTAGAAATCGGAACTGGAACCGGGTTTCTAACTAAAGCATTAGCCCAAAACGTCCGACATGTCTACACAATTGAACGCGATCCAGCCCTTTACAAAATCTTACAACAGGAATTTCAACCACACAACAGGATTTCACTCATTCAAGGAGATGCAATCAAAATCGATTGGCCTGAAGCCGATAAACTTGTCGCGAACATTCCCTATAGTATTTCATCTCCAGTGTTTTTCAAATTCTTTAAAACCCAACTCCCCATTGCAATTCTTATGCTCCAAAAAGAATTCGCAGAACGATTAACCGCGCGACCCAGAACAAAACAGTATGGACGACTAACCCTTATGGCCTACTATTATGCAAGTATTGAATTATTAGCGCAGGTTCCCGCAGAGAGTTTCTATCCCGCTCCAGCAGTGGCATCCGCGTTGGTTCGCATTCATCGACGCCCTCACCCTCCGATCGATATAAAGAATATTGATCTTTTCGCTCAGGTAGTTACCGCCCTCTTTGGTCAACGTCGAAAAAAAATACGATCGCCATTAAAAGCACTACTCACAGAATTATCGTTAAAACCCCACCAGATTCAAGATATTTTCGATCAACTCGATTGGTTAGATCATCGACCCGAGGAACTAACACCGGAGGAATTCGCTCGTATTGCAAACCAAATCTCAGAGGAATACCCCCCATGACGCCGGCTGCGGCATTTTACCAAGATATCTGGGTACTCGTTCATGAGGGAGTCTATGAACCTGCTGAAGATACCTTCATGCTCTGTGACAACTTAGATATAACACCAGGAGAACACGTACTTGAAATCGGAACCGGATGTGGATTGGTAGCAGTGGTTGCGGGAAAAGCCGGCGCAAGGGTGGTAGCAACTGATCAATCAGAGCTGGCAGTGCAAAATGCTCTGGAAAACATTACCCACCATCGACTTCAGACAAAAATTGAAGTACGGCGTGGAAATCTCTTTGAGCCAATAAGATCAGAAGAACGCTTTTCCTTGATTGTATTTAACCCGCCATATCTCCCAAGTACAAAAGCCGATGCAGCCTATGATCCCGCATGGTCTGGAGGAAAAGCCGGTCGAGAAATAACTGAGCTGTTTCTTTCTAAATGCACTCACCACCTAACACCCGAGGGGCGCTTATTGTTAGTACAATCGTCGGTTTCAAATCCTGAGAAAACACAAAATGCCTTGGAAAAGCAATTTTCTACCGTTCGGGTTAAAGCAAAAAAGGCATTGTTCTTTGAGCGGCTTCTATTACATGAAGCATTAAATCCTATTAAATAACAAAATTTCGAAAAATCTTTAGAATTAGACTCGGTTGAAATATTGAATGGGTGGTTCCTTGCCAGTAAACTTGACGGCTGAAGCACAGGCAGCAAAGCATGCTTATGAAGAGGCAACTGCCCTAGAAGAACGCATCGAGAAATTAGAAAAATTCATTTCACTTATCCCAAAGCACAAATCTTCAGAAAAGATGGTCGCTCAATATCGCCATCGGCTAACAGTTCTACGCCAAGAACAAGAGGAGCGTCGGGCCCGGCGCAAAATGGCAACGGGCGCACCGAGTTATTCATTAGCGAAAGAAGGGGCAGGGCAAGTTGTATTAGTTAGCATAACAAGTTCAGGCAAGAGCACGCTTCTGAATCGATTAACGGGAGCAAAAGCAAAAATTGGGGAATATGAGTTTACTACTCAACTCCCAGAACCAGGTGTTTTAAAACACGGAGGATCTGACATCCAAATCATTGAAATGCCAGCCCTCTTCGAGGGCGCCCTCGATAGCGGCGTTGGACGCCAGATCCTAGGAGGGATACGGAATGCAGACCTTGTTGTCTTAGTTATTGATCTCTCAAAATCACCGAATTCCCAACTAGATTTCTTAATAGAAATCTTAGAAAAAGCTAGGATAAAGCTCAACAAAACTCCTCCCCCAATCCGATTTGCCAAAACCGGAAGTGGTGGCATGCACATAATCGGAATCACCAACTTCCAAGGCGACCCTGAACTTATTCGCCAATTCCTTCGTCGACGGCGAATTCACAATTTTTCGCTCCAATTTCGAGGACCTGCGACTTTAGAAGATTTAGTTGAGGTTATTGATAGCCGCACACGATATGCACCATCAATTATTATCGCCACAAAAGGCGACTCGCCCCAAAGTTCGAAGAATTATGCCCTCCTCCAAAAACAATATGGAACCGCCTTTCCGATTTATCCCGTCTCTGTTCAAAAAAATAAAGGCATTAAAGTCGCAGCTTCTGGCATTTTTGAAAACCTGAAAATAATTCGAATCTTCACACGAAAAAGCTCAGGTGAGATTGGCGACAAACCACTAATATTGCCCACCAATTCCACCGTTGAAGATTTAGCAAAGCGGCTTCACAGTGACTTTTACAAAAATTTCCGATATGCAATAGTATATCGGATGAGCAAAGAACAAATTCGAAAGAAAGTTGGATTCACCTTTGTCTTAGAGGACCAAGATGTTATCCAAATCTTTACAACCTAGCTAACGACCGAAGCTTGTGAGCGCGTAAGATTAATAAGATGCCGGGATTTGCCTTACTTCTAATCCTCATGTAAGAGACGAACTATAATGCCTGCTAGACCAGGAAAATGCTATCGACAAATCAATCGTCCACCCTATACAAGGAAAGAGTACATTAAGCGAATCCCAGTTAGCAAAGTAGTTCTCTGGCGGATGGGTAAGAGACGGAATCGGAACTTTGAATTGACGATAAGTCTGTTAGCAAAAGAAGCAGTGCAAATTCGCCATACTGCATTAGAAGCAATGCGTATCAGCGCCAATCGTTATCTCATGAAGCAACTCGGAGCGGAGAACTATTTCTTATGGATTCGGACCTATCCGCATCAAATTCTTCGTGAGAAGAAGATGATGGCTTTCGCAGGAGCAGATCGTATCCAAGAAGGGATGCGCCGTTCCTTTGGAAAACCCTTTGCACTTGCAGCACGAGTTAAACCAGGTCAACCAGTTCTCACCCTTGAAGTAGATTTTAAGAATCTCCAAGTAGCAAAGGACGCTCTTCGTCGAGCATCGATGAAACTGCCTACACCATGTAAAATCAGCCTCGATAAAGCCCCTGAGGAGCTAAGAAAAAAGATTGGCTTCTAGCCTCAAATTCTTCTATTCCCTTGAATTAAGA
>CAYFXY010000024.1:4840-5427 GCA_964347205.1 uncultured archaeon
CTTCAAAAGAGTGAGTTAATCTTAACTGACGAAGTATTTCCGAAATTCGGTTCCAGCATAAAGCCCTCTAGCCCCTAAATCATTACTGATTTTGACTAGGCGATTGTACTTCGCAGTGCGTTCTCCTCGTGCTGGTGCTCCAGTTTTTATTTGACCACAGGATAAGGCGACAGATAAATCAGCAATAAATGTATTCTCAGTTTCGCCACTCCGGTGGCTGACAACCACGGTATAATTATTTACACCAGCTAATCTAGCGGCTTCAAGCGCTTCGCTGAGAGTACCAATTTGGTTCACTTTGAGTAAAAGAGCATTAGCAGCACCAACGTCGATGCCCTTCTGTAAGCGTTCAGGATTTGAAACAAAGATATCATCACCCACAATTTGAACAAGCTTACCGATAGATTGGGTTAGTAGGGCGAAGCTATGATAGTCATTCTCTTCGAAAGGATCTTCAAGGGAAATTAGGGGATATTCCTTACTTAATTCGCGATAAAATCCAAAGAGTTCCTCAGAAGTGACCTCGCGACCATCAATGGAATATTTTCCCTTAGTGAAAAACTCCGTAGCCGCAGCATCCAAAGCCA
>CAYFXY010000024.1:5450-24567 GCA_964347205.1 uncultured archaeon
TCTCTACCCGGTTTATATCCCTCTTCTTCAATGGCGCTAATTATGGCATTGAGAGCCTCACGGGTTTCGAGCATAGGTGGTGCAAACCCACCTTCATCACCTAGATTCTTTCCGGAGACACCATACTTCTGAAGTAACAACTTACCGAGTGTATGATATATTTCAATCCCTGCTCGTAAGGCGTCTTGAAAGGTATTGAGTCCGTATGGCATAATGTGAAACTCTTGAATGGCGAGTTCATTACCAGCATGCACTCCACCATTGATAATATTCAACATAGGCACAGGTAACACGTATTTTTCCCGATCTGAAAGATACTGGAAGAGGTGCTGGATTCCTGTGTCGGCTGCAGCCTTTGCAACAGCAAGCGATACCCCCAAAATGGCATTAGCCCCCAAACGACTCTTATTTGGCGTGCCATCAAGTTTGCACATCTTCTCATCAATGAGTGCTTGTTCCCGCGCGTCTAAACCGACAAGAGCAGGTGCTATTATGGTGAGGATGTTATCAACTGCCTTTAGGACCCCTTTGCCATGAAACCGCTTGGCATCCTTATCTCGTAATTCAACTGCTTCAAATCGACCAGTTGAAGCACCAGATGGAACCATAGCCCGTCCGTACCCCTTCAATGTAAGCACTTCAGCTTGAACCGTTGGGTTACCACGACTATCGAGAATTTCCATTGCTCGAATTTCCCGGATTTCGTAAGGATTCGACACTTTTGACCGCCCTCCAATTTTAAGAGAACATTCGGAGATTATTGGTCTCGATGCAATTAAGTGATAACAATACAATGGTAGTAAAAAAGCTAGAGGGCAACCAATTTCGATGTCTGTACGACTACCTCGGAAACAGTTAGAAATTATACTCAGTCAACTACGCGGGTTTCCTGACCCCATCCCTAGTAAAGAGCAGTACGAGATATCTGATTCTGTTGCGGCCACCATGCTCTTTACCGCCGCAACTCAAGGTGACATTGAAGGTAAATTCGTGTATGATTTGGGTTGTGGACCTGGACGACTAGCGGTGGGAGCTGCTTTACTTGGCGCACGCCATGTTATGGGAGTCGACATTGATTCGAAAGTATTAAATGTAGCAGAACAGAACGCCATTCAAGTTGGTGTGCAAGAGCAAATAGAGTTCATCGCACAAGATATTGAGACAATTACTGCGCAGGCAGATACGGTATTAATGAACGCCCCTTTTGGGGTGCAACGAGTTCATGCAGATCAACCCTTTCTCCAAAAAGCTTTGGAAATTGGAGAGGTGATTTACTCGTTACACAAAGCATCAGAAGGGGGACGGAAATTCATCTCCCGGTTTGTCTCAAATTTGGGCGGTCGAATCTCGTTTATTCAGGAATTGCCAATGGTACTTCCTGCCACCATGCACTTTCATGAAAAAAATAAACACATCATACAGGTTGATTTCTATCGGATAGAAAAGCAGGAGGAAATAGTATGACTGGTCCACGGATTAAAGAAGGAGATTCGGTTTTACCAGGTGAAAGATTAGGTGTAATCGAAGAATTCCTTCCGGGAGATGGCACGTTTCAAGATGAAGATGATGTCATCTATGCCAGCATTACCGGCATTGTTCATATTGATATGAAAGAACGAAAAATTAGTGTCGAGGCAACAACACGCAAACCAGTATTTCCCGAGCGAAATGATATCATCTTGGGCGAAATCCAACACGTAACAAAAAAATCAGCGATTGTGAACATTTTTCAAATCGGAGATGAAAAATGCCCAGTAACTTTCTCCGGTTATTTATTCATCAAAAATGCCTCAGGAGGATATATTGAACAAATGCGAGACATCTTTATTCCCGGCGATTTCATCATTGCCCGAGTTCAACAACAAACAGATGGACTAGCGCGACTGTCTACTGTTGGTTCACGGTTCGGTGTCTTTCAAGCAACTTGCAGCCGGTGTGGAGAAAAACTTCATCAACCGGGACGCCAGCTCGAATGTACCGAGTGCGGGAATTTCGAAAAACGAAAACTCTCCCAAAAATATGGTCAAATTCTCAAACCAGAACCGACAGAAGAAGAACCAACTCCCGAAGATTAAGGGGGGCAAAGCTAAAGTGGCTCGTTGGACTAAAAAGAGCCTCACTTTCTCACTGAACAACACGCAAGCCCAAGTCGATTTTATTGACCAATTAAAACGAAAACTCAAACTTGCCTTTCATATCAAAGCAGACCAACGGCGGATTACAGTCACCTTACGGGGAGACCCCGAACAAGTTCGAATCGCAGTGAATCGCGCTCAAGCCATTTATCGTAATTACAAAGACGTCTCATGATCCTGATGGTTATTACCTGTTAAAGCAACACTTTAAAAGCGAAGTTGTGTAGGGTCTGCCTGCTCCAAGTAAAAAATTCACTCGGGATTGATGGCCATGAATATCAAGATCATCAAAAACACAGCACGCGAACTAGAGTTAGAGATAATTGGCGAAGGCCACACCCTCTGTAACCCCTTGCGCGAAATTCTCTTCGAGGATAAACACCTAACCTTTGCGGGATATTCCGTTCCCCATCCTCTTGAAAGAAGTGCTCATTTCATCGTCCGAACTGATGGAAAAGCCAAAGCCATCAATGTTTTCAAGCAAGCGGCGCAAAAATTGATTGATCGAACAGAAGCCCTTCGATCAGAATTTCGAAAAGCCCTAAAAGCCGCGTGACTGGCGTGCCGAAGTTCGAGAGCTTACAAACCCTTCTTGAAACCGAAGGTATTCATTCAATCCAAGCAGCCATGCGCCACAAAGAGTTAGCTAAACTTGGAGATCCGCTGACCAATTTACTATTTTCTTTGGCCCATTCAATCTATGCCAAACAGTTTGCAGGAGAAAAAGTTTCAGGCAAAACTTTAGCGGCAGCCCTTCGACTTGCCGACCTCCGACAACTAGCCCCACCTCGCCTAGATGCACATGGTCTAGGGGATTGTGTCGAAGCCATGATTGCGTATGGTTGGATACGCGAATACTTCACACTCCATGAGGCAGCAAATTTACTCAGCGAACAGTTCCTTGAATCTGGTCTGGGAATACAGCAATCTAAAGCTGAGCGGCTTGAAACAATTGCCAAAGGATTCGCATCACTATTAATCCACATTTATGAATTTGAACAAGTCCAGCAAGGCGTGTAAAGCCAATAGATTCTTATGCATTTTCTCGTATCATTTTTAATTCCTCACAATCGGGAGATATGACTAGATGGAATTTTGTCCAGAATGCTCTAGCATCTTAAGTCCACAAAAAGATGGAAAAAAGAAGGTTCTATCCTGTCAGAACTGTGGATACATCAAACGCCTGACAACTAAAACGAAGAAAAAATATCGTTATGGTGAAACAATAGAACACCTACCGGAGAATCAGGAAACTGTGGTAATTACTGAAAAATTACTCGAACAACAGACAATGCCGACCGTCCGCGCTGTGTGTGCAAAATGCGGCCATAAAGCAGCCTCTTATTGGCAAGTTCAAACCCGCTCAGGCGATGAAGCGATGACAACATTTTATCGATGTACTAAATGCAATCACACATGGCGCGAATACTAGCTGAAAAAAACCGGCTATGCTTTACCCCCAGAGAAGTTGAGGTAAATATCGAATTTTTGATAAAAGTAGACGGGAAACACTTCGTAATATCACCGGTGACGTAAAGGCTGTAATAATAAGCTGTCCTTGACGATCAATATCTCCCCGACTCTCAATTATCTGCTTCACTTTACTCTGTTGCAGGTTTTTGAAAAGCTGATCTAGTTCACGATTCGCAAGGGTGTTTACTAACCGCCGTAAAATTGCCATCAATCTCAGCTGGCGTCCCCATGTCCGTTTCCATTGTTGCTCATATAATTCAAGGGCCCCATGATTATATTGCCCATCTTTTAGAGCACGATTAATACTTGCAGCCACCATACCAGCACATGCGCCTCCCGCCACAACTCCACCTCCCGTGGTCGCTTTGGTTTGCCCGGCGGCATCACCAACACTGACAAACCGTTTGGTTACCGTACGTGAAGAAGGGCCACCCGTGTACACAATACCTCCATACCGTTTCTCAATTTTTGCCCCTTTAACAAGAGTACAGGTTTTTAGGAACTTATCTAAGGCCAGGCGTGCTTGACGGTGAGCGGTTGCTAAGCCGACGCGTGCATGATGGTCATCAAGGGGAATAACCCATGCGAAGAAATTTTTGGCAAGTCGGGAATCAAAATATAAATGAACCGTATCGGTGGGCAGTGAAATATTTGTTACCTCGTATTGTAACGCAGGTAACATGAATTCTTTTTTGGGGAGAGGTAAGTCAAAGTTACGCACAAATTGTGCGCGAATCCCTTCAGCGTTAACCACACATTGGGCGCGAAGTTCGTGGCTTGCCCCCTTGCCAGCGCTTTTGAGTCGCATTCCCTTCGGTTCTCTGCTAATGCGGACTACACGCGATTCCAACAGTAATTCAGCGCCAGCACGTTCTGCCTCCTGTGCTAGTTGCTGATCAAGGCGATTTCGATGAAGAACAAAAGCATGTGGTTTCCCTTTATCCAAAAGGAGTTGAGTGCCTGCCGGGGCATGAAAAATTGACCGCTGAACCTGTTGAAGTATGACTTGTGGCTGGGGGGTTATGCCATTGTTTTGTAATCCCTTGATTCCAATTAATCCAGCACAATGGACTGGTTGACCTACTTTGGAATGCTCCTCTAAGAGGATGACAGATAGTCCTTTGCGGGCAAGTTGTCGCGCTGCTAGACCTCCTGCCGGTCCCGCACCAACCACGACAACATCGGTATCCACTATTTTCACGTACTCCGTTTATTTTAGATATTGTAGGATATCTGACAACGCACTGATTTTAATAACGTTTTCAATTGGATAGAGATCTATTGGGTCAAAGAGAACAGGAATTAACCCAGCATTCCGTGCACCCTTCACATCGGTGATTGGACTATCGCCTACGTGCATCGCTTGCGCAGGATTGTTGATTCCGAGTTTTTGGAGTGCAATCTGAAAAATCTCTTTTTGGGGTTTCTCGAAGCCAACCTCAACAGATAGGATAATCGTATCAAAAAAATGCAGAATTCCGTTTTCCTCCATCGTAGGTCGTCGAAGGGCAGCCAAGCGTTTCGTAGTATTTGATAAAAGCCCAATCTTGATCCCCATCTGCTTGATTTTTCGCAAGGTTTCCGGAGCATCGGAATAAAGCTGAAACATTGTTCCCTCCTCTCGGGCAGTAAATTCAGCGTCAATGATTGGTTGGGCATCTTTACCATCTATTTCAAGGGCAGCTAAAACATGACAATTCAGTGTATGGAGTTCAGTTTTCGAGATTTGGGAAAAGGGCTTGCCAAGCCGTTCAAATTCAGTGCTCTGTTTTCTCATACCTTCACGAATTCGGGGATCATCCAGTGAAATGTCGACTCCTAATCGCTTGGCGATCTTGATCCACATTTCGATATTTGATGGGTAATAATCAAAGAGTGTACCACCAAAATCAAAGAAAATCCCAGCGATTTTTTCGGTCATCCTTTTACACCGCCTATTTTGAACATCAATATAGAAATTGGGCTCTAAGCTGTATTAAGGGTTAATTAATTAAGGGATTTCATAGGGGTTGAGATGACATGGAGGACTTGAACCTGGCAAAGAAGCAGTCTCAGATGGAACGGTTCGAATACAAACAGGTATTAGTAATTCGAACGGATTTGAAAATGAGTCGAGGAAAGCTTGCGGTCCAAATTGCACATGCAGCCGTCTCAGCAGCAGAAGAAGCACGAAAACATTCGCCAATCCTCTGGCGAAAGTGGCTTGGGGAGGGGCAGAAGAAAGTTGCTGTGAAAGTGGTTACTGAAGCAGATCTGCTTGCGCTTCGCAAGAAGGCTGAACGAGCACGCCTGCCAGTATATCTGGTTCGGGATCAGGGTCTAACGGAACTGCCCCCGGGTACAGTGACCGCTTTGGGGATCGGACCCGCACGTACTCAAGCAGTGGATAAATTAACAGGCGAATTGCCCCTATTATAAAGTGTCCGGTGGACAATGTGCGGGCAATAGAATACGATTCGCAAATCGGCATAAAAACCTATACAACCCAATCTCCTGGTATTGGAGGTCGTTTAAGGCAGGCGCCTGAAGACTTCATTGTTCAAGAAATCGGATTAGATGGCTCTATTGCACCTCTAGAGCCTACAACTCGAGACTATTCTGGAGAACCAGGAAAATTCACGGCGTTTTTCCTTGTAAAGAGAAACATCGATTCAATACAGGCTATTCGGCGATTGAGTAAAGCAATGGGAGTCAGCTACAAACGATTCTCCTATGCAGGTATTAAAGACCGGCGGGCGGTGACCTCACAACAAGTCTCATTTCGTGGATCCCCACATGAACTGGTGGGTCGAGAAGTTCCAGCAATCACAATTTTACATCCCCATCGTGTCCGGAGATCCATAGTACCAGGAGCCTTGTTGGGTAATCGGTTTACGATCATTGTTCGAGAAATATCACTTAAACGTAATAATGTGGAAAAACGCTTAACGCAGATTGCTCAGGAATTTGAGAAACTAGGAGGAGTTCTCAACTTCTATGGACCCCAACGATTTGGAATTATCCGCTCGACTACCCATCTTATTGGAAAACAGTTAATTCTTGGAAATTTCGAAGAAGCTATTCGCATTCTCCTGCATAAGAGGGAAACCAATTCCTTGCCTGAAGAAGAACCCGATACCGGTGCTTTGCCTCCAGTCTGGGATTCTGCACAAGGGACATATGAACGGGCAATTATTCACTACTTGAACAAACATCCAAGAAAGTTCAAAGAAAGTTTGCAGGTGCTCCCCAAAGATTTGACACGGTTGTATATCCATGCCTATCAATCTTTCATTTTCAACAAGACAATCAGTGAACGAAAGTTACAAGGAATTACCTTGCAGCGACCCGTGGTTGGCGATTTCACGATGCCCGTTTCTGGTGAAGTTCATGCAGTTCGACCGGTGACTTCAGAGAGCTTGTCCCAGGCAGAACAACTAGTGAAGAACGGAACTCACAAACTCGTGGTACCAGTTATCGGTCATGATTTTGAGCAGGTTTCGCTCGAAGGTCAAATCGGGGAAATTATTACTGCAATTTTGGACAACGAGGATATAACACCCCAAGCCTTTCGAATGAAAGAATTCCCGATTTTAAGTTCTCGAGGAACCTTTCGACCGCTCCTTGTAACCCCATCCGAGTTCTCTTCAACTTTGATGGAAACAGATGGAGAGTTACGCGTAAGAGTCAGGTTTGATTTACCAAAAGGAAGCTATGCGTCTGTAATTTTTCGTGAAATCATCAAACCAGATTTGCCGACCCAATTGTAAGTCCGAGTTAATTAATCAAAAGCAATGCGAATCCGTTCACCGGTCATTTCGTATATGGCGGTTTCCAACTGCTCTAGTGTCAATGGCACGTTTTCGCGTTCCCGTTCGCTGATTCGGACTTTGCGTTCGAAACTACCTTCGGGAAGCCAAATAGTATTAATACCGAGGATTCGAACCGGTCGAATAAGATCACGGAGAATATTTTGCGGGTTACGGCTTTCTTCAACAATTCGCACCTTCGAGTCCAATTCTTGTTCTAATTGTCGTAAGACTCGCCGACTTGATCCAAGAATTCGACGAACGTCGCCTTTACCTACTAAGACTATGATCACTCCATTAATTTCGAAGACGCGTTTGAAAGTGACATTTTTAATTGAGGGAAAAAGATCTTCGAGATCAACGAGCACCCTGGCTACCTTTACATCGACTTCGGTTACTTCACCTTCGTCGATTTTTTCCTGACAATTCCCACAGATGAGTGGATAGTTTTTCAAGCAAATTTCACAGAACGGAGACTTCACGATGTAACCTTCTATTCAATACCACAAAGGTGCAAGTGTATGTTTTAGTGGGTGGGCTATTGCTGAGAAGTTAAAAAATATTCCCATCTAACAATTGATTGCACACTTTGTCATTTGTGTATGATTTACTTTACACAAGAACAACGCTGAAAAGGTAATTCTACTACTCGACGAATACCACTTTTTAGCGATGTGAACAAGATTGGAACTGGTAGACAGAGTTGTCCAATTGACTGAAAGACAACTTGAAATTCTGCGAAAGCTGTACAAGGCAAGCGTCCCGATGTCGGTTCAGACCGTAACCCGTACGCAATCGCAATTAGCCAAGGAATTGAAAATTACTCGTCAAGCACTGAGCAACCATTTACGAAAGCTTCGGGGACTCAAATTAATCCGCACAGGTCGTGGTTTTATTGATCTGTCACCAGATTCGCTGCAGCTATTAGGTAAGTCAACGGACGAAGCACTGGTCTTTTTAAAGGTGGAGCCCAAATTCCGAGTAAAGGTCTATGAGCAAATTACCCAGCTCAATCCTTTACGATTACATCGTGTAACTGGATCTGTTGACATGGTCGTTGTGGTAGGTGGAGCTGAGCTTGCGGAGTTCCTTTCCCAGGCTGCAGACATTCCTGGCGTGATTGAGACAGCAACACATACAGTGCTTACAACCTGGACTCCTGACACGATTTAGCGGTGTGGTGTTAATGCGGCTTTTCGAATATGAAGCAAAGCAAACTTTTCGCCAAGTGGGTATCCCCCTCCCTCCCTCAGGGCTTGCTTCAACGCCAGCTGACGCAGCCAAAATTGCGAAAAAACTAGCTTGCCCCGTAGTAATCAAGGTTCAAATTTTGGCAGGAGGCCGAGGCAAAGCAGGGGGAATCAAGTTTGCAAAAACCCCTGACGAGGCGAAGATGATTTCAGCAGAATTATTGAAAATGACAATTCATGGGCATCCTGTGCGGCGAGTGCTCGTTGAAAAACGGCTTGATGTTCAGCAAGAAATCTATCTGGGCATTACAATTGATCGCGCCCACCGTCGCCCAGTGGCAATTTGCAGTGCGATGGGCGGGGTAGATATTGAGCAAGTTGCCGAAGACCATCCAGACAAAATTGCCCGATATTGGATTGACCCCATCTTAGGATTGCGCGATTTTGAAGCACGGAATATTGTTAAGAGCGCAGGTTTTCAAGGGCGCGCCATGGTAACTGTGGCAGGGCTTTTGCTCCGATTATGGAACGTTTTTGTCACAAATGATGCAGAACTTACTGAAATCAATCCCCTTGTTGTCACCGCTGACGGGGAATATATTGCAGCCGATGCTCGGTTGAATGTGGATGATAATTCTCTGTTCCGACATCCTGCATTGGCGGAACGGCTCAAGGCTGGAATCTCAGAGCAAACCGAGCTAGAACAACTAGCCCAAAGAGAGGGAATGACTTATGTTGAATTGAAAGGCAACATAGGGATCATTGGGAATGGTGCAGGCTTGGTTATGGCCACGATGGATGCTGTCGAATATTATGGTGGAGCGCCTGCCAACTTTCTTGATGTGGGTGGGGGCGCGACAGCTGACCGCATGAGCCAAGCACTCGAGATCGTTTTATCTCACGCTGATGTGAAGGCCGTCTTCATCAATATCCTTGGAGGAATTACCCGTTGCGATGAAATGGCACGAGGTATTGTTGATGCCCAAACGAAACTGTCTCGGCAAGTCCCGATCGTGATTCGCATGATTGGGACTCGCGAAAAAGAAGGGGCAGCAATTCTGGAAACTAATAATATTCCTTTTCTTCATTCCATGGATTCAGCAGCAAAGCGTGTAGTGGAACGAGTAAAGGAGGAGATCACCAGATGACCGTGTTAGTTGATAAACAAACAAAGATCCTGGTTCAAGGCATCACCGGGAGAGAGGGGCATTTTCATACCAAAGGCATGCTCGACTACGGATCTAGTGTGCTTGCAGGGACAACACCTGGCAAAGGGGGCCAAGAAATTGAAGGTCTTCCCGTTTTTGACAGCGTGATAGAAGCAAAGCAACAATTCCCGGAGCTAAATGCTTCAATCATCTTTGTCCCAGCTCGGTTTGCTGCCGATGCTGCAACCGAAGCTTTGGATGCTGGTATTGAAGTCGTCACCGTCATTACCGAACATATCCCAGTGCATGATGAAATGCGGTTCATCGAACTTGCTCGTCGACAGGGAAGTTATGTTATTGGACCTAATACACCTGGAATTATTACTCCAGAACAATGCAAACTCGGAATCATGCCCGCCCACGTCTTCAAGCCAGGACGTGTTGGATTAATTTCACGGAGCGGGACTCTCACCTACGAGGTTGCAGCAAGTCTGACTGATGCGGGCTATGGTCAATCAACAGCTATTGGACTGGGAGGCGATCCGATTGTTGGTATGTCCTTTATCGATGCTCTGAAGCTCTTCGAAGCCGATAAAGGTACAGATGCCACGGTTCTCATTGGAGAGATTGGTGGTAGCGCAGAAGAAGAAGCTGCGACCTACATTCAAGAGCATATCTCTAAACCCGTCATTGCCTACATTGCCGGTCGCACTGCTCCTACAGGCAAACGCATGGGGCATGCAGGTGCAATTGTTAGTGGAAAAACTGGAACCGCAGATGGAAAAATCAAAGCCCTGCGTGATGCGGGCGTCACTGTGATTGATCGTCCCATTGATGTTGATGAAACATTACAAACAATCCTCTAAATTACGCGATATCCTTTTAAGGGAACAAAGGCATGCGCATCCGTCTTAAGGTGAATATGATTGCCTGTTGCTGACCCAGAAAAACGTCGGATTGCTTTGCGTCATCTTCTCTACGTCACTATTTGTCGTGATTGTGGAGCGAAGAATCCTTTCAAGGCAACCAAGTGTCGCCGCTGTCGTCGTAAGAATCTTAGACCCAAACGGCGTGAACTCTCAAGGTAGTCGTACACCTCGCAGGGCCGGTAGTCTAGTGGTATGACGCCGCTCTCACAGAGTCCAGCCTGCTTAACTGGACGCGAGGAAACGGCGGAGGTCGCGTGTTCAATTCACGCCCGGCCCACCAAACATACGTTGCTGACGAGACGAGTTCAACAAGGGGCTGGAGTATCACAATGCTTTTAAGTTGTGATTCAGCCTCGTAGCCAACCCACATGGTGGTTTGCGATGCCTCGTGAAATCCAGAGTGAAGAAGAATTCTTAGAAATTATCCAGCGGGCAAGTGAATGCCGGGTTAAGCGACTGCAAGACACCGTTAAGCTCAAGTTGCGTACGCCAAGTTATCTTTATACCTACAAAACGGATCCCGCGACCGCTGAACGGCTTCTCGCAGCTATGAAACTCCCGATTAGCGATGTGTAAAGCCACACATAGAAGGAGTCTTTTTTAGCTACATTAAGGAATGAAGGGTAGGAACCAACGAATCACAAAACCGATAACTAGACCAAGCAGGCCCAAACTCACAGGGATAGGAAGCCCAGCCATAATTCTTCGTTTTTCAAGTAGTTTGAGGGTAATAAGAAACCCTACAATAATTCCGATAGCAGTAAGAATAGAGGACACAAATCCAAAATTGACGACTGCAAGAACCGTCATCATCCCATAAAAGGCAACATCCCCAAGCCCTATATCCCACTCGGCACTGGATACTGCTAGCGCGCCAATTTTATCAGGGTCATCTTCCGTTAATTCAACAATTTTTCGAATCGGTCCTCGCTTCACAGAGACATAGTCATAGATGGCCAGACCCAATAAGAGGAGAACACTAGTCCAGACTGGGAGCACTACTCCCAAAAAGGCACCAACAGCAGCGCCGAAGACAGTTAACCCGGCATTCTTGAGTCGGTTATCCGCATCGACAATTACAAAGGCCAGCCCAGATGTCAAAACGAAAGCGATTAGTATCATCATAGCGAGGAACGGATCTACCACCTGGAATACAATCAGAAACATGTACCCAAAGTAAACGACTATCACTAAACTAATGAAACTAAATGCCCCAATCAAAAGATAGCGAAGAAACCGTTCTCTTCCGTATTTCAAGAGAAGAACAACAAATGTAGCTCCAACCGTGGCTAACCGCGCCCCAGAACCCATACACGGATTCAGGAATGGGCTCAGCATACAGCCGACTTCCAGAAAGATATACAATTATTCCAAGAAGCCCAGCAGCAATCATAGATGTAATCAGGTTAATTGTTATGGTGCTTCGATCCCCCGAAATGACGGGCATTTCTTCTGCCATATGTTATTCACCATTATTCATTCAAGTGCAATGCGTTGTCCTGTCTCTGCAACACGAGCATTTATGCTATACTGTTTGCGCAAAGTCTTCGCTAAATATTCGCAGGCTTCTCCTTCGCCATGAACTGTAAAGAGCTGTTCTAAATTTGTAAGGGAACTTCCGAGTGTCAAGAGTTGGGTTTGGCCTGCATGAGACGAGAAATCGAAAAGCTCAAATTTCGCTTTCACACGTTTCATCCCACTCCCATTATCGTAGGATCCGTTTTCGAGAAGTTCGCGTCCAGGAGTACCAGGAATTTGATACCCCACAAGGAGAATAGCATTTTTGGGGTCATGCATGAGTTCACTTAGATACATTGCCGCAGTTCCACCACGGAGCATTCCTGCAGGTGCGACAATCACTCCAGGATTCTTCGTTAATCCTTCACGTTGGCGGCGATTTTGTATCCAGTGTGCGTTATTGAGGGCACGTTTTAAAAGTTTGTAATTACGAAAAAAGCGAGGATGACGAAGAAAGATTCGAGCCGCTTCGCGGGCCATACCATCAAGATAAATGGGATATGAGACACGATAGCGTTCAAAGATGCAAAGGATTTCTTGAGCACGCGCAACCGCAAAAGCGGGTATTAGAACAGTGCCGCCATTATCGATAATTGAATCTGTAGTTTCGATAAAGTCTTCTTCAATGGTTTGGCGTTCTTCATGAGCTGTGAGAGCATAGGTGCTTTCTAAAATGAGGGTGTCAGGAGATTTTGAAGGAACCCGAGCGGCTTTTAGCAACTGGGTATCGATGGTGTTGATGTCGCCAGTATAGAGAACATTATGGGTAGAGGTTTGGATTTGAATCGCTGCACTTCCGGGGATATGCCCAGCATCATGGAATTTTATCGTTATATCATTTTTGAGTTTGATAGGTTCGTTGTAATCGATGATTTTGATGCGGCGGAATAATTTGTCGATTTCCGTTTTTTCATAGGGTAAATAATATTGGCTGAGTCGCAGCATGTCTTTGAGGAGGATACGGATAATGTCACGGGTGATGGCTGTCATGTAAACGGGAGCGTTTCCGCTGGCAAAGAGGAGTGGAAGTCCGCCACTGTGGTCGAGATGGGCATGGCTTAGGGCCACATGAAGATTCCGAGGTCTGTGCATTTGGGGGAAGGTGGGATGGCCATTAAACGACGCGCCAAAATCACAAAGAATTGAGGTATCCTTTTCTTTTACCATGTAGGCGGAGCTACCTATGGTTTTACAGCCACCCAGAAAATGGAGTTCAGTCACTATCTTGTAGGCCCCTGCCCACACAACTTGGATGTTTTTGGCGGGAGTTTTATATTCACGTCAATTCCAGCTTACGCATAAATGTATTTCGAAGAGCAGATGAAGCTGTGAGAATTGAATAGGTCCTCTAATCAGGGAAGAAAATTTAAAACCGGGTGTGGTCCTGCTACAGCCATCACGTGAAGAAGGCGAATCTATGGAATATTCTGAAGAAATTCAAATCATTTTACTCGAACCAGATATCAAGTTAAAGGGGAAGACTCTCGTTTCAGGATTTCACAGCGCTTTGGGTGAAACCGGATATATTGTCCTTCGCCATCTAACCGCACAAGATACGGCTCGACCAATTGGGTGCATTATGAGCCCTTTGGTTCCCCCCCATGTTTTCATCGGACGCGATCGTCTACTTATGCCCATCGAATTGTATGAATACGATGACCGCTTTATTCTCTTGTTTACCCGGCTGCAACCCCATCGTGTGGAGTGGGCACCTTTCACTGAAACCATAGCCAATTGGAGTGTGGACATGGGATTCAAAGAAGCACTACTTCTTGGAGGGTTGGACATGCAATTCGCTGAAGGGGATGACCGATTCCGTGCCGTCATCACTTCTGCCTATAAGGAGAAGGCCCATCAATTCGAGCTTCCCATTTTAGAATCGGGTCGAGGTATTTACGGTCCCCTCGCCCTCTTATTAGCAAATTACGAAATCCGGAATTTCCCCGCCATCACCATCCTTCCTTACGCTGAGCGCGGACGGCCTGACCCCCGAGCTGCAAGTGTGGCGATCGATGTGTTCAACCAACTTTACGACCAGAATATCAGCACAGATGAGCTAATGGCAGATGCAGAAACCATCGAGAAAGAAATTAAGCAATTACTTGAACGCCAAAAGGAACGGGAGACCGAGCGCGGTGCACATGATATGTTCGTGTAGACCACGGGTCTGACCTTAATGAACCGGGGTCCCCGGTGGTAATTCTCGCTCAGGAATTACAATGACCACTTGATACTCTGGATCTCCCTGCTTCCCAACTTCCGCCGCAAGGAGCATCCCCTCAGATTTCTCTCCCCGAAACACCGCTGGTTTTAGATTCACCAGGATGACAAGTTGCTTTCCCACCAAGGATTCAGCGGGATAGTATTGGGCAAGCCCCGTTACGATTTGACGCTTGCCGAGGTCACCCAAATCGATTTGGAGTTTCAGGAGATTTTTAGTCCCCGGTATCTTTTCCGATTCGATGACGGTCGCAACCCGAAAATCAAGCTTCTTGAATTCCTCAAAGCTAATCATCGCATATCCCTTCAGGCTACATTTTGTTCGTTCCATGTTCTATTTAGCTGTGTCTCACCAATAAACCCGACTTAATACTGGCTTGGGTCAGTGAGAAAATCGCAGAAGCATTTCGAAAAGCATTTAGTTAAAGAAAGAACTAAAAGTTCTCCCCGAATCGTCCTAGTTGAGGTAGCGGGTTACAAAGTAAGCTAATTGGTGAAATTGCGGTGACTCGATGTGCTTCGAGAATAGTCGCCCTCATCGTCGTCCTCCTCCTTCCTTGTTTAATTAGTATGCCAAATTTACCAATAACAGATGAGACGAATTCAAAGGCATTTACACCACAAGCTTCCCCCCCTCCCCCTTACGCAGGTGAACCTGTAGGAAGATACTCTGGATTTGGTGGTACTACGGCAGTATTAGCCACCTATAACAAAACACTAGGTACTCCAACCTCGACCAATGATTCAAACGATTTCTCAGTAACATTACCATTAGATTGGGATATCACATTCAATGCTTCTTTTACCAGTATTTCTGCTAGACCCATCGTTTTGGATATTGAAACGAATGATTCAGTCATCGATGGGAGCCATAATATCCGAGCAGCTATGAGTTTTCGAATCACCAATTCTTGTTATCTTTACAGCGTCATGGTTCGAGTCGAAGCGGGTTTCTTTGACCTATTAAACGGGTTAGATGATCTATATGTCAGCATCTTCAATGCAACCGTCGAAAGCGGGCGACCAAAACCTGATAACTTGTGGTCAACGAGGAAATACTTTGATTTAGGAGACCAGACCGACACTTTTGATGGTTGGATAAATGCCACGTGGGTACCCCCAGTCTTCCTTAATACCTCAACCACATACAACAACTATTATTTCGTCGTTTTAGTTCCTGAATCCGGAGCTACTCCATCTTGGCAATATCGAACAGATGCTGGAAATGGTGATAACGGATACGCTTGGCGGTGGACCACCGATTGGACTTTTGTCGGTGTTGACTATTTTGTAAATGCATCACTAATTCCCATGGGTTTTTCACCAGCACCCAGCCAAGTTTCAATGCAAGTAAATGGATCAGTAGTTACTGATACCGTGGGAAATGCGGGATGGTGGGCATCAAACTTCATTGCCTCAAGCAGTAATACACTCTTCAATGTCACGGCAACATGGCCAATTACTTTCGATTATACTTATGTGGCTTTCTTTTACCGCAATCTGGTCGGTGTAACTGAGTTCTTAGCTGATTATCAGATTTCAACCACATTATGGAATATAACGACGTCTATCACCTTTCCAAATGTAAATGCTGATAGTAATAGTCGAACAATCAACTTCTCATTGCCTGCTTATTGGGAGATTCAAGCACTTCTTAATGGAACTACACCGAAATTCTATACCCAATTCGAGGATAACAGCACCACTCCTGGTGTGCCAGGGTGGCTGTTCCTGGATGAATTAGAAGGCGCTGGACATGGAACCCTGTGGCGTGTTGTTTCGACTGATTCCAATTATTTACAAACCCCGACCATTTGGCGTGGCGCCACTGACGTTACGGGAACCGAAGTCAATATTACCGACACGCTGTTTGTAACCACCCAAGTTTCGACTTTCACAGATGGGCTAGGACGGTTTAACCCCTATAATGAAATGAACACATCGCTCAATGAATGGCTTCAAACTCCGGATGGTGGGGGATTCCTCATGTTCCCATTTTTCATCCCTGCACCATATCCAATCAGTAATGAAACCATGCGTTGTGAAGTTGTCTGGAACAATAGCTATCATAGCGGGGTAGGAGTTAGTAGTGTCGAATTGGTCTATCCGACCAGTGTGTCCGGCGATCCCGATACCTATACCAGTCTGATTGGTGATAATGTCCTTATCCGCGTATACTATGAGGATACCTATAACAGCGTAGGAATTCCTAATGCTGATGAGGTGAATGTCACCTTTGGGGGGATTCCTTATCTGCTCAATGATGTTGGTTCTGGGTACTATGAAAGTACAATAAATACCGGTACCATGGGGTTAGGTCGAGGCATACACACCGGATCAGTGATGGCTGACCGAACAGGGTATTCACCAGCAACGACCTCGGTGACGCTTACGCTATGGTCAAAAACCCAACTCGCGGCAAACTGGACCTCGCTCACGATAAATTACACTGAAACGGTTACCTTAGAAGTCAACTACTCAGTGTTAACACCGCCGGGAGATGGCGGGATTACAACGGCACTTGTGAATATTACCGGTTCAAGCTTCTTTAGCTGGCTATCTGAGGAAGGGGGCGGAAATTATTCGGTGCTGTTAGATGGAACAGTTCTTGATGTGGGCACACACAACCTTTTGGTAAATGCTTCAAGGCCCGGTATGTATTATCAAAATGCCACCTTATTGGTGACACTTACTGTGCAAGGTGAACCCACCACAATTACTGGGAGTGCGCCCGCCAGTGTAAGTGGTGGGGACGCGTTTAACGTCACTGTGACTTATCGCAAACAATCGGATGGCACGGGGATCACAGGGGCCAGCATCGCCTGTCTGCTCAACGAGTCCACCTTCTCACAATTCATACTCTTTGATTTACTCAATGGGACATATCAGGTGCAATTTCGGCTGAATGTGAGTGGAAGCTCAGCCGCCTTCAATATCACCCTCACCGTCTCGCGTGCGGGTTATAATAACCAGATTTTTGAAACTTGGGTGGATGTCCTCATTCGTCCGAGCACCATCACAGTCCAAATCCTTTCAGCCTCGCCAGTCATTTATGACTCTGATTTTCAAGTGCGTGTCACTTATGAAGATTTGTCCGCACAAGGATTAGTTGGCGCTGTCGTGCTCGGTAACTGGTCGACAATCAACTTTACTGATAATTTAGATGGCACTTACACGATTCGTTGCCTTACCACAGGATCTCCCGTTGGGTGGTGGACGATTAATTTCAATATCAGCGTTGAAAATTATGATGTCCAATCCTTTGCAGAAACATTTCATTTAGTCTGGGCAACATCCCTGACACCTCAAGATGGCAACTATGCCCCCAGCGAATATGAAGATGAACTTCTGATTTTAAACGTAACTTTTTGGGATACGAGTAACAATCAAGAAATTAGTGGTGCCACGGTCTGGACTGTCTTTCAAAGTATAATTCATAATCTCGTCTATGTGGGAAATGGTCGGTATCAATTAATCTTGAATCTAACCGATGTCTCCGCAGCAACCTATCCGCTAACAGTGTATGCGCAGCAAATCGATCATCAAAACCAAACTCTGAGTTTGAACCTAGAAGTGCTTCTCAAACATACTCCGATTTTAACCGTCGAGCTCCAAGAGCAGGTTTTAGAAGGAACGGAAGCCGCCGTCATGATCACATTGACGTTTGCGAACGCCACACCTATTGCGAGCGCCGCTATTGGTGTTAATGTGTGGATTCATTATGCTAATGGCACTGATCAGATGCTCCTCTCCCAAATCGTGACCACAGACATACTGGGCACACACATTGTCTTGGTGCAGTTGCCTTCCTATTCACCAGAATTCTGGTCAAATAATAATGATGGCCCCAACCTATGGGCTTCCGGCGTGTACAATGGTAGCCGGGAAATTGCACCTTTATCAGATACCGCCTCGCAGACAATTTTGCCTATTCCCAGCATCCCCTGGTGGGCTCACCTCCTTATCGCCTTACTTCCTTTCATCATCCTGTTCATTGTCATTATAATCGCGGCCTGGACTTATTATGCAAAACGGGTTCGCCCGAAAAAATTAGCCCGGCAACACGCCTTAGAACAAAGTGCGGGAGAATGGGCGCAGCGCATGATGGGATTAATGGATCTGCGTGCGCTCTTTGTCATGTATGCGACAACCGGCCTGCCCATTTTTACCTACGATTTTTCAGGGGGAGAGATGCAAAGTACCCTGCTTTCTGGCTTTATCTCAGCGGTGAATGCCTTTTACAGCGAAGTTTCCGGTGAACTGGATCGAGAATCTCAACTCCGTGACATTCACTACAAAGATTTACACCTTAGTCTACACGAAGGAACGAACATCATAAGCGTCCTTATTCTCGATGCATCACCCAGCGAAGTGCTAACTCAGTCCTTAGCGCAATTTACCACTGAATTTCAAGCCCGATTTGAAGCAGATCTAACGGATTTTGATGGGCGGATCGATGTATTCGATAAGGCGACAGAAATTGTTGAGCAGAGCTTCCATGGCGAATTACTGCTGGCCTACGAATGTGCAAAACTCCCATCGCGAGGTTTTGCCCGAAAAATCTTCGATTTAGCCCAAAAGCTTGCTGATGACAAAGGACACATCTACCTCCCACAGCTGTTTGTAGCCTCGATCGAAAAATTCGGGGCGAAACGCAAATTCGAAATCGCCAACGCGCTCGAACTGCTCCATGATGAGGGCTGTCTAATTCCGGCC
>CAYFXY010000024.1:24594-26142 GCA_964347205.1 uncultured archaeon
GTCAGAACAGTGTGGCCGGAAAAAACAACCCAATCGGGACTCTAAGTCTTTTTTCACATGGTTTTTCCGAATCCGTTAATTTTTGAGCCAGGAAAGAAGTTTTTTGAAGGCAACCAGGTAAAGATGGGTAAAGATTGGAGATCAAGTAGGCATGTTTGCGAAACGCGCCACCGCCGCAAAGGTCGCTATTCAAGACATCCAAGATGGTGAGTTAATCGCAAATGATCAAGGTAACGTCGTAGCCGTTGAAACGTTTCTGGGTCAAGTAAGCCGAGTGAACGTAATGGGAACAGTTGTCGACCGATACCAAGCCACACAAGAACGACTTGACGAAGAGGGCCGGGGTTTTGCCACCCTAACCTTGGATGATGGCACCGGAGTGATTCGTGTGAAGATGTGGGGCGAGTTAGCAGCGCGGCTAGCACAAATTGAGGTAGGAAATCTAGTGTTGGTTGTGGGTCGGGTTCGAAGCTTTCAAGGGGAAACCTACATTAACGGCGAACTCGTACGCCAATTAGAAGACCCCAATTGGGAAACCGTCAGACTCATGGAACTTGCCATCTCCCGTGCCAGTCCCCACAAAGTGGAACCCCGCTTTAATATCGGGAGTTCCACCTTGCCTGAAACTGAAGAGGTTAAACAAGCGTCCAAACAAATGGAATTAGAACCCGGGGTATGGCACACCGCAACTGCTACCTTGGAACAACCCAGTGAAGAGGAGACACTCGCACCAACTCCAGAACTTCGACGTATTGTACTCCAAACTATTGAAAAACTGGATTCAGAAGGGGGAGCCCGCTTTGAGCAAATACTTGATGTTGCAGGTGATGGCAAGGAGGAAATAGTGGAGCAAATTCTCATTGATTTGCTCAGTGAAGGCTTGGTCTATGAACCTGAAATTCATCGGTATAAGAAATCTTAAGGGAAACCAAATCCTTTTTTGCCAGAGGAATGTCAGCCACACTAACCTTTAAGCCTTCTAAATTCCAGCAAGAACCTAATCCTAAAGGTTCATTTGCGTAAAACAGATGGTTTATCAAGCTGCAAATCCATGATTTGAATGTATAATGTGAGGCGAATATCTGTGACACAAAAACCGACGAAAAAATCCACGAAAGCAAAGAAACCAAAATCTACTGCAAAGACTCCAAAACCCAAGAGGCCAACGAAAGCTAAACCCAAAGCCAAACCCAAAGCCAAACCAAAAACGGCCAAGCCTAAAGCAAAATCAGTGGCAAAAGCTCCGAAAGCTGACGACTATGCGGCACTATTACATCGCGCCCGAGATCAGATTCCGCCCGAGGTATTTGAACAACCCCGATTTCAGGTGCCCAAGGTCGATTCCTTTATTCAAGGCACCCGAACGGTGATTCGAAACTTCAAGGACTTAACTGACACACTGCGACGTGACCCCAAGCACTTTATCCGCTATCTCGCCCATGAGATGGCCACCGCCGGTGAATTCCGGGGGACACAGGCCATTTTTAATGGACGATTTCCTTCCAGGGTCCTCGAGGAATTGGTTGAAAAATACACCGAAGAATTCGT
>CAYFXY010000024.1:26152-31215 GCA_964347205.1 uncultured archaeon
GTTGTATGTCCTGTATGTCATCGTCCCGACACGGAGATTCGCCGAGAAGACCGCCTTCTCATGCTCGTATGTAGCGCCTGTGGTGGCCGGACCCCATTGAAAGGCTAGAACCCCAAGCAAAGAGCTGATGCCAATGCAAGTCTATCTCAATCAGATGCGTCGTGAAGGCGAATACATCGTCGCTATCTGCGATTATGATCTCATTGGTCAATCCTTTGAAGAGGGGGATCGCTGCATTCACATTAGTGAAAATTTCTATAAAGGCAAGCTCGTCCCGATTGAAGAAGGAATCGCTGCAATGGGTAAGGCGACAATCGCCAATATTGTGGGCGAACGCATTGTCAGCGAGGCGTTGAAAGCGCACCTGATTCATGAGCGGGGCATCATTCGCATCCAAAATGTTCCGCATGCACAAGTAGTCGTAACGAAATGAGAAACCATGACGCTCCAGTGTCCAAAATGTGGTCAAGCCCCGACAAAAACGCGACCATTTGTGGAAGGCTTTTGCACCACCTGCTATTTTGATCAACATCCCTTGATTACCCTACGTCGTACGCCGCAAGCAAAGATCTGTTCTCGCTGCCATGCCTACTATCTCGGAAGACAATGGGTCCATCAAGGTCACCAGTCCGAAGAAGCCCACCTATATGATCTGGTTTGCGGCCTCCTTGATCCACTCTTTAGCCCTAGCCAACCCGCGACCTTCGACGTTCAGGTACCTGAACTCCCTGTGGAACCCCTCGCGAAAGCCAAAGAAATTCAAGCCCAAATCACGGCCACCGCAAAGGAATACCCCTATGAAGAACAGCAAGTCCTTTCCATTCCCATTACCTCGACCTTATGCATTCAATGTAAACAAACTGCTGGGGGATATTTTGAAGCCACCCTACAAATCCGCTCCGCTACGGGAAAACTTACTCCCGAACACGGAGATCAAATCGCTGAGTATCTGTCTAACCGGCTGACTAATTCCGAATTGCCACCCTCAGCCCTGAAATTTTCGGAAACCCGTGGGGGATTTGATGTTAAATGCATATCAAGCCGGTTCTGTCGCAGCCTCGCCAAAGGTTTATCTGAGCAATTTGGCCTAACCCTTCGTGTTTCCAGCAAGGTTGCGGGTCGAACACGGGAGGGGAAAACCCTCCACCGAGATACCTATTCGTTGCGGTTCCCCCTCTATCAGGTTGGCGATGTAATATCATATAAACAAGGTCCCTACATGATTACTGGTTTACGCAACGGCAAATACATTCTCACCAACCTCGAATCAGAACAACGCCAAACATTGAGCCCCAAAGACCTCTCAGAAATCGATGCTGAATTACTCAATGATGAAGTTCACACGTTTCAGGTAATCTCAGTTGAGGGTGATATGGTCCAATTGATGAGCCAAGAAGATTATTCCATTTACGATCTTCCCCGCCCGACCCAAAAATTAGTGATTGGCACCATGATTTCGGTACTCGAATGGAAAAACCGGTTGATCCTTTTAGCCGAAAAAAAATGATTTGCATGCCCAGCTCCCGAGTGCACAATTTTAAATAGGGGTCTTCCTGTTGTAGCCCATCTGCATAAGGAGCATGATCATGTCTAAACCACGTAAAAAAGGAAAATCAGGTAGGGGCGGTCGCCGACTCAAGGGTCAGTCCAGACAAGATGGCGAAGTCATTCGTGTTCGGATTCCCCGTGAAGGCGAAGTCTTAGGTATCGCCGTCCAATTGCTGGGATATGATCGTGTTCGAGTAAAATGCGCTGATGGGAAAGCCCGACTCTGCCGAATCCGTGGCACCCTGAAAAAACGGGTATGGATTCGAGAAGGAGACGTCGTCCTCGTGGCCCCCTGGGATTTCCAAACAGATAAGCGCGGTGACATTATTTGGCGATATTCCCAGGGCGAAGCTAATTGGCTCGAAAGACGCGGATACCTGAAAATTGAATAGCCAGCCCCGAAGCGGGGTGTTTTTTACCCGTCAGTGAAGAAGATACTTATCATGTTAATTCTTGGACTTCTGGAGACTGGGTTAGAATTAATCCCGACCGAAATCGTAAACAACCCCACCATCCTTTCCAGCGCACAGCTACGAGGAAAAACGCCCGAAACAATGTTGCTGGATGAAAGCTTTCACGCAAACGCCCTTCACCAATTACCGGATGCCGAGAAACGTGGACGACCGGACATCGCACATCGCAGCCTGCTTACGGCCTTAGATAGCGTGTTAGCCCGAGAACAGCAACTGGATGTCTTTCTTCACACCTACGAAGGCAAAATCATTACAATTAAACCAGGAACCCGGTTACCCCGTCGAACGCCGCGATTCGTTGGTCTCATAGAACAATTACTCGTGCATCACCGCGTCCCAACTCAAGGCGAAGCCCTACTCCAAATCCGTCCTGGCACCTTAGAGACTTATCTCCAAGAGCTGCACCCTACTACAACAATACTTCTCAGCCCTGAGGGCACCCCCCAAAGCCCACTACAATTAGCCCAAACTCTGCAAAAAGAACCTAAGCCCGTGGTCTTCGTAGGTGGCTTCGCCCATGGACAAGTCTCGCCGGCTTTCGCCCCCTTGATTAACCAACAGGTAAGTTTTGATCCTGCCCTGCTCCCCACGTCCACGGTGGTTGGAATGCTAATCCACGGCTATGAACAAGCCCTCAACCTCACCGCACAACGCTTCAGACAGAGAAAATAATCTGTTAGACCAAAGGATAACAAACTTTATCAAGTGCGGATTGGCGCTACCACCGGCTAACACCCACACTCGATGAGCGATGCGTCATCTAAAAGAAGGTGAAATCTCGTGCCCGATAAACTCGATCGTTTAGAAGAACGCCTGGACAAAGCCCGAATGCGCATTAAGCGCTCCGAAGACCGCCAAGTGATCGAATCCGTCTTTGACACCAAAACCTTGCTGACCCTGTATCAGATGTTTAATAGACAGATCCTCGACGAGATAAACGGCGTCATTTCCACCGGTAAAGAGGCGAACGTGTATTGGGCCTTACAACCCGATGGCACCGATGTCGCCATCAAAATCTACCGAATTGCCACCTTCAACTTTAAACGCATAACGCTCTATCTGGAAGGCGACCCCCGGTTCACCCGGATTCCCAAGGCGCGCAGTGGCCTGATCACCGCCTGGGCATCGAAGGAATTCAAAAATCTCCAACGCGCTCAAAGCGCAGGTGTGCGAGTCCCTCAACCTATTCACGTCCAACGAAACATCCTGGTCATGGAATTCATTGGCGAAGATGGATTACCCGCCCCCACCATGCAAAAGCATGCCCCAGAAGACCCCGAACAAACCCGGACCACCATCTTGGAAGGGGTCTCCAAACTCTATCATGACGCCAGTTTAGTCCACGCCGATCTCAGTGAATACAACATCATGTTATGGGACGGTCCTGTTTTCATTGACATCTCACAAGCGGTCGTCTTAGATCACCCCCACAGTGAAATGTTCTTTGAACGGGATCTCCGAAACATTCTAGCCTATTTTACGAACTTCGACATCCCCCAACTGGATTTGGCTGAAACCATTGCGGCCATTCGTCAAGGTGACTACAAATGAAAGCTGATGCCCGTTTACGGATCCCCAAATCCCGCATCGCGGTCCTCATCGGTCCAGATGGCGCCATCAAACGCCAATTAGAAAAGACCGCGAATGTGGAACTAACCATCGATAGCACCGATGGTCTCGTGATTATCGAATCCACCGCCGACAGTGAAGATCCCCTTGCCGTGTGGAAAGCCCGAGATATCGTGCAAGCCATTGGTCGCGGATTTAGCCCCCAACGGGCCTTCATCCTGCTCGACGACGATATATATCTGCGCCTTATCAACTTGGAAGAATTTGGAAGCACCCACAATCAGATCCGTCGACTAAAAGGCCGCGTTATTGGTCAAGGCGGAAAGACCCGACGCAACATCGAAGCCCTCACCGACACCTATGTCGCCGTGATGGGCAACACCATCGGGGTCATCGGCGAAGTCGACAACCAACAAATCGCCGTCACAGCCATTATCCGACTCCTCCAGGGTGCTGAACATTCCACGGTAAACCGCTACCTCAACACCCAACGCCGCGCCATGAAACGCCGACGCGCCCTCGAATTATGGCGCCCCCTCGGACCCGATGCCACCGACTAGCCCCACCCCAAAAGCGCGTTTACCCCTTTTTTTAGAAATTACAGAGGAGAAAAAGTTTAAAATGAGCAAGGAAAATCACCCAATCACACATGCCGAGGTGGCTCAGCCTGGTTAGAGCGGGAGCCTGAAAACCCCCCGGGGATTTCAGTCCGACGCTGTTAACCTCTAGGTCAGCGGTTCGAATCCGCTCCTCGGCGCCATTTCCTCTCTTTTGCCCACCGAACAGTTACCCGTACATCGCATGCCGTTCCGGGAACCGCTTCAAACTCAACGACCGCACCGCTGTTTCTAACTCCCGATCCAAGCGCTCCTGCCGATCCGACATCACTGACCGCAACCGGACCGCACTCTCATCCGAATACCGCTGAATCCCCTGCGCCACCACAATCCCCTTCCGTTGCGGCGCTGCGATTTGAAACAGAAAGGGCTTCCCCTCTTGCATAATCCGATTATGCAACCCCTCGTCCACCCGACGATGCGTCGTCCCGACCCCGATCACCTCAAAGGGATTCACCGGTGCGGTCTTCATCTGCCACAACCGGACCCGATGCAACACAAACGTATCATACAATCCATGGTCTGCCGCACCCGATAACACCCGCCAGCCCGCACTCTCCTTATCATAGCGCTTCTTCATCTCCAAGAGCAAATCGCCAACCGGCTTCATCGTCACGCACAGACCACCAGCCTTCCATATTCCAAATCCTACTTAAAGAAACCTCTGGTTCAGACCCCCAAAAAAAGAATAGTGGTGCGGGAGCTGGGAATCTCCACCATTCAAATCACGTTTAAACAGCTTTTGAACCCAGGAACGCCTACGCGACAGGATCCTAAGTCCTGCATCTTTGACCAGGCTTGACTACTCCCGCAAGGTGGGAGTGGTGCCCTGACCGGGATTCGAACCCGGGTCCAC
>CAYFXY010000025.1:0-30537 GCA_964347205.1 uncultured archaeon
CCTATTATCTCTTAAAAACTGTAAATCTGTCATTTCGATAGTTGTTTGACAATTTATCTCTAGTGCCGCTATGGATTTATCCAGAATTCGGATATTATTGAGGGGAAATCGGTATCCAACAAACGCAAACACCACTACTATAGGTCAATCCATGGTCTGGCTTGGGAATACCGCAACCTGCTCTACCCCATATGGATAAGGGATTCCGCGGTTTTTTCTGGAATCATTTATGGCAAAACGCGTTAACCGCATTCTCTTCTCCTCCAAAAGGAATCTGGCATGCGCAGAGGGTTTGCGATAAAATGCCAGGTCCAAGGTTTCCAACGGTAATTCTTTCCCAGTCGTCTTTCAATCCTCTCGTTTATTGAAGATAGTAATTCATCAGAGAAAACGAGATTTTCATCCTGGTCCTATTGGTAGCAACAGAGGAGCCTGAGAATATTATAAGCTCGCCTTCAGTAATGGTTGTTCACGGGAACCGTTGGGCAATTGTCTTGACAACCGAAGTTTTCAGGGAAAGCAGCATCTGTGCAGCAATTAAAATGCGCATGAAACAGGAGGACTCGTTTTATTCTGACACTTTTGCAGGTTATTGTGACACTTTTTGGCAGAATACAATGGTTATTGCATAATCTGGAACGGCTATCAGGGTGGGATAACTGTCGTTAGGTTTGTGGTTTCTCTGTTTTCTTTTTTCGTCGCCACAGGCGTGGAAGAATGAGCGGTGTCTGCGCTTTATAGGCCCGATATGCTTCTCCAAATCGCTGTTCCAGCTTGGGTTCTTCCCGGCGTTTCAGCCACACCCAGAGGAGAATAAACATCACAACTGGGATGAGAAAAATCGTCGTTAGAGATTGCACAAACCACCCTATCCCACTGAGCACGATTAACAAGCCGAGAATCATGGGATTGCGCGTATACGCGTACACGCCTGTGGTTACTAACTGGGTTGATTGTGCTGCCTCATCAACATCACCCCACGGCAACCCTTTCCCGGTTCGGGACAACTGAAAAATCGATCCCCAGGCCAGCAATCCCCCGCTGATGAATACTATGGGTCCGACAATGAGATTGAACGGAAACGGCGGAAATGCTGGCAACCCCAATATTCCATCCACCCATTTTCCTGTCCAAAGGGTAAGCAATGGAATTATCACGACAAATAGCAACACCGCTCCCAGCATCACCAGCCTAGATGCGCTCTGACTTTTTTGCTCACCGCCAGATTCATCTTTCAATGCAAACATCTCCGTACAGTTGTTCTCTCCTCTAATCACCGTCAACTAAAATTAATCATTTCCCTGCCCGCTTCAAACTCATGTGTTAGCAGACACCTTGGTGTCCACGCTATCAAGTGTAGCTCATAGTGGGCCCTGATTTGCCCAAAGACCATTATCGTTCACATCTTCGAGAATTATTAGTGTTTGAACTTCAAGGCATTGTTAGGATCTCTCAAGCGCGAAGGTATTTTGTCAACCGAACCAATGCCTTCTTTAACTAATTGAAAGAATCCTACAGTGTGAATTCCAGAGGTGAGCTATCACCTCCAGCGGGTGGAATGGAATGAAAAAATCCCTTACATTATGTCTAATACTAATCGGGTTACTTGCAGGAACCTCACTCTCCCCTATAACCCAATACAATCCAGTCTTGGGGTCCACCAATCAGATTCTCGTTCCCGTCGATCTGGTAACCAATTGGAATTTTACGGAAACTGAACCTGGTGGTTGGGAGGGCAATGACCATAATGCCTCGAAACCCACTGTCTGGCACTTTACTGGAGATACCAATGGCCCCAAAGAACAATACCGCGTCATCAACGACACCGAGAACGACGGTGATGCTGACACTCTGTTCGTCCAACCCGCTCGTACCAACCAAGCACATACGATCATGCTTTGGCAAGACTTCACTCCCCTAGACATCAGTTATGTCACAGTTCACTTCCGGAGTCGTGCAACTGGTCCTTCCGCTCTTATCCTCCTTTATGGCCTCAACGCCAGTATCAGTTCCGACACGCCACTCCCCAATGGTACACTTCCCTGCCTTACATACCTTCATCCCTACAACAATGAAACCCCTGGCTACTGGCCTCCTTATACTAATGTCACTCTCTCCCTTTCCAATCTCACCAATACCTATCATCACTATCGCATCCACTGGCAAATAACTGAATTACCCGGAAAACCCGACGCCCAACTCTATATCACCTACTGTCGGATTATCGAAGCCCAATTTCCCCTTCCACCTACTTGGGGTGCTCCCGGCATTCACGCGCTCCTCGTTGTTGTTACTGGAATTGTCATCTCCATCATCATGGTGCTCTTCTATCTCAAACACCAAGGTAAACTGCAGTTTCCCAAAATTACTCGATTAAACATCAAACAACAGGGGCATCCACTCAAACAGAAGAATTTCCCTCGATGAGCTGAAGGTATCTAGTTCCGCTTCAAGTGTTTTCTTTGCATGTCGTCATATGCGAGGAAGAACTAGACGCTCTCGTTCCTTTAAGATCCGATGAGCATCTCCCTACCCTTTCCTTACCAGTTTACGAAAGGTGGTGAATTATGCTTGTATCCTACGTCCGGAAATCCTTTCTTGTGCCGTACAGATGCCTAGGGTCTTTCGATTTTTTGGAGTGTCTTTATAGACTCGCCATTCAGAAACCTGCCAATCACGAATCTTTGCACTCCACAATGCGGGTCCATCCAATGGATCATATGAACATGTTGAATATCCCACCATCACCACAACATCGTTCTCAACTTGGACCTGGGTGAAAATGTTCTGATAATCTGGGTAACTAGCGAAAAAGTCCTGCCAACCTTTCTCCATCACTGCCTTTCCTTGATGAATCTTGTCAGAACTATCTATGAACGTATGATCCGGTGTCATCATCACTGTTAAACCCTCAAGGTCCCGCGCATTAATCTTTTCATTGAATCGCAATGCAACCATCATTACATCAAACACATTCATCAGAATCACACCATAAAAAACATGACTTCCTGTCTAAAGATAGGTTTTCCTAGGTTGTTTCTTTTGGATCCGCTGAAGGAGCCCAATCCAATTTCTGAGTTGACTAAAATGCCCTATCGCATGGAAAAGGTTCTGTTGAATTGCTCCTTCAATCGTTGTTTTTACACCCCATTGAAACATCATTTCCTCACACAGTTTTTCATCAGAAAAATTTTGAATGGCTTTAATCATTCGATTTATTGCTCGATTTAGATTTTTCTTCGGTGATGATAATGGTGAAAACGGAGTCGAATCCTTTAGAAACCAGTTACCAGCATCTTCGAAAATCGCCTGAATCGTATGATAAAATGTCTCTTTCACACTGTATTCTCCTTTAGCAACCCGAAATCCCCAACCATCTGCTTCATCAATCACCTGAATAGTTCTTTCGCCATGCCACTGCACTTCTTTCCATAACCGAGAATATACTTCAATATCACTCAAATAAAATCACCCACCCCTCACAAACGAGAATTCCAATCAACAACAGTATCCAACTCATCCAACGCCATTCACAACCCCCACAGCTCTGTTGTTTCCTTTACAGTCAAAGGAACCTTAAATATAATTCATCAGACAAACTGAGATAAGAATCGCACACGAGGAAATTAGATTCCGATGTACTCATCTACCACAAGAAATTATCTCATAACAGCACAACTAGTGAACAGCACTTGAACTCTTTGCCAAACAAACCTTCCAATACAATTTGCGGATTTGTTGAACTGTCTCCTAGGGGATGCTGGACTGAAGGGCAAGAAAGGTTGCCAACACAATACCGATAATCACTATCACGCCAATGGCGGTTCCTTGCACACGAAGACTGCGAAGTTGAACATTTGTGGGTGAGCGTCCTAGTCCCAGAAACCACAAAAGGATGACAATCAATACAACGTAACCTAAAATCATTAGCGCGGAAATTAACCCCATAGGAACCGATTAGGCATAGTCTGTTTTAAATGTACCCAACCTTTGTGGTCGCATACCTTCACCGGGTGTTCAAATACGGAGGAAGCATTTGCTATTTGTACTTTCCTCAGTTATGGACGGCTTCGGTTCCATCAATATTTCAAGAAATTTTTACCATGGGACGCAGGGGCTTTTCAACGCGAATAAGTCTGAGAATTTTTCAAGGATTCCATTGCCTACAATTATATAGCTCAATTCATCTAGCCAACGGGTATGGAATTCTGACCGGATGTTCTTGGGGTTCATCATGGCGCAAAGACTTGATAGAAACCTTGGTATTGACTTGTTCTTTGTAGGATTAGCATTAGTAATTTTAGTCCTAGTGGGTTGGACTTGGATAACGGTATTCCCTTTAGCGCAACAGTTTGTGCTTTTCGTTATTGGCGTTACCCTCGTTGTTTCAGTGTTATTTCTTATAGGGGCATTGCTGTTAGTGGTGGTGCGTCTTCGTGCCCGTATTGTACATCTTGAGGACATTATGAGTCAACAAAGAAACGATAATGCTCTTACGAGTCGAACATCAGTACAGGTGATTACTCTCAGTAATGTGGAGCGCCGCATTCTGAATCGCCTTGAAGAGGAAGGTGGGAGCGTAGTACAGGATCAACTTCGTCGAATCACGGGGTTGAGCAAATCCACGCTAAGTGTTACGTTAACCAATTTAGAGCGCAAGGCTTTGATTCGTCGTCGCAATTTTGGTCGAACCAAGCTCATTGAATTAATCCAAAAAGTCCGTCGATAGCAGTTGGTAAAAGAGAGTGCCAGAACTGGTGATTTTAAACGTTTTTGAACGGTCCTATCCCTGAATTGGATTTTTCTACCTCGCTCCGGTCTGTAATTCGATTCACAATATTTCGTTCACAGAGAACCATCATATACGTTAGATTTACACCTTGATTTAATTTCTGCTCAACAAGATGCGGAGAATAAGAAAATGAAGAAACCAATTACTAATACGATTCTCATCGCTACTCTGCTAGTAGCCCTGACGGCCACACCATTATTTCCACAGTTTCTAATTCTTCCAACTAGTATTACTGGACAAGAATTTTCTGGTTATGAGGAAATGCTTCCTGGCGTCTTTGTTTGGTATAGTTGGTGGAATGAAACCAGCGATGATTGGCTTTATCCTGAGGATCTTGAGTATCCTGAAATTGAGCCAATCTGGAATGTAACCGTTGAAGACATTTACGGGGTTACTTACACGATTAGTGAAGTCTATGAGTTTACCTGGGAAGAAGACTGGGATTATTCCAGTCTTTTTGTGGCGATACTATTGGATCCTGACAGAAGCTTTGTTCAATTTCTGACCAGTAATCCCACTGACGATGACGCATGGGATGATTATTGGGAAGCAGAAGAGGTACTGTATTCAGGTGACGAAGTTTTCATCTATTCCAGCCTCTATCATCTCTCTTGGTTTGTTAATTACTCCTTTTATACTGGGTTCAAATGGGTTGCTGAAAATGGCACCATTGTAGATCCGAATAACGTGTTGCTCATGCCTCAATATTTTTGGGCTCAGTATCTCAATGAATCCTGGGCTGATAGTGGGAGCTGGAGTTATACGGGTATTGGATTTGATATCAGTGAGATGTTTGAAACGGCCCTCGATGTGCCAATAGTTCCTGGATTTCCAGCGCATCAATTGACCTGGATTGAACACTACTACAGTGGCCTGACAGTCTTTAATGATTCAAACAGTAATGGACTTATGGACCTTAATTATCTGACAGTAAGTGAGGACTTTGACGATGACGACATCCCAGAAATCGAGTTCCAAGTCATCGATTTGAGTCTATCAGAAATGAAATATCAGTTTCATCCTGACAATGCTACCATTGGCGAGGTTGTACTTCCACATGTAAATGAGAATAGTGAGATCGAGTGGGGAATGGAGTTCCTCGATATCAATGGAACTCTGATCTCGGTCGAATCGTTATACACTGAATTCGAATATGGCTACCTCGAGCATGGGTCCTTTTGGAATGATTTAGTTGGCGTTCCTACCACCCTCGAACGCCTTCAGTTTGTGTGCAGGTTCAGTGTAACTGATACCAGTGCTGTTCTTAAAGTTGATCAGCTCATTGGAAACTTCTATACTCTGGGGACATTTGATATTCTTCCAGAAGCTACTGGACTCAGTCTCGCCATTAATTACTGGAGCAGTTTTTCTGCTATTGAGTTCATCATTTTAGATGACGAAGGAGAGATTGAACCAGAAGAACTCACCTATGCAGATGAGCTAGAAGGTGACAGCCTCTTCTTCGGAGATATCAGTGACCTCTTTGCTTCCATTAATTTCGGGGGAACATATATCTGGGGTAAAGACGGGCAAACCTATGATGTAGGCACTGTAATCACTCCACTCTTTGCTTTTCTGATGCCCCTCAATGACGAAAGTGGCCCCTTCGCCCTGGGTACAGTTGGTGACATTGAATGGGGATATGGCACCTACTATTACAGCTCCTGTTATGCTAACTGGAGTGGCTATGCTATTACCCACGATCCAATCTATACTGTCCACCCTGCGGGTCCTCAACTACCCATAAATGGTACCTGGGCGCTATTACCATCAATTATTCTTTTAGTGATTGCTGTAATTGCTCTCAGTGTCGTTATTTTCCGGATTCGAAGAGTTAACGTGTAAACACCACTCGTTGGGGCTATCAAGCCCCTCCCCTTATTTTTTCTATTTCTGTTAATTTCGAAACTTGTAGAGTTGTTTAGCAAGATGCGAATTGACCGACGCAATTAATTTCTGCTTTTTTTCTGAAAAGACCCCTCTTGTGGCTGTCGATGGTTATTGAAATTGGAGATCTGTCAGATTGGCGTCTCCTGTCTATCCCAATTATTCATGGGTACTAGCTTTTATCAAAAATTCTTGTTTCAGGTATCCATGCGTATTTCACAACTGCATCCAAACGAGATTGTTGAGTCGTTATTTGACTGAAACTAGGTGCGATGGTTTTTAGTTTATCTGTAACTCGTGTAGGCATTGTCAAATACTAGTGATTTGGATCTTCAATCAGGGCTCTAAATTCGACGTGTAAATACATATCATTTTTAAAGTATATACGCTACATGAGAATATCATTCCTCGTGGAGAAACAGCTACGTTTAGTGGGTTAGAATCAATGCTTTCTCAAAAAAGATCGATTCGGGTTACAAAAGTGGGTTCAGTATTATTAGCTTGTCTTTTCTTAATCTCACTCTTTATACCGACAGTTTTTGCATCGGCATTACCTGTGGTTCGGAACCCGGGATTTGAAACGCCTCCTGGGGGGCCTATGCCTGATTTTTGGGCGTTTACGACAACTGATGACTCCGGGTTCGATGACTTTCAAGGGCTGTATCCGACCGCCTTTCCTCATACCGGCAATGAATCGGTAGGCGTCCTTCCGTTAGCCACAGAAGCTGGTGATCACGCCGAGTGGAGTCAATCCACCCTGCTGAATATTAGTGTCGGAACCTCATACAATCTTTCTGCCTGGGTATGGATAGGCGGACCAAATATACCCCCTAATGAATTTTTTGTCGATATTGGTGTAATTTGGCAAAATGGGGCCGGTGGGCAAGTTGGCGCTATGTGGTCTCCGGCGGTGACGAGTCCAGTAGCGGTCTGGTTTGAGCTCTTTGTATATGGTCCTGCCGCTGCTGGGAGTGTTCAAGCGACGATTCAATTGCGCGTGACAGCCCAAACTACACCCGGCTGGGATTCAGGTGTAGTGTATTTTGATGATGTGGAATTTTATCCCATTGGCGGTGATACAGATATCGGCGGGCTGTCTCCGGGCGATCATGATGCCTCCTATGATCCAGATGGTGATCCGTTCAATGAAATGCTACAAATCAATATCACTGCTATTCAAGAAGGTTTAGCGCAAATTAATTTTACATTGAAAGCCTTTGGAACGGGGAATGATCAAACGGCCATCGGGGAAGTTGATCTGGTTCGTGATGTCAATGAAGATGGTATCTATGATAATGTCACCGAGCCCCTTCTTGCCTCGGGGACCTATGCGCAGGATAATGGTATCTTATTTTTGAATACCACCCATTCGATTCCCCAAGGGACGAGCCATCTATTCTTAATCATCTACCAGTTACTTCCCGTTAGCAATGCAGGGGACACCTTTGGTTTCTGGGTGAATCAGATCCGTGCCCTTGGGCAAACATCGATGGTGGCTACCAATCTCCCAGGACCTCCGTATACTTCGGCTGTAAAAACAATTGTGGGTAGCCTGCTTGCGGATGTGGGCGTAAACTCTCCCGGTGATCATCTCTGGGTCCCAAATGATGTGACACCCAATGTCTTGCTTCAACTCGAGTTATACGCCTATGCGGAAGATTTCTCGGTTAACAATATCACCATCGAACTTCATGGGACCGGTGGGTATAGTCAACTGGTTGAAATCCTAATTGTACATGACTTGGATGGCAATGGACTCATTGATGCTGGTGAGCCCATCCTTGCGAGTGGTCCGGGTGCGCCGCAACTCACATTAACCGTGAGCCCGTTCACAGCGGTAAAGCACACCAGTGAGTATCTGCTACTCGCTTTCGTCGTATCAACTTCTGCAGCGGAAATGACTACCTACAGCCTTAGCGTGATTGATATCGGCGCCATCGGGGCCGTAGACGGCGCCACAACGGTCGTTAATCTACCTGTTATCTCATCCACCAAAACAATTACATTTACCCCACCAAATCCATTCGGCTTCCTGATGAGTTTATGGCCCCTAATTCTAGCCGTGGGTGTAATTATTGTGGTCATTGTTGTGATCGTGGTCTTATACCGCCGACGCACCTAAACTAAACTTCTCTCGTGTATGATGTAACAAACGAAGCTTACCTTACGTCCATCAAGTCCTACAAATCCAGTATCTCCTCTTCCATTAGCTCAATTGTAGGGTGATAAAATCTATGATTCCCTGTACAAGCTGTGCCCTAACGTCAACTTCGAAGCACGTCTGATTGTCCTTCTTCACATAGATGCGTTTTGGAGTGAGAGCCCACTCTGCTGGTTTGCCATTGCATTAAAAGCGGCTTCGGAGGCTTTCCCTTCTTAGAGATACCCAACTCTGATTATTTGGTGTAGTTTTCCTCAAATAATTGTGATTTTTGTTCCCTGCACTGCCCAACAACGTCGCTTAAATAAAAGAATAACAGAATCCATTCTCCACCTGTATTCATCATTGCTAGGTAGTGAATATTCATGGCATCAGAACAAGAATATGGCATCATCTTGCGCCTGACCTTCATCTTTCATCTCATCGTTGGCTTCATTTTTGGATTTGGGTTTCAATTTGTTCCAGACCTTCTCGCACCTGTGTTTGGATTTACCTTCCAAGATCCGGTTTCTCGGGTTTTTGGCGCCATGACCATCGCACTTACATTCGGCTCCGTCATCGCGCTCATGACTCGCAAATGGTGCCGAGTGAAAATCCTCGTCGAAATCGAACTCATCTGGCTGAGCCTCGGCCCAACCGTTCTGGCCTATCACCTTTTCGTACCACCGCTTTTCAACCTCAACGTTGTCGGGCCCATCGCTATTCTCCTCATCCTCTTCATCTTCTTTCTCATCTCTTACCTACTCGAAATCCGAAAATAGTTCATCCCCAATCTGATGGGATTCCACCCATCAGCCCCTCCTTCTTTTTTCTCTTTCAGGGCATTAATGAAAGCATTAATTAATCTGCCAATACAACCCCCATGTACTGAGATTGGAGGGATCTCAGAATATGCGAAGAGTAGTCTGGATTAGTCTAGCCTTAATTGGAATTCTTCTACTTCAATTCCCCCTATCACCCTCAAATCTTGCTAAAACATATCTTCACGAGACTGAAGCAACTCCATTAGTACCCGCCTTACCTGCTGTTACCCTCGGCTCACAAGTCACTTATGTGCTGAATAATACCAATTTTAATCCGTTGTTCAATGTGCCCATATCTAATCCTGGATGCTACAACTTCACGATGATCTTTACGGTCAACTATAGTGATCCCTTTGTAGACTTTTATTTTGATTTATACGATAGCGCGAGCGAATACGCCCCGCAATTAGATACGTATCTTACTAAAAATCGCCGTATTGATTCCTTTCAATTCTGGAGTCTTTCGAACGGGACTACAAGCCAATATTTTACTGAATTCATGGTGGTCCAACCCGGATCAGCCCTTGTTGAATTTAATTTGGCTTATTATACCCCCTGGGATCAACTCATCGTGAATTTCACCGTCAGTCAGGCTTATTCTTTTGCTGATGCGTTGTCCGCCCCCTTGGGACAAAATACCACTATTCAATGGACCGAAGATAATTCATGGAACGCTTCCAAACTAACTATTCCCGCAAATGATCTGTACAATGTGACTTTGTTTATTAGCACACCCTTTAACACCACGGCCAGCTGGGGTGGAGATCCAAACTTTCGTAGTTTTGAGACCTTGGCTTTATTTGATCTCAACTACGGTTCATACCTGGGCTATTCCCAATGGGACCCCTTAAGTAATATTCCATTCGGAGCTGCCCTTGGCATTGCTACATGGAATGAAATCCAAACGATCCCCTTACAAGCTGGTGACTACTACCTCGTTGGGAAAAGCAATCCCTTCGTGTTCTTGAATGGCTCCCACATCAACCTTACCATCTATGTAGAACAAGTCCCGACCCAGCCAATAGGGGCGGATGAATCAATCAAGTTGTCCTTCAACGCTACAGCCTCCGTTAATGACCTCTATATTGCCGTCACGGTCCCAAGCCCCTATATGATTGATTTCTACTTCAGCAACCCTGAGGGTAGTAACTGGTCAATTGCCACCTTTGATGCCTGGCACGCATTTCCCATACCACCCACCTACGATTTCTATGAGGATCCAACAACTAACCTGACAATGGAGACCCGGTTCCAGTATGGAATCTCCTTAAAACAACCGATGATGGCCACCAATCCGGTCTCCGGGCTCACCGGTCAACAGTACTTTGAGCCCTTCATGTTACTTGGAAGCGAGGTATTCTATATCGACGGGGTTCCGCAATTTGCCAACTTTCCTCCCGGTGGTGGCCCGGCGAACTTCTGGAATACCTTCTACCTTCTTGTCCAAGGCACTCCTGGATTTTTAGGCCCCCCCAGCCCAACTTTTAACCTCAGTTTAAATTTGGATACCATATCAATTCCCCAACTCACCCCAACTCCTGGAATTCCCTTCCCAATCAATCAAACCATCGGACCCTTTTACCATGGGTTCCTGTTGACTGTGGAAAGTGGGATGACCTATGACCTTAGTGTGACACCCACCAACTTTACCTCCAGTGGTGTCGTCATGATACAGGCGCTCTCAGCCTATGGTCAATTCTACCGAGATTGGGGTCTTGGCTATATGTGGCCCTTATCGAAAATTGTGGGTATCTCAGGCATGTGGGGTCCAGGACTTATCATGACTTACAGCTTGAACGCGACAACCACGATTCGCTTTATGGCCGTACGAAATACTACCTTTCTTGTAGTGGCTCTGGGTACCTATCCAGTCGTAGGTCCAAGTGACACCACCGAAATCGAAGTTAGTCTCTCGGTAACGCAACCCATTGATTACAATATTGGAACAAACTATACCTTAACCACTCCGACAACAGAATATGACTTCACCAGCTTCAATGTGCCCCTCATTGAAGGGTACCGCTATCAACTGAGCTTATCCATTGATTATGGCAGTGTTTCAGCGACTGGGATTTTCTTTGATGATTACGGACACACCCCCTTTGACATTGGGCTTCTTGACCTATGGGCACCTGTTGACCATTCCTCAAGCATGAGCTTCACAGGTACCTATACTGCCACTAAAACTGGCACGGTTACCTTCGCTCTTATACACGAAGGGGATGCCCGCTTCTCCATCAACCTCATTGATGACACCCCACCCACTGTCGCAATCCTCGAACCCTCATCAGGTGCTGTCTTCGAGTCGGGCGATGTCATCATCAATTTCACCGCCAGCGATGAAATCGGTCTTGCGTCACTAATATTCGGATATAATGGAAACGACGTAAGCATACCCACAGACACCACCAGTCATTCTTTCTTCGGACTTCCCCCGGGTCTTTATCACATCTACCTTGTGGCTACAGACACTCAGGGCAACACCGCCACCGACAGCATCGCCATTCTCATTCTTCCCGACCCGACCTCTTGGACTCTCGGTCGGGATGCCGCTTACGCTTACTTGATGACGATACTCATCGGAGCCGTGGCTGCTACCGGAATCATTTGTTTCCTACTCGGTTATTTCATCAAAAGACGTCGAAAACTCTAGCAACGTAGAGCATAATCCACCTTCCGCTGGACACAAACTTGTCCAGCATCCCCCCCTTTTTTTTCTGTGTCAATTCTTGTGGGATGACTTGCTATAATATTGCTCCGAGATTTCGTAGTACTATTGCTGCTCTCATTCTTTTCTCATGGTTTGTCTGCGTAACCGAAAGGCTAGGCCAAACATCACCATGGTCATCAACGTGCCAATGACCGCCGCGATTACGAAATGTAGTAATAGGATCTCCCCGACCCACAAGAAATACCGAATGATGAAATACATCAGAATCCAATAGATGGGGCTGGTAATCAGTCCCGGGGCAAACTTGCGGAGCACAAGGGTTTGAATCAGATGCCAGAACCCATTGGTCACAAACATAAAAGCAAAACTCAACGGCCAAATCATCCATATTCCCCCAAACACTTCAAACACGCCAATCCCAACGGTAAACACTAGAAAAATCATGAGATTGAATCCAAAAAACATCCGCCCCGAATATTCTGGATAAAAGGTCGTCCGCATCATCTCAATAAACCCCTCCCCCACCGCCACTTCCTCAATTACATGGACACAATAAGCCATCACATACCCCCAAAACAAGACACCTAATGTAATTTCCATCATTGCACTCACCACCAACCCGTGCTCCCAAACCTACCGACGATGTATTATTAAAGCTAGCAGGGCTTATGAACATCTACGGGAATAGATTTTTGCGGCAAGTTTTATCGTAATTGTTTATAGTAGTCTAGAATTAACTTCGCCAGTTTATCTTAACATGGAGGAAAAATTGATGAGCTGTTGTCACTCTCAGATACTCGATTCCACCTTCGATCAGAGCGTCGCCGTTGCAGAACTCAAAGAATATCGGGAGAAGGGAATGAACAAAACCACCCGGCTCCTTGTTGATGCACTCAAACAGCAAGGTGTGCAAGGACAGACCTTACTCGATATTGGAGGTGGCATCGGAGTGATTCAACACGAATTGATCCAATCGGGCGTGCACCACAGCATCAACGCCGAAGCCTCCACCGCCTATATCGCGACAACAAAGGAAGAAGCTACCCGCCAAGGGCATCAAAATCACATTAGTCATCATCATGGCGATTTCGTCGACCTCGCCCACAACCTTCCTCCAACCGATATTGTCACCCTCGACAAAGTTATCTGCTGTTACCCCGATTGGCACAGCCTCGTGAGCCAATCTGCGTCGCTTGCCCGCAACCTGTATGGCATCGTGATTCCGCGCACCCATTTAATCAGCAAACTTTACTTTGGTTTCGATAATCTCAGCTTATGGACGCGGCGCAGCCCCTTTCGCACCTTTATCCACCCCGTCGACGCCATTGATACCATGCTACAAAACATTGGGTTCCAACAACGGATTCATCACAAAACCTTAGTCTGGCATGTGATCCTATACACTCGGACCTCATCCCAGGAGCCACAAACCAGTGTAACTCCTATTTAGTCCTACACTATCAGCATCTTCAACGATGGATACGCAGGTACTAAAAAGAGTGTGAAGAGACGCCGATGGGAGTACTCCAAATGGCGTCTCTTTCGCATGAGTCTGAATTCTTTGCGCTAAGCTAGTAGAAGTCATTGCGCGTGTCCCAATAGTCCCAACTATAGTACCAATGATTGGTAAACCCGGCGTTTTCGAGGTGCATTGTGCTCATGATGCTGTAGACATCACTGTCGTAAACTTCATAACAATAGGGACCAACGCATTGGAGCCGCGCTACCCCGATGCTATGGCCGGCTTCGTGCATGGTGACCACGACTTCCCCGCCAAATGCAATCCCATAGGGGCCATAGTAGTCGTCAATCATCCCTTTGTAGATGGTGATGTAATTACCGCCAAGGGCGTCACCACTATCGATGGCTACATAGGTGCTGCCACCCACACCATGATTAACATCGTAGTCAGCCCACAGCATCCACTTCCAGGGGTTGTTATACCAGTCAGGAGCATTTGGATCCGGAGAGAAATCATTGTACAGTGCTTCGATGGCCCAGGGGTCGGAAATCTCGTATTGATGCGGAACCGCATCATCTAGGAGATAATCCACGGCGATAGCTCGACCATCCCAATACTGTACCCATGTGTCTAGCACCGCCATACTGGGCTTGAATCCGATCATGTAGTCGATTTCGTAGTGAAGAACCATATTATAGCCCGAGACTACCTCAACAGTGGCGGTGTCAGTATAGGTTTTGGGTTTCCGCGGATTGCCACCATAGGCGGTAACGGTAACCGAATGGCTGCCAACTGCCTGAGAAATTGTCCACGACCCATAGTATCGATCACTGGTGTCCCACTGAGTCATCGCAACTTCGGTGCCCCCATCAACCCGATAGGTTACCGAATTCGGGGTCCCCGTTACTTTTGCTATCACATCGACTGTTGCCCCCTGTCGCAATGTGTCGAGGACATCACCGTGGCCTAGGTTCCGAATATCCACACTTATTGAAACCTTTGGACCCTTCGGGGGTTTCGGGGGTTTCTCGGGTTTGGCTAGTATTGGCATCGCTGAGTTATCCTGAATCACAGCGAAGGCTGGAATCTCAACCAGCAGCCCAATCATCAGTATCAGCATAAGAAGAGCAACTTTGCGCTGCATCATAACCCTCCTTAAGAATTACTCGTCAGACATTACCATTCCTCTCCTATTTTAATCTAGCAAAGAGCCTTTCATCTGTCTCGCTTTTACACTCCAACTTCGTCCAGAATCCCGCTCACCGGGGTTTCTTATTCAAAGGGATTCTAGGTCTCGAGTTCTTCTAATCAAAAATCGCCAAAGTTCTGCGATGCCCTTCAAGATACCGGTAATGATTAAAATGCTAATAAGTGAAGTAGGAGGGAAGCAAGAAGAGGAGGCGGTCCTGTGATTCTCGAAATGACTGTGGCGGGGTTTCTTTTTCTGTTTATTTTGGTGTTAAACCTTGTAATGAGTGCTTTGGGGTATAAAATTGAAATCGGGGAGTTTGACATCGACGCGAAGCTGCTCAAATTTGCTGCTTATCCCAATCGATTTCGTATAAGCGTCGCAGTCGCGCTGATAGAACATGTGAGCATCATTGTCCTTGCGATCCTGTTGTTTCGTGTGTTTGGTCCATATAGCCTTATACTGGGACTTGTGTGGACGGTCTTTCGCACTGGTGAAGGTGTGGTCCAACTCTTTAATGAAATCAACTACTGGGGTCTGCTTAGGATCGCTGGACAATACTCCGTTTCGAATGGTGCTGGGAAAAAGTCGTTGACCGATTCAGCTCGGAACATTCTCCAAACCAAATATACACGATTCAACTTTGCCATGGTCTTATGGTCTGTTGGGACCCTCGCCTATTCACTTCTGTTCGTCATCTATGGGTTGGTTCCCCCGCTTCTTGGATGGCTGGGGCTTGTTGCCAGCATTTTCTCAGGCTTTGGCAGTGGAATCAAACTCGTCAATCCAAGCTTTCAACTCCTGTCCGCCATTGGTGGCTTGTCTGCCATCCTCTTTGAAATACTCCTCGGCGGATGGCTCATCTTTCTTTCACTCCTCATTCCATAGCGGATCTACTATATGCGGTTCTCCGCTGGCGCGTTCCTTCATCCAATCCTTCGGGACAACTTGTACCTGCAAAGCCGAGTTAGTGTTTGAATGAGTTTTTGCCGAGTCTTCTTTTCACAGCCAAGATGTTTGGCCAGAGAAGTTCATAGGCCTCCTGCTGTAAAGGGAGTCGCCCCACAGAGTCTTGCGGTTTGCTTTCTTTAATGCTCCCTTGCTCTGGAAGAATCATTTGAGCAGATTTCATCTGACTGAGCTTTGATACTTTGTTAATCGCCATGTTTCTTTCCCTCCATTCGTATTTTCGAGTTTTATAATTTCAGTGACTTCTGAACTTGTTCCCAACCAACGACTGGCCGTACTGTAACTCCAAGGAAGCTGAAGAACTCCTCAATCGTCTCTTTCTTGTCTGCCTCAACTAGAAAATAGGCATAATGTTTCGATTTTCCAATGGTTGTGCAGTCTTCGTCGACGTATCGGTCCACTATTGTTATGCCAGCCGTTTTTGCGCGTTGATCTGAAATCATTTCGTTGAATTGTTTCATGTTCTCAATGTCCGTCGCCGGACAGTTCTCATACCCATGAGAGTGGATAACTACATATCGCAACGGATTTCACCCTGGCTTAATATCGCCGCCCATCAGGCATAAGATTTTACCCTTCCATCGAAGGGTAAAATCAATAAAGCAAGCTATGGCATATGTTGTCTTATGACCATGAACGAAGTAGTGTTCAAAGTAGAGCACCAACAGGTACTTGGAACCATTCTAGAAGGGTTTCCCCAGGCGGTGGTTTCCCAATGGTGCAGTAACGGAGAAAGAGACATTTTCGAGGTTCGCGTGGACGACGAGGCATCCATGCGAAAGTTAGAACAAAAAATAAAATCTCTACCCAGCGTCTTAGTCTACCACGTTGACGCGAACGATAACGTCATAATTGTCGTGCGGAAATGCGAGTGTTATGAACCTGGTGCCATCGCGAAACTCATAACCGAAAGTAGCTGCTTACTTATGCCCCCGATTATATACCACAAGGGATGGGAACATTACAAGATTGTATCCTTCACCCCAAAGGGTGAAACCCACCTCTTCGATACTTTAGAGCCTCTCGTTGACCTTGAGATCCTCTCCAAGACACGAATCGTGAACGCAGGTACAGGGGGCGGTGTGCGCATCTCGATATTGAGCCTCTTTTCGCGAATGACCAATCGACAACTGCACGCCCTGCTGACCGCCTATGAATCTGGCTACTATCGAACACCGCGCAGAATTACCACCGAAGAGCTTGCGAAAAAAATGCAGGTTACCAGACCAACATTTGAAGAACATCAAAGAAAAGCCGAAAACAAAATCGTTGCGGCTATTGCCCCCTATCTGCGCCTCCTATTTTATCGAAAACCACTCAAAGGATCCCGAACCAATCGTCGAAGTAACATCTGATTAAGGAGACTTCAGAGATAGATTCTTCGGTTCCTCTTCTTTTAATCAAGAAAGAAAAATGGTCGTCCACCCCAAACGGATCGTACAATGCCAGTGTTTCCAACGATATACATCCAGACTCCTTCCCGCACAACCCGTTCAAGGCGTTCCCTCGGAGGTCTTCTCGAAGAAATGACGGTTTGGGTGTGGTTCAAATGCTTCTTAAACTACTGCTTCTCCCATAGACCTTCGGCTTCGCAAATAGCTTTACCAGCTAAGAATCCAGAAGTTTGACAGGGGCCGTATCCATGTCCTGGTTGGGTCCACTGTCCGGCGAGCCACAAGTTCGTGATGGGGGAGTGTTGAGCGGGTCGGAGCGGTCCGATCTGGTCTGGTGTGGCATCATACCCATACGCCGTGCCCCACTCTGTCCACAGATATCGCTCATACGTCCGCGGGGTAGCCAGTTCCTTATATTCTATCTGGTCCCCAAAGTTGATGCCCATCTTCTCTTGCAGGAAGTTTAAAATCTGATCAGTGGCTTGTTGCTTCATCTGTTTATACTGTGGGGGTTTCCTGGTTGGCCAACGTTCGATAGAGTCAAAGAGAGTTATCACGACATTACTTTTTCCTGCTGGGGCAAACCATGGACTTCCTAGCTGTGAATAGTTGGTCAGTAACAAACCAGCCGCTTCTGGGCTGCCGGCATTAATTCTCTGGTGAAGGCTAGTTGCTGAGGTCTTCCCTGGAAACCAAAACCGTTCATAGTCGGGGAGCTGGTCGCTGACATCTCCGTCTATTCCTAAAAAGAGGCTCGTAAAGCTTAGGGTACCTTTCAGTTGGCTTAATTTTTGTCCGTACTCTACAATCTTCGGGGCGGGGGTACCTTGAAGCCGTTCCCGAAAGAGGGGTCCCGCTGAACCATTCCAGACGAAATACCGTGCCCGAACCTGTTCTCTCCCTGTAAGAATTACATGCTCTGCTTGGTTTTGCTCAACGTGCACGCCTTCAATCGGAGTGTTTACCCGAATCTCAGCACCGGCTTCCGTGAGTCGAGTGGCGTAGGCCTGGGCTAGAGATTGGGACCCTTCTTGGAGTTGCCAACCGCCATTTTTCAAGTATGATCGAAACCCCATCGCGAAGCTGATGATGCTTTGGGTGTCGGGACCCTGGCCCAGCCAATTCCACGCGGCCCCTGCGGCCAGCTTTGCGCCCTCATGCTCCTTGAAGAAATAATCGAGGGCGTCTTGGAGCGTCCGCATCCCCCAGTCCGGGAGAAATTGCGGTGCGCCCTTTCTGGGCGGTGCATAGCCCATCAACATCATAATTTCTCGTACGAGCGTATCGGTGAACTCAAACCACGCTCGAATGTTTGCCGTCGCCTTTGGAAACGCTGCGACCATCGCATTCTCTGCCTCCACCCAGTCCATCGGCATACGAAAATCTAGACTCTCTCCACCGGGCACCTTGTCCACTTGGACCCGATACCATTCCGTGAGCTGAATTGGTCGAATCAGTGGCAATACATTGAAAAACTGCAGAATCTGGTTGTCTTTCGCCTGGCCATTAATCGCATGCAACGAGACATCGAAGTTGTATCCCTTCCGGCGAAAACTCGACGCACACCCACCTACTTTACGATGCTGCTCAAACAGCACCACATCCAACCCTTGCTTCGCACAGGTTAGGGCTGCTGCCAATCCACCCAATCCGCCACCGACTACAACAACATCGCGAACGGCACTCATATAATTCACCTGAACTTTTCCCTACCCCTACTTCCTTTATTTATGATTTTATTTTTCACTACTCTAAAAAACGTGGACGTCCACCCCTGCAAAACACCTCACGATTGTTCCCAACCACCCCCCCTTCTAGCACAAATGCTCTGGCCAACCAGAGCAAATAAATTCTTAGGAGATGGAGCCTATCGAATACCCATTTCTGAAATCTTATCTAAGGAGGGTTAGTGTATGGAGTTCACGGAACTGGTTAAAAAACGGCGAAGCATTCACTTCTTTACCGAACAAGCAGTTTCAGAGGAGGATATAGTCTACATTTTAGACGCTGCAAGATGGGCCCCTTCTGCTGGCAACTCCCAACCATGGCGATTTATAATCGTACGGAAACCCGAAAACATCATCAAAGTCTGGGAAACCACCACCAAAATAGAATATCCCATTTCATCAAAACGGACGATCACTATCACCCCTCAGAATTTTATCAAAAAGGCCCCTGTACTCATTGTCGTGTGCACGGACACCACCGCGTATTATGGCAAGCAATCGAGCATCTACTCCACCCGCTATTGTCTCCAAGATTCCTCCAACGCCACAATGCTCCTACTCCTCGCTGCCGCCAACCGTGGACTGGGCGCCTGCTGGGTCGGCATGTTCAGAACCACTGCACTCAGTCAAGCCCTAAACCTTCCCCCCGAAATCATCCCCATTGCCATCGTTCCCATCGGACACACCACTTCGAAGGAAAAACCTCCCCCCCGAACCCCCCTCAAAGACCTCATCCACTATGAAAAATACCAGACTACAAAGAATAAACTCAAGAATAGCGGCTAACCCCTACAAGCTAAAGCATAAAAAATGGTCGCCCCTCACGAGAGTGCAACACCAGGGTTCCCCGAGTTGAGAAGGGCTGAACCTTTTTCTTTTCATGAAACGGGGGTCACCTGTTTTTTACACTTCTGTTTGTGGCGCTATCATTTCATTGGATTAGTTCTAAGGGCTTTCCATCAGGGTGTTGAAAAGCTTGTTCCAGTGGTTAAAGCTGGTGATATAATTTTGTCCGCACACTATGCGGATGGTTTTGTCATCAAGATTTGTTTGGATTTGCCGAGCGCCGTTACGGGTTTTATCTGCAGGGCCAAAGGGATTGAATCGCATCTCGTTGTCTTGAAGGAAGACGTAATCACAGAGAAACAGGAGGTCTTCGAAAATATAGAAGGTGAATCCCGGGGTGTGGCCATCGATATGATAGGCCTCAATTCCGTCAAGATCAAAATCAGCGTTGAATTTAGTATCGAAGGGAAAGGGTTGGGCAATTGTATGAGTGGAATCCAGGTGATGAATCTGCACCTCGGCATCAAACAATTGGCGATATTGATTCGATGCCCCTAGGAAGTGATGGTGGGTAAACGTGATAATATTCACAGGTTGAAGGCGCCGATCAAAGGAGGAGGGACAATCTATCCAGACCTCCCGATTCCCCGTCTGAAGATGATAGGCTGTATGTTCATATCCCAGATCGGGCACTGAATTCAGCGCCATAACCTTAGAACTCACCCGCGTTTGCTCGACATGAAACCGACTGGAAGCTTGCTCTGAGGTGAGAAACTGCGTCCGGGGCGCTCCACAAAACGGGCAATTCTTTGGATAGAAACCCACCATATTATACCCACAGCGGAGACACACGTATTGCATCACTGACACCACATCAACCTCACAACCATCATGAATATTGAGATCTTCCCGTGTCGGTCTTTATTGAATTGTGAATTTCCCAATTGCCTACGGTCTAGCTCCGACAAATAGTCCTTTTTTACGGATTGACCTGACCTTATAATAAAAAGAAAAAGTGGTCGTCCACCCTACCCACTCGTCCAAAACTTTTTCGATGAATCGAATACCCTCAAGTCAGGGTTGACGACCTTACATTTCAGCGAAGGATGAAGGTTTTAATAGAAAGAGAAGGGGAAGGTAACGCGGAGGGTTTCGTTGGAATGCTTTACATTCATGAAACACCAATACATTTTGGACTCATAATTGTCAGTTGTATTCTCTTACTGTTGGGTGTTATCTATGGGTTTTACGATTACACGAAAAAGGAAAAACGGTTGGGCAACTCCTGGCTGAGCTTCTCGTATGTCCTTTTTCTGTTCTTTACCTTTACCATTTTCCTGCTCATGATCTATCACCTTCCTGCAACGGCTACGGCGGATCAACTGTTCCCCTACTTCATGGCCTTATGGTCTTGCTATGCCCTCTACGCTTTCTATGCCATATTCTATGTCTTCAGCGCTGACTATTTTCAGAGATGGCTCTGGTTGCGCTATCTGTTCCTTATTGGCACGATCTCATTTCTCGCTCTTCTGTGGTTCCTCGCCACTCCCGCTACTACGTTCGTGGTCTTCGATGGCGTCATGAACTGGCTTGCCATGCCCCTCGCCATGGTGGCTTATGGAGGTGTTCTCTGGTTCTTCTATCTGGTGCTCTTTCCCTTCCTGCTCGTCTATCAGGTTAACAAACAACGCACTCACCCCATCAGGACTGGCAACTGCCTCGTCTTCCTCGGCGGCCTCCTCCTCGACATCGGCGCTCTGCTCATCGCCCTAGTCCTCTTCCTTGCCTCCGCCACCCTGATCGCCCTCGGCCTCGCTGCCCTCGGCATGATTATTACCCTCATCGGCAGCATCATCAACTTACGAGCCCCCTCACCGACACCCAAAACCGAACCGCCCTAATCCGCCCGCAAGCTCCAACAGCTTCCGGGCCCCTCCCCTTTTTTTCCATCCTAGATTGGATCAATAATCTGGTTCATCCCCAACTAGATCGAAAACTCCCTCCCTGTCGCAATATTCAACCATAAAAAAAGGTGGTCGTTTACTTGGAATGGATCGACCACGCTGACGCGGACGAAAATCACAGAAGATATAAAGGAGTCGATTTTCAAGATTTCCTTAGGGTGATTGGGATGTCAACCGCTAAAAATCAACGCAAACCCACAGTAAATGCCGCTCAAAAACGCCGAAACGCCTGTATCGTAATAGTCAGCCTGATTTTCATCGGATATCTCAGTTATCTCCTGCTGTTAAATCCCGTTTTTGCCGGGCTTTTCGGCCTATTTTTTGCCCTCTTGTTAATCGTTATGGCGTTTCCCCGCGACCGACCGCCCAAAGACCTAGAACGGTTAAAACGGGACACCAATCGCCGAGCACACATTCCACCCTTCGGGGCAGGCGGTGGAGTGCTCTTCCTCGAAAATGGCGGTCCCACCAAACCACCAAAACCCGACGAAGACCACTAAACCAAAAAAATGGATTATGATGAACCAAAACCAAGGTTTGACAACAAACTCCAAGAAATAATGAATGCTTGAGCCCTAGCCTGTCAGCTGTTTCAGGTCATGGGTTCTGTGTGCATCCTTCAGCCACATACTGGGTGTTTTTCTTTCCTTCTCATTCTTTTCGCTTTTCCGTTGTGTTACGTAGTTTGACAAGGAAGTCTTCGCGCACCGGATGAAAAATATCCAGCATAATAAATGCTTCATCGCCGAGACAGGTATCGCCATGTGGGACATTAGCAGGAATGCGGTAGAAATCACCAGCTTGCACGGTGCGTTCTTCAGCTCCAATCCGCAGCTTTGCCTTGCCCTGATACACCATTCCGACCTGCTCATGTGGATGGCTATGGACCGGCACCGTATGCCCGGGAAGGGTTGCATTAAGGACCATCATCATCGACTCACCATGCAAACCCGTTAACACCGTCGTCTCCAACCCTTCCCTCTGCACAATCTTCACTGCATCCTTCAAATCAATGAAGTACGAGATTGCTTCCCGTTCAGACATGATAATTCGCTCCATCGGCTAAGATATTAATACTATATCTCAGATCCAAAAAAACATAAAGGAAAACTGGTCATTCACACATGGAACGATACAATATCCGTGTTCCCAACGAATTACAGCAGGACCTCTTATCTGTTCCAGAACGCATTAAATGAGAACACCTAGGGAAGAATTATCTCTTGGGAATGTGTCCATATAAAATATATTAGTCAGGGTTCCTATTCTACTCGTGGGAGGCTGGCTCATGAAGCGTCGTCTGGTTTTTGCCATTGGCTTACTCTTGTTGTTTGGCTTCCTTGGTGTACGAGTGGTCCAAGCTCCGTGGATTTATATCGAAACTGAGTGGCAAGGTCAATACACCATTAATATCAGCGAGTACAATTCATGGGGTGCCAATCACACTACCGGTGAAAAATGGACCATCACCTGCCAAGTGATCGGTGAAGGCACAATTAATTTCTTCATTTGCACTCAAGAACATTACGAAACCTATGTCAGTCAAGCAGGCTTCGTATCGGTCACGCACCTTCGAGAAAACGTGCGAAACGTTACTGTTGAAAAAGAATTCAACCATGCCAACCGGTTTTGGATCGTCATCGAACATGCCTCCGGGTCCAACGTGACCATCGACCTCACCGTGGAGGTCTACATCTGGCAGGAACCCCTCGTTAACATACCCGGCAGCCCCCAATATAACAGCCTGCTGTTTTTGTTCTCAGGAATGGTGGGCGGCATCCTCCTTGCCATCCTTGGCAGCATCTATTTAAGCCTAGGACGCCGGGCCATCAAGAAACGCGCCGAACAAGCTGTCATCGTGATGGAAATGGACATCGGCTTTTGCATCGAACCCATCACCCTCGAAGGCGCCGCCTACTGTATTCTCTTCATCGTCTCGTTTATTCTCGGTGCGTTAGGCATCTCCCTCTCCACCATCATCCAACAGGTCCAAGATCTTGCCATCCTCGTCATCGCCATCGCTGGTGGCGCCGCTCTATGGGGCTTCGGCATCGGCACCATCATCTTTGCCATCATCCACATCCGCAAACAAAAACACCGCCTCAACAGCTATCTTCACACCAAATCCCACCACGCCTCATGAACCCAACAATAACCAACCTAGCCTATACCACAATCCCTCCAACACTCGTTCTACTGCCAGTAACACATCCACATCCTCAAAGACCACCATTTTCTTCTTTCCTTTCCGGAAGGCCTGCACCTGCCGATGTTCACTTACTGCCTGCCCAATACACCGAATCACCCACCCCGTAAACGACAACTGCTCCCCCGTCCGCTCCTCATGCTTTCGAATATACTCCCGCGCCTCCGTCACATCAAACTCCATCAACCCCGAAATCGTATGCTTCGCCAACCCAATCCGAAACATATCAATCACCATCAGCCGCTCACGCGGAAACGGCACCTCCTCAAACACCCCAATCACATCGTCATTAGCCACCTCGAACACCTCACATCAACAAATGTCACAGCCATACATTAAAAACTGGTCGTCCACAACTAAAACTTGACAACTGAAAAGAAAAGTGGTCGTCCACCCTCCCGGATCCTACACCCCCCGTGTTCTAAAAAGAGCCACCCGCTCGCTTGCCACCTTCACAGCGCCCAACCAGAAAACCTCAAAGAACATGGTTTGAAACAAGTTTGACACGCGAAAATCAAGGAATTTAAAACCTGGCTTAAAGAAAGACCATCGAACCCCAATTACATAGGACCGATGACACGTGACACACTCTATGGGACTCCACGAATACATTGAACCCATCACCAACCCACCCTATGAAGGCACCATCATCGACGTCGAAACCACCCACGACTACCACCCCATCGTCTTCGGCTCCGTCCACACCACCCACCTCTCCATCCTCTACATCACCAAAAACGATCCCACAACCTGGACCGCCCTCCAAACCGCCATCACCACCAAACTCCAAACACTTCCCCGCCCTTATCTTGCCTTCCGCGCCACCTTCGATCAACAAGTCATTTCCACATTCTTGGAAACGCCCATTCCCTTCGACGGCGACCTCCGCGTCTTACCCCACAGCAAAGACCGCACCCACCGCAAACTTGGCGGCCCCCCCATCTCCGACCCAATCAAGGGAAAAAGCAGTCAAGTTCCCCTCATATGGGATAAATACCTAAGAAGACACCGTCGATACCTCCTCGATCGCATCATCAAACACAACCGCGCCTGTCTCCTCAAAGAAACCTACATCAGCCAACACGCCGGCTGGAAGCCCCTCTCCGCCTACGCCCTCACCCCCCAACGCACCCCCACCATCAAACCGCGCACCAACATCACCACACAACTCCTTCACGCCCTCACCCACCAACAAATCATCACCATCACCTACAAGAATCAACAAGGCGTAGACACCACCCGCAACCTCGCCGTCCTCAGCCTCGGCCACCAATACGTCACCGGCTACTGCTACCTCCGCCACCAACTTCGCACCTTCAACACCACCCGCATCACCCACCTCGAACACACCCAAACACCCATCCACTACCCCGACATCATCTACTAACCTGTGGGCGTCCATTCCAAATTAATTGTGCACCACCCGTGTTTCCGGTTGATGCACCCTGACTCCTTCTCGCACAAGTCTTCCAAGGCATCCCCACCAAGATACCTGAGAAGAAAGGGGTTACTGATGCCTTTAATGAAATCCAATTGCAGTATTTGCAGAATCAGAGCTGCCCTCATGGGATTGTTAAGCTTGAATCATTTAGCGCGCTTGCTCTACCGCCATCAAAATCCCCGCGACGAAGATCAGCACACCACCAATAAGATACGACCCAATTGCCGCAATCACCCCAAAAATAATAAAGTACAAGGCCGCAGCCTGCCGATCCCGATCAATCCTCGGCACACAATACAACAAAACGACAAACCCAAAAACCACCGCCACAATCGCCAAAGAAAACCACAACACCGTCTCCACCGCAATCCCACGCCGCCCCCCCCACTCCTCATACATCACCAACCCATTCAACACCCCCGCCAACACCCCTAAAACAATACTCACAATAGAACCCGCCCTCGCCAAAATCGTCGCCGTATCAACTAACGCCATACCAACATCACCAACGCACTGAGAATCAACAACCAGCTCTGACACAACAAACCACTACAAATAAAACTTCTCCACCTGAAAATAACCAATTAAAAAACTGCGAAAAAATTAGAAACTAACAACTAGTCGTCCACCCCAGCGGATCGTTTCACCACCCGTGTTTCCGAGTGCGATTCACATCCTTTCTCTTGCTTACAGGGCTTTTTGGGGGGGGGTCTTATTCAGGGGGGTCTACACCCGTGGATTGATATTTCAACAAACGGTAGCGCCCTCGAGATGTTTTGTACACCTTATCGGGAAATTTCTGGACCAGCTTCCACACGCATCCGTTGACCGTTTTCGGATGGAAGCTAGGATAGGCTTCTTCAATTTGAGAGCGTAGTTCGGTAAATCGAAACCCCTCGGGATGCTGTTCTAGTAATTCCAATGCTTTTGCGTAGATACGTCCGGTAATAGTGGAAGACCGTTTAAGACCATCCTTACCGTTAGACTTTTCCGCTTTTTTGGTTTCATTCATTTTTGCCTTGTCTCCTTAGAATTCCCTTCCTTAGAATAGAAACTGCAAGAACTTAATAAAAAGAAAAGTGGTCGTCCAACTCTAAAAGCGAATTTGTATTTCCTGAAGCCGTGACGCAGTTGACTATTGATTAAGGAGAAGCAATTCCTGGAACTTTTGGAAAGGGCACGGCTTCCCAAATTGTTTCGAGACCACAAATCCATTTTGTCAATCTTTCAACACCAATCCCAAAGCCAACTGAATGAGGAACCCCTTCCTTGAGCATCTGCAAATACCAACCATACTCTTCGGGATTAACTCCGGTTAGTTTCATTCGCTTCAACACCCCGTCATAGGTGTGTTCTCTTTCTCCGCCAGATATGGCTTCACCATAACCCTCAGGATAAAGCATGTCAAAGTCCCTCAGTAATCCAGGTCGGTTGGGATCTTCTCTGTCATAGAAACCTCTGGACAACAATGGATAGTCGTAGATGAAGAAGGGCTCTTCATGCATGGCAGATAAAGCAACCTCCGCATCCCAGGGAATTTCCTCCTCATAGCTAGCCTGATATCCGTTTGATCGTAACAACTCGATGGCTTGTTTGTGGGTCAGTCGTTTAAAAGGATCATCTCTTGCTTTCAGCTCTCTTCCTAGCCCTGCTAGCTCTTCACTACAATTTTCTCGGACATCTCTCACAACCGACTTTAACATTCCTTCGGCCAAGTTCATGGCATCCTCATAACTCTTATACACCATCTCAAGGTCAACTTGTCTGAACTCCACCAGATGTCTAGCTGTGTTTGCACTTTCAAGCGGTTCAAAACGTATGTTTGGTGATAACGCAAAGACTTTGTCAAAGGATGAAATCATCATCTGTTTGTAAAGAATCATACTACTCATAATTTTGAATGGTTCACCATAATATTGAATGGAGGCTTGTTTTGCGCCTCTTATTCCGGGATCAGTGGCTGGACCAATGATGGGGGCGAGTATCTCTAAAAACTCTTCATTTCTTAGAAAGTCTCTCAGGGAAGTGAGGATTTGGTCCTGAACTTTTACGACCAGTTTCATCTTTGGCTGTCTGATAGCGCGATATCTTAGCCTCACGGACTCTAATGAACCCAAATCATGTGATTTCATAAGAAATACCATTAAATTCTATTCTTGATAAAATTATTGCAACAAGATTTGTAAAAATCACAAAATAACATAAAATTTTTATCCAACTTTCGTAAAAATTACATCATGGAGCCATTAGATGATAGAGATTTAGAAATATTGAAGCTATTACAAAAAAACTGCAAAATGCCTGCGAAGGAAATATCTCAAAAAATCAATAGTCCTATAACCACTATCTACGCGAAGATCAAACGGATGGAAGATCTAGGCATAATCAAACAATACACAGCCATCCTGGATTCAAAGAAACTTGACAGAGGAACAACCGCATACATTCTCGCCTCATTCACCTATCGACCTGGAAGCCGAGAAAAACCATTATCCCAGAGAGACGTCGCAAGACAAATCGCCAGATTCGCTGAAGTCCAAGAAGTCCACATAATCACCGGCGGCTGGGACATTCTTGTCAAAATTAAAGCTGATCATGTCGACACATTGGGAAAGCTTGTCATGGACAAACTGAGAACAGTCGAAGGAATAGAAAACACATTAAGTTGCATCGTGTATGAAACAGTGAAAGAAACCACAGACGTACTCACGTGAAAACACAACCTGCAAAAATCTGCCGTTCAAGGTGACTACATTACCAAGAATTCACAAACCCAAGTGCCCTTTTCATTGAAACAATCAGTCCCTAGCATGCATCCAAACATGTCAGATTAGAAAACACCCGTCAATTAATTGCAGCAACCACCAATCCGATTGAATAAAAGAAAAAGTGGTCGTCCACCCCACCAGCTCGTCCAACACCAGGGTTCCCAGTATACTATATCCCTGTCATATCGTACCTGTGTATCCTCGTCTCCCCTCCGACCCTCACCGAGCATATCCACTCCAAAGACGCCTTAGAGACTGTACACACGACCCTAGGTCCGACGTTTTACGTCCCGGTCGTACTTTTCCCAGTGGTCCTTGTAGTCAGACTTTTCCTTTGCTAACTCTTCTAACACACGCATCCGAATCACTAAACTCTCCAAAGATTCAGCCGGATCCGCTTCAATATTGCTAGCAATTCGCCGAGAAATGTCGACGGGTGCTCCAGCCTTCAGGCACGACACCACTATCTTTTCTTTGGTGAACGGCTCGGTCTCCCCAGACCGCTTCACCACACTCTTAACCATAATCCCACCAGATATTACTAAGTTCAACCGTGCCTTTTCCTTCTTTCCCTCAAAACAGAGTCACATCCCAGCATTAAGAAAATTGCCGGATAAGGAATTACATAGCATGTTTTCGTGATAATTCACTGGTAGAGGCTCCACACCAAAAATAATATATACAATATATATGATAGGGGGGGCAGGGAGCTTCGCTACTAATAGTCTGGCGAAGCGTTGTAGGGATGCTTCAATGAACCTAATCGACCACGATTGGAGGTGATTTAAGAGCATCCTGAAAACCGACTCTTTAAAAAACCAACTAAAAGAGAGGAAAAAGATCATGACTAAAATTGACACTGCAAAGAGCCTCACCAAGATTGGTGCGATTCTGCTAATCCTCGGTGGCTTTGCCGAAATTGAAATCTACAACTATTTGTTTTGGTTCAGACTATGGTTTGAGGGCTACATCTGCGGGGGCAGCCTAATCCTAATTGTGGTTGGAATCCTAGCTGTCATCCTCGGCTTCCTAGTCCTTCTCAGGTTCCAACCTAAACTCCATGAAGACCCAAGAACCGTCGGTAAGAACCTACTCCTTGTTGGCCTTCTCATCATTCCGTACATTTTCATCGGAATTCTCGAATTCATTCTTTACGGCATCATCGTCACAGGGCTCTATTTCTTAAGCATAGGCATCCCCATTGTCGGCCTCCTCCTCCTCCTCGTCGCCGGTATCCAGGCCCGAAAACTACACACTTCAGCCGCTACCTGAGAAACCCACCACATACCGGACACCGATCATCGTTCACCGCTCCACACTCACGACAAACATAACTCCCACACCCCAAACACACCACATCCGTACGCTTATGCTGACAAACCGAACACAACACCATCATCAAACTCCAACCACAAACCTACACCACAAAACACTGTAAAACAACGCTTGGATAAAAACCTCCTGATACGCAATATCCACTCAAACCCTGACTCCCTATTAATCCCAATAAGACTTCCCAAAGCCCAACTACCAAATCCCAAGCACTAAGACAATGGTACCAAAAATTGGAACATGAAAAAAGAGATGTGATCGTCCACCCCACCAGAGCGTTCAACGAGAATTGGTTTAGAAATTATGGAAAAAGACTTACTACACACCAAACAGTTGCTGGCAATTTTCCGATGGCAAATTAGAAAAGCTTCATTAGATCCTAGACCATTTTTTGAACCAACTTTTTTTAAATATAGTCCAACATACATTTCTTTTTCAGACAAAGAGAGGAATCAGTTCTTACTTGATTTGATGGAATGGCCTAACCCACGACAAGTTGATTGTCTGTTGGAGTGTAGGAGGTTCCCGTGACTTTATTTAATTAGGATTTCATATCGTAACACAGGGTGGGTTTGTCTTTATCGCCTGCAATTTGGCAAGTGGTTATCGTTGGGGCAATATGGCTAATTGCCCTGTCTTGCCTCCTAAACATTGGTATGATGCTATCTGCAGGCTTGAATCCGTTGGTCCAGGATGTGAAACGCATGGACCGCTACTATCAAACTAAAGATGAAAAAATTACTGCTGAAAGAAACTATGGAACACCCGAAAAAATCAGCTCTTACATGCTTCTGTTGGGCAGTGGGATCGCGATCATTGGGATCTTAGTAGAAGCTTGGTTATACCCTCTCCTCCCACCCGGTACCTACGATATCCCAATCCCCTCCGAATACACAATGCTTATTCCCTTCAGCATCATTCTCATCGTCTGGAAATTCGGGTTAGGGGACAACGAATGGCCTGCACTGGTTCTTCAAGGTGGGCT
>CAYFXY010000026.1:0-5901 GCA_964347205.1 uncultured archaeon
TTAATTCTATTCCGCCCTCCTCCCCGGGTTTTACCCCTTGCCCCCCCACCCAGTGGCACCTATTATTTTGGCGATTCAATTATCTTCGCCGTTAACTTCTCAACCACGGATGGAAATCCAATCGATGAAGCCATAGTTACCTTTGTGATCTATAACCGAACTGATTATCTTGTTGCGAATGGAACATTCGATTTTGTAAGCGCAGGCATTTATAACGTATCTATTGATACAACTGAGCTACCATTTGGAGCATATCGCATCTTCATTAGTGCTGCAAAAGAAACCGTAAGTACAAGGGAACGTGAGATCAGCTTTACGCTTAGTAAAATTCCAACTATCCTAGTCAGTCCACAAAGGACCATTAGAGTTTATACAACTAGCCCATTCGAGGTAAGAGTGAATATCACCGATGACCGTACTGGTCTTCCTATTTTTGGTGCGACTCTTACAATCACAGTTTCAGGATTAAATATTCACGAATTAATGGTTGATCATCACAATGGCACGTACTCGTTCATTGGATATAGCGGAATACTCGTGGGTACCTTTTTCATCACTGTTAATGCGACCACTCCAGAGGAATATCTTTCTCCGGATGTTCTTACAATTGATTTGATAGTGGACCCAGATCCATTTAGCCAAAATCTTGGAGGGTATGTGGCAATTGCGGCCGTCGTGATTATAGTGATTCTCATTTTGTGGTTGGCGTACACGCGAGTATTTTCGATTCCTTGGATGGTTCGGAAAATGCGCAAAATGTCTAAGGCAATTGGGAAGGGAGATGTTCCTGCTCTCTCTAAAACAGAGGTTGTTCGGATTGCCAGTCGTGCTGATATCATGGCTGATATCATTAGGCCGTATTATGGGGCGATTGGGATGACCGCTGGAGCAGTTGTTTTACCAGCTGAAATTGATTGGGCGGAACGTGAAGCTGAAAATGACGCAATTTGGGGAGATCTTAAGGCACTTCCCTATATTGAGTATGACCAGAAATTAGAGCTGTTCCAGCAGATGAAGCAAATTGCTCCCTCAGAGCGAGTGTGGTTTTTGGAGGATTTGCGAAAGCAAATGGCTGATGGAACGCGCTTCGCTCGAAAACCGAAGGAGCCTAAACTTTCTGAGGATCTTGAAAAGGAGCTCCAAGCCCGGCTTGCTACGTTCCCGGCTTTGAGCTCGACTGAGAAGCAACGTATCGCTGCTCAACTTCGTAAATTGCCCAAAGAGGATTGGGATGAGATCTTTCATACTCTTGCCATTGCGGAAACACCCCAATTAGTTGCAGTGGAAGATGAATTGGGTCCAGATGAATTTCCAACACTGACAGATGAAGAACGGCAAAAAGTGTTAGATGAGATTAAAGATCTAAGCGACGAGGAGAAGCAGAAGGTTCTGAGTACACTGCGTGAAAGGCAGTCAAAAGTCTCTCCTGAAGGCAAAGTCGTGAAAGGTAAGAAGAAATTCGTCATCGATGATTCAGATAAATCATAATAGGTTAGTCCATCTCTTCGTTCAATGACTCACAGGAGTGTTCCCACGAATAACCGGTAATACTATTAGGTGGTGTTACCAGCCTTCTTTCTCAAAGTTATTTCGTAATTAGGTGGCTAGTAATGGCTAATACTGATGTAAGTGAGATGCTGCTAAACCTCATTAAAGAGCGCCACGCTATTCGTGACTATATCACCAATAAACCGGTGAGTGATGAACTGCTCTTCAAAATTATTGAAGCAGGTGGATATGCTCCAAGTGCGGAAAATCAGCAGCCTTGGCGGGTCATAATTATTCGGGATCCGGCAAAGCAACGCCGGATTGGTGAACTTGCCGTTCAGCGGACGATTGAATTATTTGGACGGATAACGCCGCGTCAAGAGCTCGAACGACGCTTAGACTATGTTGAAGCTCGACCTAGCCGCGAACGAACCATTGAGTGGCTAATTACTGGTCGCCGCTTTGAATATATTAAGGGCGAACCTAAAACAGATGGAGCACCATTACTTTTGGTTTTGGTCGTGGAATCCACGCACGTTGGGAATTCGCAGCCGACTTTACGAGGGACGGGTGGGGTATATGGGTGGAGCAGTCTGCGCCATTCGGTCATTGCGGGAAGTATGTTCATGCAAAATTGTTGGCTCGCTGCGACAGCTTTAGGGCTAGGAGCCTGTGTATCTAGCGTTCAGCTGGATCATTATGACGATATTGGGGAAATTTCTGAGCTTTTAGGTATTCCCCATCCTCACTGGACGCCTATTATGTGTTTAGCAATTGGGTATCCGAAATATCCCCGCACGCGTGGTCCTCCACGTCACACTCCTGAAGAAATCACCTATGTCGATATTTGGGGAAACAATTGGCAACCCAAAAATAAACCAAGAAAGTGACGAAGAGATGGCAAATGATGGATCAGCTTAAGACGTTGCAAGAGTTTATTGTTGCGTGGATGGATGAACTTTGGTGGAGTATGCGTGATCGAGTTGGCGCCCTTTCGATAATTGAAAGCCTTCAAAATTCATGGAACGCCGCTGGTAATAAAGTTGGAAAACTTGCCAAAACGGAAGGTTTAGACATTGTCAAAGCGGTTGAATTCGCACATACGATACTCGGTCGAACAACCAAGGTTCAGGATAGTACGGTTTTGGTTACTATGTGTCCATTTTGGAATCAAATTCTTGCCGGTCAACTCGAATATGGGCTCCGCTGTGAGGAATTCATATGTGCTCCCTTTCTAACGGGAATCAAAGAGGGAATTGGGGGCATAGAAACCACAGTTGAGACTAATCTCCGGTTAGCCTACGTTGCCCGCGCCCGTCTCGAACACAAACTAGAGAAACTAAAAGTTGCAGACATTTCCGAACCCAAAGTTAACGCACAGATTGCGGATTTAGAAAAACAACTCAGTCAATTACCTTCTGAACCTGCGTGTGTCTTTCATGTGAAATAGTGTTTCTATTAGATCTGTTACAGGGGTTTTTTGTTATATCGCTTTAGCAAGTGCTATTCATTTTCCCCTCGTTGAGACCTGCTTTAAGGTAGCTAGACTTAATTTTACTCTGTTCAAACCGGTTCAAATTGATAGTTTGTCTAGTAGAGCATAAATGGAATCTTCTACGTTTCCAATCTTGTATTTGCACCTTCGAAGCTTTGAGTCTATTTCATTCAAATCACATATTCAATAGATACTGTCCAGGACATTTACCAAATAAGGAAATCTGCTCCATCTGTCTCCTCCATTGTTTTTTGAAACACGAGAAAAATAAGGATTTAATGCTCATCAAATGGCGAATGGTTCTTAAGTGAAACAATCTAAAAGCGAAGCACTAACCCATTCCGGGTCTAACCACTCGGTGTCGCTAATGGCTTTGAAGGATGCCAAACAACTACTGGAATCAGTTTTTTCAGCACAATCGGTTGTACTAATCGGTGCTAGTGCAAATCCTCGCTCCTTTGGTTTTCAAGTCGCTCGTGCTCTAATTCGTAATTTCGATGGAATCGTTCATTATGTCAATCCTACAGAAGCACGGGTTTTTGGCTATCCAACCTATGCGAAAATCGATGAGGTTCCCGTTGGACCTCACCTCTGGATATTTGCTACGCCAACAAAGAATTTTGGTCAGACTCTCCGTCTTATAGGTAATCGTCAACCCTTAGGCATCCTCTTACTCGCCGAACTTTCCCCTTCCATCCTTAAGGCATCACATAAACTAATTTCAACTCTCTCCTGTCCAGTAATTGGACCAAGAAGTGCGGGATTCTATGATTCAACCTCAAACCTCGATACGCTCCCACTTCCTGCTGAAGTGCTTCCGAGACCCCGTAGTGGAGCCACAGGAGTAATTACCGATAATCGGGATGTCGCTTATGGATTGCTAGAACAGGTAACCAAATATCGTTGTGGCGTTTCCCGATTTATTGACCTCGGTGAATCCTTGGGAACCAATGAAATTGATTTACTTTCCTTCCTGGTGAACGACAAATCAACTCAAGTGATTCTCCTTGGTATAGGACAAACCTCGAATACCACCAAATTCAAAACAGTCATTCGCAAAGCTCATCAAGCAAAAAAACCCATTATTGTCTCATTATTTCCTCCTAAGATCATCAAACGACTCGGTTTACACCGCCGTAAAGGGAAGCATGTCACACCCTTAACAAAAGAACTTGCTAATCAAAACAAGTTACTGGTCACTCCCTCCTGGGGACGAGCCGTGGACTTAGCTCTACTCTGCCAAACCCAACCCCTCCCTGAAGGTCGAGGTGTTGTAGCGATTTCCAACTTTGGGGCTTACTGTGTCTATTTGGCCAGTGCCCTCGAAAGCTCAACCATGCAACTTGCCAAACTCCAACCTAGCACTCGCACAGCTCTCAAAGAAAATCTTCCTCCCTACTGTCGTAGCGACAATCCCCTAGGTCTCTACACAAATGCTGACGAAGTTCGATTGGATATCGCACTTCAAATTGTTCTTGGAGATTCAAACGCTCACAGCATTATCATCAGCCTTCTCCCTGAATCACCAAACATCGATCCTGATTATTTGTACGTCATGCTCCGACACCGCCTAAAAGATCTTAACACCCCCAAAACTCTTATCGCCGTCATTCCTGCAACCGAACGCGACAACCTCCTCATCCAAAGTTTCGAACGCCTTAGTATCCCCGTGTACTCCAATTCACACCGAGCGGTTACGACATTGGAAAATGCACACAAGCTAGCCAACCTTCTCAAATAAAAAATAGGAGTGGATTCAAATCTACAAAGCATATGTCTTGATTAAAGTTGCACCCCAACAAGAGGATAAAATCCTACGCGAACTTTCAAAGTTTGCGGCAATCTCTGAAGCGCATAAGCTCTTCGGGCTTTACGACCTCATCGTCGAAATCGAGCGGAAAGGTATGCGGGATATCATGGAGACGATTTCCAAAATTCGAACTATCAAAGGCGTTCTTGACACAATTACTAATCTTGTCGCTGATTTCGAAATGGATGTTCACGGAGCTCCCATTTAATTCTGAACGATTCAATGACGAGTAAGTGGAGGAGAATTGAGGGACCATCATGAAATCAAGTTTGGAGCCCTTCTTCAACCCACAGCGGGTTGCGGTGGTGGGGGCATCACCGCGGAAGGCAAGTGTCGGCGGCGTTATTTTTCGTAATTTTCTAAAACCCGCTTTCAAAGGCGTAGCTTATCCCATAAATCCCCGCACAACCGATGTATTAAGCGTTCCAAGTTTCGATCAGGTCTCTGCAGTCCCAGAACCGATTGATCTTGCGGTCATCGCCGTACCGGCAGGTATTGTACCCAATATTATGCTCGATTGTGAACAAAAAGGCGTTAAAGCTGTCATTATTATTAGTGGTGGATTTAAAGAAACTGGCTCTGAAGGCGCTTACTTAGAACAACAAGTTGTCGACATTGTCAAACGAAGTGGAATCCGCCTCCTGGGTCCCAACTGTGTTGGCATTTATGACACCAATACAGGCGTTGACACCACCTTTCTTCCCGCTTCCAGAATGGGGCGCCCAGGGAAAGGTAAAATTAGTTTCCTTAGTCAAAGCGGGGCATTTGCCGCTGCAATCTTGGACATGAATGCCCAATCCGGCCTTGGTGTCAGCCGGGTCATCAGTTTTGGAAACAAAGCGGATGTCAATGAAATCGAAATCCTCGAATATCTTGGGAATGACTCGCAAACACGAGTTATTGTTGAATATTTAGAAGGCTTATCACCGAGTACCGGTTTATCCTATATTCGTACAGCCAAAAAGGTAACCCAAAAGAAACCAGTTATTGTAGTCAAAGCCGGTCGCACGAAACGCGGATCCGCAGCCGCCGCCAGTCACACAGGCGCCCTCGCAGGTGATGCTCGCCTCTATGATTTTGCTTTTCACCAAGCGGGGATTATCCCCGC
>CAYFXY010000026.1:5911-15309 GCA_964347205.1 uncultured archaeon
CTCGTGATTTTGAAGACGGTTTTGACATGGCAAAAACCTTAGAAACACAACCTCCTGCCGAAGGTAATCGCATTCTTATTGTGACTGATGCCGGCGGCGCCGGTGTCATGACTGTTGATGCCTGTGAAGCCCTTGGCTTAACCATCCCCGAACCACCTGAAAAAGAAAAAGCTCTCTTACGCGAAGCGTTCCCCGGTTACTGTAGTGTCCACAACCCGATTGATCTCACTGGAGATACAGACGCGGAACGATACCAAATTGCTTTAGATACCCTCCTTGGGACTCCTTATTACGATGCCGCTATTGCAGTAGTGATGATGCAAATTCCTCTGCTAGATCTTGATATTGTCGATCGACTAGTAGCAATCACGCGCAAGCATCAAAAACCATTGGTCGCGCTCACGGCTGGTGGACGATTCACCATGAAAGGCGCTCGACTACTAGAAGACGCTGGCATTCCCACCCTGCCCACACCAGCACGGGCTGCCAAGGCGATTTGGGCACTTGTAGAATACAGACAACACCTAAAGAAATTCCATCAGCAAATGAATGACTGAACCGCTCTTTCTAACGACACTAATTTTGGACGAAGCAATTGTTTTTAATCGTCGGCGATTACCGTTTTTCATTCAGCTTTAATCCCACACGTTGAGGTAACTATTGTGATCAATGTTAGCATTGTTGGCGCGGGGCAAACCAGGTTTCAACGGCACGATACCTATTCTTTACGTGAACTTTTTGCCCTCGCTGCGCATGAAGCTATCGACGAAGCAGGCATTACACCAAAAGATGTTGAAGCCGCATTTATTGGGAATCTTTCGGCGGATTCCTTTAATCGGCAATCTCACATTGCCCCCATGATGGCGGATGCAGCAGGCATGAGAGGAATTCCCGCAACAAAATGTGAGGCTGCCTGCGCCTCATCAGCTACTGCTCTTCGGGCAGCTATTCTTGCGGTTGAATCAGGGCAACACGATGTGGTCATGGCTGCGGGTGTTGAAAAAATGACCGACCTTCCCACGCCCGAAGTCATCGAAACCCTTGCGATGGCTGCTGATCAGCCTTTCGAAGCCGAACCTGGCATTACGTTTCCTGGAATTTTTGCCCTTTTCGCGGTGGCGCATATGGCAAGATATGGGACAACAAAAGAACAACTTGCTGCTGTAGCCGTCAAGAATCATTCAAATGCGGTTCATAATCCATTAGCTCAATATCAAAAAGAAATCACTCTTGAACAGGTACTATCTGCCCGAATGATTGCTTGGCCTTTGGGACTTTTTGACTGCTCACCGATTACTGATGGTGCTGCTGCAGTCATTCTCACCAAGACCAAGAAGGCAAAAAAATTCACTGATAGCCCTGTCAAAATTATTGCATCTGCACAAGCCAATGACACGATGGATATGTGTAATCGAAGCGATCTTACATCGCTCTATTCAGCTAGGACAGCTGCTGATCGAGCTTACAAGCAAGCCCGAATTTTCCCTGTAGATATTGATTTCGCAGAAGTTCATGATTGCTTTACCATCGCAGAGATTATTGCAACAGAAGACCTTGGATTCTTTCCGGCAGGCGAAGCTGCTAAAGGAGTCGAGGAAGGATTGACCCAAATCGATGGACAAATTCCCATTAACACTAGTGGTGGACTCAAGGCAAAGGGGCATCCTGTGGGAGCGACGGGAGTGGCTCAAATCATCGAGCTTTACCATCAACTCCGAAACGAAGCGGGAAAACGGCAAGTTGATTCTCCTAATTATGGATTGGCTCACAACGTTGGGGGATCTGGGGCTACTGCAGTTGTGCATATTTGTGAGCGGTGGGGAGGAAAATGAGTGAAGAAACGACTATCAAGGATTATTTTAGGCTAATAAATGAGCAGAAGTTATGTGCGGTTCATTGTGCCAGTTGTAATTCGCTAACCTTACCCCCACGGCTATTTTGCCCAAATTGCAATAAGAAAATGACAGATTGGACGCAACTGAGTGGTGAAGGAAAACTCCGTTCTTTTACAATCATTCACATCGCGGGAACTACATATGGAAAAGACGTGCCCTACATCGTGGGTATCGTCGCATTAAAGGAAGGGCCTTCGGTATGTGCCCGATTAGTGGGTGTAGACCCGTTGAAACCGGAACACATCCATGTGGGGGATAAAGTTGTTGCCGATTTCGAAGAGATACCTGGGTCACTTCAAAAGGAGAAATCAATGCGTTTAGTCTTTCGACCGGCTTAAGATTACTCATTCCAATCTGCTAGATCATACTACTCCTTCACTCCTAGATAGCGGAGTGCTGAGATTGCAAAGACCTTCGTGGCGTTCAAAAGATCAGCGATTGCTACTTTCTCATCCGCGGTATGGGCTAAAGTAAGATTACCTGGACCATAAACAGCTGTTGAAGTCAAGCCTGCCTTCCGAAGTAGCCGTCCGTCAGACGCAAATGGAACCATAAAGAAGATAGTGGGTCCAACGAGTTCCCTAACAGATCCAAACAGGGTAATTAACAATGGGTCCTGTCTGAAATTCGGAGTTGAAGTTCCTTCAAAGGCTTCGACGAGTTCAACCCTGCAGTACTCAGAATATCCGAGGTCAACTGCCATTGATGCAATGAAATCAATCATCTCTTGGGGTTTTTGCCCAGGAAGAATGCGAAAGTCTATCTGCGCTTCACAGCGATCTGGAACCACATTCGGAGCAACTCCACCCTGAATAGTCCCAATATTCATCGTTGTCTTTGTCATCGCCTCAATCCCTGCTGTTATGGGACTGGATTTTCCTCCTCGCTCAATCAGAGCTTTCATAACATGTGGTTCAACACCCACAGCTGCAGCAAATTCTTGCACTAGCTCATCTTGGCTCAAGGGAGGAGGAACCCTTGGGGGTCGTGTCTCACGAAGTGCTCGTAGAAGTTGGAGCATCCTTTCAATTGCATTCTTCCCTATGGATGGAACACTACCATGAGCCTTTTCACCTTTCATTGTAACTTTTACCCATACTGGACCCTTTTCACCAAAACATACTGTAGGACCGAATCCACCAAGTCCACTCGGTTCTGAGATTATCGCCCCATCCGCCCGTATCTTCTCCCAAATATTATCAATACACCAGGTTGTGCCCAACTGACCCTGTCGTTCTTCATCACCCACCACATTTACGATCAGTGAACCCTGGATTGGAACATCAAGATCGCGTAACGCACATACAGCCATCGTCATGGACGAAATCCCCCCTTTCATGTCCACCGCTCCTCTGCCATAGATAAATTCCTCGCGGATTTCTGCAGTGAAGGGATCAACTGTCCAGTCTTCACCTGGTGGAATCACATCTGAATGACCATTAAACAGAAGGCGGCGGGGGCCTTTTTCTGCTCCCCAAGTAGCTACTAAATTATCGATGTTTGGGTGAGAGGCGAAATATTCTGGGTGAATATCATGGGTTTCCAAGGTCTTCCCGACACGGTGTGCCACTTCGGCTTCGCCCCGCGTTTGCCGATCCCAACTGGGAATTCGAATCAAATCTTGACATAAAAGTACTAGTTCATCTTTCAATTCATCGATTCGATTGACCACTCTTTGTTCCCATTCATTTAATGCCAAAATTGTCACCTCGACACCCTATCTCCATGGGTCATGAAAAACCTTGAGGGTGTTCAATGGGGATAACCAAATATCTTAAACTACGCAAATGATAACTCTCTTATGTGGGGAACATCAGTTATGTCAACAGACGCCCAAGTCGAAGAGCGGTTAAGGAAGATCTCCGAGAAAGGCCAATTTGCAATGCTCGTAGATATTTTAACCCCTAAACCCGGTAACGTTCACCGGTTTAGAGATCATCCCGATACTCGGTTTGTACACTTTGCAGCCAGCATAGTTCAATTAGGGTACCCACTTTATGAGGCTGCTCGATGGGGTTATCAACAAAGCCGTGATGATGACAAATTGTCAAAGTTGGGCGAGTTGATGAAAACGGCTGTCCAGGCTTCAATGGAACCTCATGGGAAAAATACACTCCTTGGAACCATTCTACTCCTCATCCCCCTTGCCGCTGCGGCAGGGTATGAAATCTCACGTGCACACACTTCTTTGATGACACTTCATCAGAGTCTTGCTCGAATTCTCCAAAATACAAGTGTTGAGGATGCTGTTGAACTGATCCGTGCCCTACAAATCGCTAATCCCGGTGGTTCTATTCCAAAAACACCAGAGTGGACTCTTAATTCACAGGCTTTTGATTTTCAGTCTCCCCGCACTATCGAATTAGTGCGACGCGAAAAATATTCGTTGGTTGATCTTCAAGCTCTTGCTGCTACGTATGATTCAATAGCTAAAGAATATACGACAGATTTTGCTTACATCTTTGATGTTCTTTATCCCCAATTAATCCAAGCTTTAAATCAGCATCCTCGTGTTGAAGATGCCGTGCTTGCTACTTATCTTTGGGCTTTAAGTCAGCGTCCGGATTCTTTCATTCTTCGTAAAGCTGGATCTAAGATGGCCAAGCAGGTGATGAATCGGGCTAAGAAAATTTATACACGTATCATTAAGGTTTCTGAAACCCAGTGGCTTGATAAAATTGCGTCTTTTGATGACTATCTTCGGGCAGAAGGATCAAAACTGAACCCTGGGACAACAGCTGATCTTCTCACTTCAGCTCTTTATTTAGCGTTACTTCTTGGAAATATCAAATTCATTCTCTAATCGTAATTAATTAGGGTTCCCATTTGAATGGATGTTTTGCATAAGTTTTGTCACTAAGTAACTCGTCTATGCTAGGACGACCTTCGATAGCCCTTCGAATCGCATGGCGCATTGCTTTATAGTTATTGATGAGAATGCGTTGTCGGTCAACGGCTGTCGGATGGACAAAAACTGTTGCCACTATTACGAGCTGGTCCACAGCCGCTTTGGGAATAATGCCTTCTTCAACTGAATCCATAACTGCTTTAGCGCACCCGGTCTGTGCGGGACCCCCAAAAAGGCTCGCTTGATGCATGCTCCGGTTTGCAACAGTGGGAACGAGAAGCGTTTCAGGTTTCACCATCAAATTTGGTTCCAAAATTGCAAGAAGCGGTTCTAGACGTTCTCTTGGGACTGCTTTTGCTTGGGCAAATGCAAACCCAACCGGCCCGTCTTTTCGGCCAATCATTAAGTCAATATGTGCTACCTCTGGACCAGTTCCTGCCAACCCTTCGCCAATTTTGATGGAGAAATCTTTCACTTGTTCAGGAGTAAACCCAATAACACCAAACCGGGCTTCTATCGGTTTTTTTGGATCAACTTCAATTTGAACTTCTTTGCGTTTAACTTTGCCAAGTTTTTCTAATTCGATTCGAATCTCTTCGCGATTTTCATAAGTGAGAACCCCCCCAAAGGTTAACGGAAGCCGAGGTTTTCCAACAGGAATCCCCATCATCTTAAGTCCTGCTTTGGTACCAGCGGCCCCTGACGCCACAATTAGTCTAGCAAGTTTCTGTACTTTCAACTGGAGCGCTACAGCTTCACTGAATTGGTTAGATTTTACCTTCTTAATCATGTCACTCCAAATATCACCAATTAGCTGTGCACTGGCTAGAATGCATCCTGAGCATCCTGATGCAAGGGCGGGAAATACGACTTCGTCATGACCTACTAATACTTTGATTTTCGAACCCGCTTTTTCGAGAATGGCCAGTATCTGTTTAAGTTCACCTCCTGAATCCTTGATTCCAACAATGTTATCTAATTGGGCCAAATCCTCGACGATTTGCCATGGAATGTTCAGCCCTGTGGTTTGGGGGATATTATAAAGCATGATGGGCAATCCAATTTCTGAGACTAAACGATAATGTTCGTACAATCCACGTACTGTGGGACGAAGATAATAAGGTGCAACGACAAGAGCTGAATCTGCTCCGATTTTTTCAGCATGTTGAACTAATTCCAAGGTGGTTTTTGTACTGCTTGCCCCCGCCCCAGCATAAACAAAGACTTTCCCCGCGGCTTCTTCAACAGTAATATCCAGGATTCGTTTGTGCTCTTCAATACTAAGGCTTGAGAACTCACCTGTTGTTCCTGCTGCAAGTAGCCCATCGACTCCTAAATCATCGATGCAAAAGCGAATTAGTTTCCGAAATAGAGGCTCATCAACCGCTGAACCATCCTCGGTAAATGGGGTTACTAATGCAGGTGAAACACCATGAGGTTCAAATGTCACTTGGCAGCACACTCCACTCAATAATTGGGTTTTATGGTTGAGGAATTGCTAAATCTTTGGGACCTAATTTCGAAAGCTTTGCTTCAGAATAGTTATCCTGAATGATGTTTCGTACGATCTCAGCCCATTTGACTTTTTCGCGAGCCAAGGCAGATAAGCCTTCGATGGACGACCAGGGGGTATAAAGACCCATACTGGGTCCTGGTTCAAATTTGTAGTAAACTGGTTGGACACATCGCGTGATTTCCGGTGCATCATAAAACCGGTTATAACCACCGAAACTGGGAAACAACATGATATGAACATCAATGGGAAAGTCGGTAGCTTGGCGTATGGCAGCAAGTTGGGGGATGGACATGTCAGCCACGGGATTGAAGCTTCCGGCTCCTAGTTCTTCAAGAAGTCGACCACCTGCAGGTGAAGCATGTCCTGCAAAGATGCTCATTTTGAAGGTGATATCCTTGGGGATTTCACCGATTTCTTTCATTTTATTAAGTGCCCATAAGAGACCTTCATCAATAACTAAGAAACCACGAAACCCTAACTCAATACCTCGCTTAATGTCAGTAATGACTTCAACCATCTTGTCTGCTCCACGGAATCGCATTCCGGAAAGAGAACCTTCAGGAGTGATGACTTGTCGGCCAATGTCCCATAGTACGCGGGGACCTGGTGTTAGGATCACTTCCATCTTTGCATCATGTGCCATTTGAGCAAATTGCTTGAGTTCTTTGTCATCTAACAGCGTAGCTCCCATCACGACGCTTATTAAGCGGTGAATAGGCATGTTGCGTTTTTCGGATTCGTCAATTAATGCCTCCAAGACTTGGGGGCGTTCAACACCAGAAATTTCTATTCGATAGCTGGCTCCATCTGGGAAGCGCTTATTACTTGTCGGCAGATCATAAGCATCTTGCCCAGGTAATCCAATTTTTTCCATGGCTTTCCGAACTTTTTCATACGATCGAAGATTAACCATAGTGATGTCCCTCAGTCTGGCATCGTTTGATGCTACTGATTACAAAAAAGTTTCAGTTGTAACGATTAAGGAGCTTTTTTGAAGTCAAGATGCCTAATTTCTAGGTGGCTCCGTCTTCATGGCTATCTTAAACCCACCGAGGCCTCCGTATCGGAGCTGCAAGGACAGTGGGTTCGGTCAAGATGGAGCCACACCTTCTTCCATCAGAAAAGTGCCCTCAACCTCTAATGGTGATATAACGAAATTGGTGGTTAATCGATACATCGCTTATCTGCTGCAGCATTTCAACAATGCCAGAGTTCACTAATTTAGTAATGGATGCACAAAATGAAATCTGTAACTTCTCTTCCTTTAGCTTTTCAGGAGCGATTTCAGAGTCTTTTAGGTAAGGAATACTCTCTGTTCTTAGAAAGCCTAAAGCAACCACCCGTTCATTTTGTGCGAGTAAACACCACCAAAATTGACCTAGAGCAGGGAGTACAACGATTGAAGCATCTTGGCATTAACCCCGCTCCTCTCCCTTGGTTTCCCGCCGGATTCAGAGTGTCAGGAAAAAGTGACATTTTACCCTTCACAAAAGAATATTCTCTTGGCTACTACTATATCCAAGAAGGCGCAAGCATGCTTCCTCCAGTAATCTTGAATCCTAACACCAATCATACAATTCTTGATCTTTGTGCAGCCCCCGGTTCCAAAACTACCCAACTTGCTCAAATGATGAAAAACCAAGGAACCATCATTGCGAATGACCGATCCTTTCGCAGAATAACTAGCCTTGGACATAACATCCAATTATGCGGCATAATCAACACAATTGTCCTTTGCGAAGATGGGCGGCATCTTTCCACTCGAGTTTCCATTAAATTTGATCGAGTCCTTGTCGATGCACCTTGTACCGCCTCAGGACACCTTCGTAGTAAACCTCCACAGTTTGACGCTCCCGACTCCCAACGTCTCTTGGGAATTCAAGCTCTTCAAAAAAGCTTAATCACGTCTGGATTTCGCTTTCTAAAACCAGGGGGGCTCATGGTATATTCAACTTGTAGCCTACATCCCGAAGAAAACGAGGCTATCATCCACCATCTTCTAACTCACGTAAAAGATGTGAGCATCATACCTCCACAAATTCCCAACCTTAACTATCATCGGGGGTTAACTGAATGGAATGACTCTGAATATCATACTGTTATTCAAAATTGTCTTCGCATCTATCCTCATGAAAATGATACAGATGGCTTTTTCATTGCGCTCATCCGGAAGGAACCCTAATGGACCAACAAAAATCCCTCACACCTGACCCTGAATGGGAAGCCAATATCTGGGAGTTCCTCGCCAGTCAATTTGGAATACCCAAAATCACAGGTTATCGATTCCTCCGCTCGGGACGAAAACGCATCCGCCTTATCAGTGAAGCTGCTTTCCACAATCTTCCAGGGCTACCTTATACAGGAACAACAGGACTTTATATAGGTGAATATTCTCAAACGGCCGTCCGTCTTTCAATGGATGGTGCCAACCTTTTGGGGCGATTTGCAACCAAACAAATTATCGAATTAACTAAAGAACAAGCAGAGGCCTGGTTACAAGGGGAATCGATTAATTATGATGACAAACAACAAGGATACGTAATCGTCATCTTTAAAGGTGACATTCTCGGCTGTGGAAGCCTTTCTCATGGGACACTTCACAGCTTTGTACCTAAAATTCGGCGACCCAAATATCCACTATAACGTTGATGGGGCGAGCAGAATGTCAGTTACCATAACTATTCATGGGGGTGCCGGTGAAATCGGTGCCAATAAAATCCTAATCGAAGATAAAGGGCATGATGTCAAATTCTTCCTTGACTTCGGGAAATCCTTCGAAACGATGCGCGAGTATTATGATTTTCCGATTACTCCTCGATCCCTCGAGGAGCTAATTCAAGTAGGTGCCACTCCCGATATTCCCCACCTCTATCATAATCCTTCAAAAGAGGATCAGCCTCCCTCTAATATTGATGCAGTATTTCTATCTCATGCTCATACCGATCACAGTGGCTATCTCCCCTTACTTAATCGTAGCATTCCCATCTACATGGGCACCTGTACACGAAAAATCTTTGAAGCTCGGTTGCAGGGTGCTCGAAAACTCTTTGATACTGACCTTGAGGGGCTCCAAATTTCCACCTTTAGATCCGGAGAACGACAGAAAATTGGTAATATGGAAGTATATCCCATTCATGTA
>CAYFXY010000026.1:15319-17850 GCA_964347205.1 uncultured archaeon
ACAGCATACCTGCAGCTTACGGTTTCATTATTCATTGTTCTGAAGCTACCCTCATTTATACTGGCGACTTTCGACGTCACGGAACCCTCCCCCAATTGACCGAGGATTTTATAGATGCCATAAAGAATTCTGGGCCACCTGATTTAGTTCTCTGTGAAGGGACTAACATCGCTAAAGCAGAACTGACCAATGAACAGGAAGTAGAACAAAAAGCCACAGCCATTATCAAAGATTGTAAAAGCTTGACGATAGCTGATTTCTCTGAAACGGATTTCGACCGCTTCCGAACTATAAAATCTGCTGCAGAAATTAATAACCGAGAACTAGTCATTGAACCACGCCGTATGTGGATCCTTCACACCCTAAATCAATGTCGTGACCTACACTCTCCCAACATCGCCGACAATACAGAAATTCATTGGTATGACGCCGCGAAACAGCGCGTTTCGAAATACGAGCGATTGCTTCAAGAAGCAGATCCTCCCATCACTGATTTCACTGAACGGGGGATAACTACGGCCGATCTCCACACCAACCCCCAACAGTTCGTGTTTTGTAGCAGTTTTGGTAGTATCAGTGCTATTCAAAAAATTAAACCTCCGGAATCTGGTATCTATTTACTTAGTTCCTCAGAACCTTTCAACGAAGAAAGCGAAATTAGCTTTGACAAACTCCTAAATTGGCTTGCATTGTCTGGACTTGCCATGTATTCTGCTCACTGTTCTGGACATGCCCACCCACTTCAACTCTGTCAAACCCTTGAGGAGATGCAACCAAAACGCGTGATCCCAATTCACACTGAAGCACCATTACTCTTCAAAAAATTCATCAAATCCACAGGAATTCAAGTGCAAATCCCCAAACCTGGAGTTCCCTTTAACATCTAAGCTTCAAATCCTCATTTTTCAAAGAATCATCGACCCCAAGGAGATTTTGGAAGGGTGAAACGAAATCATGCCACATTATGCTCTTCAAAAAATCACGTGTCCCGCATTATGATATATCACGCTAACACGTGGTGGTTCTCGATAAGAAATCCCTCTTTTTCTTTATACAAATTAATACGTGTTTTAGAAACACAAAACATCACCGTTTTCCAGTTTAGTGAGTAATGCTAAAACGCGTTGTTGTACGAATGTCAACCTCAACGTGTTTGATCAAAACCACATTATCACATGGTAGTTCTGGAATAAAAAACCCGCTTTGTATTTTAGTCTCTGGCTAGTTGACTACTCACCCATTTTTTCTGTTGCTTAATAGATTTATCAGCGATTTCAATCAAATCAGAAAGAAGAGGTTCGACCTTTGTTAATTGAGCAATCCTGAGTAACTCTTTTGTTTGAAGTTTTGGTTTCATCCGAATATACACAGCAAGCGCATCTTCTAAATCACGTGATGAACCAAACTTCAGCTTATGAATAATGAATGCTTCAGGACTCACTAAAGATATGTTAAAATTTTCAATGGGCAATTCGAGCGCGGTGTTTAATGTATCTTCGTCTTCGACCGAGAAGTTACCCTTGACGTCTAGACGTGTTGAAAGTGTTCGGTGAAAAATTGTTGCATGTGATTTATCCTTGAATGCGATTAGAAGGTCATCTTCAGTAACTTGAAAATCATTTGCACGAAGATACTCACAGAAGTCATTAACATCAAGGTCTTCATGATCGATTATTAAATCAATATCTTGTGTCGACCTGGGATAGCCATAGACTGAAACTGCAACCCCACCAACAATAACATAACGAAGCTTTCTTTGATGGAAATACTCTGTAACGATTCTTAAAAGCTCTAGAAGAGGGGGTGGTTCACTCATTTTGTTCCCTCTGAGACAAGATTAACTCGAGTGAGTTGAATGAAGCTAATCGCGTGGCTTCTTCAATCCAATTAATTCCACGACGAAGCATTTCAGTTTCTGATATCTTTCTGAGTAAAAGAGCAGTTCGTGTCAAATCACGAAGCCTGTGCGGAGGCATTCGTCGACACATATTGGAGATTATCGAACCCATAGTATAAGGTTACCTTTCTACCTAATAAGCCCGTCTTTTTTTGGCGTTAAACCAACTTATGAATTTGATCTGAAATAAATTACCAACGCTTGTCCAACCAACTTGACGGAAAAGTTAACACGTGTTTTAACCAATAAACCTCGCTATTCTCTCGTTAAATTCATCGTCCGCGCACGTAGTCAGAAATGTACCCCATTTCACGTGTTTGGACCATACAACATAACAAAGAGTAAATCTCGAACAAAAGGCCCCTCATGCTCCCAACGACGAATTATTCTTGAAGGTAATTTGAAAGAGTTGGGTTACAAAATTTGAAAGGGTTTGGTTACAAATCTAAAGTTCGCGGAATCCTGTTTTCATTTTATGCAGAACGTTTAAAGTTTATACTCCTTACATATTGCGAATTGTGAGTTGTTATGTCCTTTCTTAAAGGCATCCTCGGTGGAGACCCGGCAAAATCGGCTGTGAAACATGAGAAACGGGCTCGAGTGTATCAATCTGAAGGAAATGAAAGTAAAGCAG
>CAYFXY010000026.1:17860-18187 GCA_964347205.1 uncultured archaeon
TGCAAAAGTGCCCAATTATCTCCGTGCCCATGAAGCCTATCTCCAAGCTGCTCAATTCTACCTTGCCGTAAGGGATCAAAGGCGTGAGCAAGCAATTCTTTTTGCAGCATCAGATGCGGCAATTATTGGTAAAGATTTTTCAGCTGCAGCCAATGCATTAAATCAAGTCACACGTATTGGAATGCGAATAAAAGATGATCAGCTGTTACTTCGTGCTTTCGCATTACAAACCATCATTCTCATTGCAGGTAATGACTTGGCGAAAGCAAAAGAAACTCATCGAGAGGCACAAAAGGTGAAAAAGCGGCTAGGTAAAAAGAAAGCAAA
>CAYFXY010000026.1:18197-26305 GCA_964347205.1 uncultured archaeon
GCCTCTGCACTTGTCGACCGCTTTATCGAAGGTTTACCAATTTCTAAAGAAAGTCAACTCCCGACCCGATTTAACGAATCTGAGAATGTCACCGATCTAATTAACTCCCTACTTGCCTTATATCGCGACACGGAATCCGCTAGGCTCAAATTGGTTCTTAACAAAGATGAAGCGAAAATCAAAGAACTGGTCTCAGGTCACGGAACGATCTCTTTTTCGGTTCCTGCACAAATCATTGAAGCACACTTATCCCTTCCCTCTAATATTGCTCTAATCGAGGATCTTAGCTTTCCCGAAAAGGCAAAGCGCAGATATAAGCTCTCCTTCGCAATTGAACCGCGTTTACCCGGTACTTTTGCTGTCGGTCCCCTCAACGCAACGTTTCAATTCGAACATCAACAAATTCAATTAAGATCTAACACTGTACAGCTGCAAATTTCTGCTGCGAAACCACGAATTGATCTCAGTGCCACTCCGGTCCTTTCACCACATGTACAGGAAGAATTTGAACTTACTCTCCGGATAGAAAACAACAGTCATGGCGACGCTGCAAATGTTACCGTCACCATCACGCTTCCTCCAAGTCTTCTCCTTAAAACCGGTACATTAGAGAAACGAATCATAACACTTCCTGCACAACAAGATGTTCAATTTCCCCTTTTTCTTATTGGAACCAAAGCCGGCACACATAATGGTCTCATTATCTGTCGATATCAAGGTCCAGATGGGCGAAGTAGGAAGATAGAAACTAAATTCGAAGTCGAAATCCTGCCCCGAGTCCGAAAGCAAAAAGATTAATGAGAGGCACATCGCAGTCACATAAATAAGGGGTCATATGAAATGCGAGCGCTTCTCTTAGCAGGTAGTGAGAGTAGGCGCATGTGGCCACTGGTTGACACTTGCCCTAAATCACTTCTCGATATTGGCGGTAAACCCTTAATCCAATGGATTATTGAAGACATGCGAGCTGCTGGCATACGCGATATCCTTGTCTCAATCGGGTATCGAGGAGATCAAATCCGTGATTTTCTTGGACGGGGTCATAGTTTTAATGTAAAGATCGATTATGTGGTTCAAAAGGAACCCCGTGGAATTGCTGACTCAATTTTAGTTGCAAGAGACGAATTACAAGGCGAGGACGCGTTCTTTGTAGTTAATGCCGATGTTTTGGGAGCGCCCATGATGTTTCGTCGGGCTCAGCGACAATACAAAGACCTAAATGCAGAGGCCGTAGTCAGCCTAACCCTAACAAATACCCCCCAATTTTATGGCATTGCTGTGATCGATGATAGCGCCCGTATCAAAAAAGTTGTGGAAAAGCCCCAACCAGATGAAATTCAAAGTCGATACGCTATAGCCGGAATCTATGTTTTACAGCCGAGTATTCTAGAAGTTTTAGAAAAAACCCGTGACCTAACGGAAACATTTCAACACCTTATCACTAAAAACAAGTCTGTTTATGGTTCGGTTTGGGAACGTGATTGGGTTGAAATCACATTTCCCTGGAACCTCATCCTGGCAAATCGATTCGTTCTCGATAAAGTATTAACAGGACAGGGTTCATTTATCGCTGAATCTGCTGATATCCAACAACCCAGTCGAATTGAAGGTTCCGTTCATATAGCTGATGGTGTTGTCGTGCGCCCTCATACCACAATCCGTGGACCCACCTACATCGGACCTAACACCTACATTGGCAACAACGTTTTGGTGCGAGAATATACTGCAATGGGTTCTAATGTATTAGTTGGCTTTGGTGTCGAAATCAAAGAGAGTCTTATCTATGATGACACCAAAATTGGTCGCCTTTGCTTTGTTGGTGATAGTGTTGTTGGACGCAACGTGGATATCGGGGCGGGAGCACAATTAGTGAACCGACCTGTTGCAGGGAAATCCATTACCTCGACTGTTGAAGGAAAATCTGTGGTCGTTCCCAGAGTAAAGTATGGTGCCGTGATTGGAGACAATGTGATTCTAAGCCCCAATGTTTCCGTTTATCCTGGCGTCAAAATTGGGATGAATTCAATTGTTTTACCTGGAACCATTTTATCTGAGGATGTTCCATCTAACACTGAAGCCAAAACCGCGCTTAAGGTTGCCTACCGTGAACTTTCCTCGGGAGAAGAGAAAAAGACTTAAAGGCTTTTATGGTTTTCGTCCCAATCGGTGATTTGGAGTGGCTGTAGTTCTTGCCTACGTCCTCATTCTTGCAAAATCTGGACGCGAATTTGATATAATTGAAAGTCTAAAAGAATTCGAACATGTCAAAGAAGCTCGAACGACGCTTGGTTCATGGGATATCTTTGCCTCTGTTGATTCTGAATCCATGGAAGACCTTTATGTCCTGGTTGAACGCATCCGAGCGCTCCGCAATGTTGAACGTACTTCAACCCTGATTACGAGATAATTAACTCCCTTTTGCTCCTTCACAATTAACCATCCTATTTTTAATCCCTCTTCTTAATGGTTGTAATTACAGAATTCTCCTTCGAGGTCCACTAGTTTACCTGTTTGATGAGGTTGAAATTCGTGTCCGATGAGATCATGTCGATTAGTGAGGAAGAATCTGCTCTGGATGAAAGAGCTGGTGACGCGAAATTCTTTCTCACACTCGGGAGTGGAACCTTTATTCTCTTGGGTGGGTTCCTCTTAATTCCCTATTTTGGTAGACTATTTGGTCTTTTCGTCCTTCCTCCCAATTTTGTCAATGCCTCTCTACTTGCCAGTTTTGGTTATCTGATTCCTGGGTTCGCCCTCTTTTTCTGGGGGCTAGGTAAAGTCTTTCGTGGGAAGGATCTCTCTTTCAAGCAGGTCTGGCAGGCTAGGGTCCAACGAAGTGATGTTAAACGTACACTCCGATTTCTTTTGTTTGTAACTTTCTTCGTGATCCTTTTAGTGGTGCCTGTGCTCATTGGTGTGTCTGTCCTTGATATCATGAATGGGATAATCGATTGGGCCTTACTGACATTTGGACCAACCGGAATCTACATTGGAGTTTTTCTCATCAGTATTTTTGGTAATTTTACGGTAATCTTTCCCGTTCCGTACCTGTTTATCCTTCTCCTCATTGCCCTTGTACCGGGATTTACGCTTTTAGATGGACTACTATTGGGACTTGTCGCTGGTGCAGGAGCTGCTATTGGTGAAATCGTCGCTTGGTTTCTTGGTCGCACACAAAGCGAGTCGTTAGAAGGATCAACCACCGGACAACGAATTCTGAATATTCGTGGACAAATCGAAAAAGGGTATGGCGGGGTCTTGATTTTCATTTATGCGGCTACACCCTTGCCTGATGATATTCTTCTCATCGCTCTTGGAGCGACAAAATACCCCTTGTGGAAAGCGCTAATTTTTTGTTTCTTTGGAAAAGTTGCATTGGCCCTTCTCATTACAATAGGTGCACAGTTACCGTTTATACAACCCCTGCTCATCCAAATATTCGGTGGGGGATCGGATCCCCTTATGGACACACTCTATTTAGTAACAGGTATTGCGGTCATTGGTCTTTTCTTTTTACCCTGGGGGCAGCTATTCAAAAAAATCCGGCGAGAACCAGTGTAGTTGAAGAAGATCGATTTGTTCCAATAATCCAAGACTTCGCCCCTGTGCAAGGATACGAATCTGATATCCTGCGCTTCTCGCGTGCTGAATTATCTTGTTGAATGGCGCTGCAGAACTTAATAACATCTGAATCTTTCCGTTTTCACAAAGAACTTGGGGTGCTTCCGAAAGAAACCGCTTGATAATCTCACTGTTAGGTCCTGCAGACCATCCATTCGCCATCCAGCTGTGAGCTACAAGTTCAAAATATGGTGGATTAAACAAGATTATGTCAAATTTCTCATTCAAAACAGGAGAAAAAAGATCTCCTAATAATATGGTTACCGATCTTCGAAACTATTTAGTTTCAAAGTGGTCTGTGCGCAATGTACTGCATACGGATTTGCATCCGTTGCGACTACTGAGTCAGTGATTTTCGCCACGGCAGCGGCAATCACACCTGATCCGGTTCCAATTTTCAAAACCCGATTTGTGGCTTGAATCTTCATATCTTTGATGAAAAACGCAGAGGTTCGACCAGTGAGTGGATTGAATACTTGGGGGCAAATTTGTAGTTTTAGCCCTTCAACTTCAATGATTTTTTCATAGCGTGTTCGTCGATGAAGTAATTCTAGTATACATGCAACCAACTTTGAACATTTCTGTGAGATTGGCATGGGCTAGGCATCCGGTTGGTAAATGCCTCTTAAAAGGACACTTGTTTCGTTTTCTCTAAAAACTTCTAGGAGCTGGCTTGATACCCCACAAGGTTTTAAACTACTTAAGCTAAGTTGAAACCGCTAGAGAATGGCGCTCGGTGGTTTTGACTTTTTAGCAGCGGAAAAAGATACAAGCAAAAAGATTGAAGAACTTGCACAAGTCCTTGAGCGGGTGGCAACCATTTTTCTTAACGGAGTGGGGTCGCTTGAAAAACAATTGGAAGAAATGCGAAATCGCATTGCAAAGGTTGAAACTCAAGTCGATACGTTACTCCGCATGGGTGGAACAACCAAGGTTCCTATGAGTCCCTCTGCTGGTCCGATCAGTGGTCCAGAAGACGTTGAACCTACAACGCCACCGAGTCCAGGATTGCCTCCGCCATCCCCTCCTGCTGAACCAGGTGCTGCTCCTGGAGTTGGTGTACCACCTCCAACTCCTACTTCCCCTATGGGAGCTGCAGCTTCTGGTGGGTTGGGTATCCGTGCACAAATGCAAGGCGAACTCCGGTCATTTTTAGCTCGACGGAGAGCTGCACTTGAAGCCTCGCTTGAAAAAGACAAGTAGCCATACACTAGAGTGGTTTAACCTTCTGGGTTCTCAAAGAATTGCCCTAATTCCATTTGTCTTTTCTTGGAGTATTTGGTGGGGCTTGATGGGGTGTCCAAAATCTCTTTTAATTTTTGCATATCTGTTTCCATCACTGGGAGAAGATTCTGATTATATAATCCTGCCGCGGGATGATACATCACGAAGAACGTGTAGCCATTCCGATCAAAGGTTTTTCCATGCATGGTTCTCATGCTTACTGAAGTTTCCAGAATAGTTTCTGCTGGTACTCTACCAACCAAAGCAATGATCCGTGGTTTAATGTGCTTTATTTGGCGAACCAAATAGGGGTTGCACACTTTCCGTTCCTTTGCAGTTGGTTGTCGGTTTTCAGGGGGTCGGCATTTTACCACGTTTGTGATGAACACCTGCCCTCGTTTAATCCCAACCTCGGCAAGTAATTTGGTTAGTAATTTTCCTGCTGCTCCTACAAAGGGTTCGCCCTCTAAATCTTCGTATTGACCAGGAGCTTCACCAATGATGACTAAACTGGCATTAGGGGGTCCAACGCCTGGAACAGCTTGGGTCCTTGAAAGAGCTAGATCACATTTGTGACATCCAAGTATCTCTTGCTGTAAATCTTCCCACACATTTGGCTTTTTTGCCATGGTTCCATCACTTACTTTCAGGATAGAAGTAGGTGATGGTTGCGCTCCCTCTTAATGCTATTCACTGGCACTTGTTGTGCGAATCCGGCGCCATTTTCGAAATAGGTAGAAGACAACTAATACAAGGAAGATACTGACTGGCAAAATCACTGCTAAGACCTTATTTAATGGTGACATGTCAACAGGCACCAAGATGACTTGGCTGTCGATGGCTTCATCAAAATAGTAAATTGTTACATTGACTGGAAACATTCCGAAATCATAGACTTGTGTAGCATTTGGCATTAATGGAAGGACAATGTTGTTTTGCCCAGGTGCGAGCACCACGTCCTCTGATGCATTAAAGAATTTAGGGCTAAAGGCTTCGACACGAACTGATCGTTGTCTTGAAACGCGGTTTTCAATAGCAACTAGCAGAAAGCCCACTTGGCTTTGATCAAATACAAGACCAGGGACAATCTCAGTAATGGCAGCTACTGGAATCACGGGAATCGCATATTGTTCATACAAGAACGAAAATTGCCCTAGATTGATTTCGAATGTGGCGATATGTTCGCCGATTGTTGCGTTATCTGCAACTGTATAGTCAAGAACAACTGTGAGCTGTTCTCCTGGACCTATAGTGATATTGATGGTGTTTAAGAGGGGATCAACTGGATTCAGGCTAACAATTTCACCCATATTATCTGAAAATTGAGCAAAGCCATCGAATGACTGATTCAAGGGATTATGTATTGTTGCTTGGACTTGACCAGTCGCCGCTTGTGCGACCTGGCTTGGAACCTGAACGTCTGTTATTTGAATGGGTTGTGCTGCAAGATGTGTGGGGGTCTGAAAGCCTACTGCTGTAGCGAAAAATAGCACTGCAATTAATATGGTGAAAATGCGAAGGGTCAGTTTCACTAGTCGACCACCTTGGTTTTTAAGGTCATGAGGTGCTGTGCCAATGTCTGGTGCAGCTTTTAAAGTCTTTCTGCATCGGAAGTAATCTCTCTTCGAAGTATTTCCGCATTTTTGTTGAGGGAGCCATAGGGGTTGGAAAATCGATAGGTTTATATGTGATAGTATTACTGCTTTGTCTCACTATATATAGTCATACTATATAATTGGTGAAAAAGAATTGAATAAAACCCCAACCGACAAAACAGACGAAAAGCTCCGAGAGTGGACCCGTGAAATAAACCGAGGGATTCTTGAGTTCTGGGTTCTTAACCTATTACGCCAAGAAAGCCTTTATGGGGCACGAATCAGCTCTCTAATCGATGATATGTCGGAAGGGCGTATTCAATTGGAACCCGGAACTATCTATCCATTGCTTAATCGACTAGCTGATAAAGGCTGGATCATCGGTGATGTTAAGGTTCGCAGCGAAGGTCGTGGACCAATGCGGCGCTATTACCGCTTAACCAGTGAAGGAAGTCAGCTCCTTAAAGCAATGATCAACCATTACTTTGATACCTACGATGCACTCTTTCAATTGATGGCATCTGAGTTCCGGTCAGTTCGTAAACGATTATATGAAATAATGGAGGAAATCGATTAAATGCCTGAGAAAATACAACTTCGTGTCGTGTCGCTGCCCAGTGATGAAGCTGGACGTGGCATTGTTCGCGTTGATCCTAAAATTATGGAACGTCTAGGGGTGACATCAGGTGACATAATTGAAATCACCGGCAAAAAAAACACAGGCGCTAGGGTCTGGCGCGGACAATCTATTCATGCAGGCTCAAATAAAATCTTCATGGATGGATTAGTCCGGAGCAACTCCGGAACAGGAATTGGAGAAGTAGTCGAAGTCAAACGAATCGATCCCCCCCCGGCTAAACGAGTCACATTAGCCCCTGCTCAGCGGGGGGTTCGCATTGTGGCTGAAGGCGATGCCGTTAAGCCTAGCTTGAATCAACGTCCAGTTACTCCCGGTGATATTATTAGCACTGCTGGTGCTGGAACGTTCCGACGTGGTGATTTTTCGCTCTTCGAAGCCATGATGCGTAATGCTGGTGCGGGTGCCCCCTTTGCACTGGGTGAAATAAAATTCGTCGTTACAAACACTTCACCGAAGGGCGTCGTCAAGATTTCTGAAGATACGATTATTCAAATTCAACCCGAAGCAGTCGAAATCACGCAGAAAGCTCCAATCGTCAATTATGAAGATATTGGAGGCCTTGACGAAGCAATTGCCCGTGTCCGAGAGATGATTGAACTCCCTTTAAAGCATCCTGAGTTATTCGACCGATTGGGAATTGATCCCCCTAAGGGAGTCTTACTCTTTGGCCCGCCTGGAACTGGTAAAACTCTTCTGGCCAGAGCTGTTGCCAACGAATCGGATGCTACTTTTATTTCTATCAATGGTCCGGAAATCATGAGCAAGTTCTATGGTGAGTCGGAGAAGCGACTCCGAGAACTTTTCGAGAAAGCATCTCAACAAGCTCCCAGTATTATTTTCATAGATGAAATTGATAGTATTGCACCTAAACGCGAAGAGGTACAAGGTGAAGTCGAGCGCCGTGTGGTAGCACAACTTCTCGCCTTGATGGATGGTCTCCAAGCTCGAGGGCGAGTGATTGTCATCGCGGCCACCAATCGTCAAGATGCCTTGGATCCCGCACTTCGACGACCTGGACGATTCGATCG
>CAYFXY010000026.1:26315-30164 GCA_964347205.1 uncultured archaeon
TCCATACTCGTGGGATGCCACTAGCAAAGGATGTAAACCTTGATACGTTATCTGATGCCACACACGGAATGGTAGGAGCAGATCTTGCCGCAATTGCACGTGAAGCCGCGATGAATACCCTTCGCCGGATACTTCCTAAAATCAATCTTGATGAGGATCAACCATTACCCCCAGAAATTCTTGAAGACCTTGAAGTCACAGCTGATGACTTTGATGAATCTTTACGTCGCGCTGAACCCTCAGCTATGCGCGAAGTGTACCTTGAAATTCCCAAAGTAACATGGGACGATATCGGTGGGCTAAAAGAAGTGGAAGAAGAACTCCGTGAAGCTGTGGAATGGCCACTCAAATACCCTGCCAAATTCGAAAAAGTCGGAGTCCAACCACCAAAAGGGATACTCCTTGTAGGACCCCCTGGTGGAGGAAAAACGCTTCTTGCGAAAGCCGTAGCAACTGAAAGTGAAGCCAACTTTATTGCCATTCGGGGTCCAGAAATCTTTAGCAAATGGGTCGGCGAATCAGAGAAAGGCATTCGGAAAATCTTCCGTAAAGCGCGACAAGTTGCCCCCAGTATCATCTTCTTTGACGAGCTAGATAGCCTTGCCCCCGCACGAGGTCAATGGCAAGGCAGTCATGTCTATGAATCTGTCCTTAACCAACTCCTTTCCGAACTTGACGGCATGGAAGAGCTCAAAAACGTTGTCGTCATCGGTGCCACAAATCGTCCCGAAATCATTGACAAAGCCCTTCTTCGACCAGGACGCTTCGACCGTATAATAATGGTTCCAGCCCCAGATCAAGAAGCGCGATTAGAAATTCTTCAAGTCCATACGCGTCAAATGCCATTAGCTGACGATGTTGATTTAGCAAAAATCGCTAAAATCACTGAAGGCTACTCGGGTGCTGACCTTGCCAATCTAGTTCGTGAAGCAGGTATGTATGCTATTCGAAACGAAGAAACCTTAACAACTGTCAACGCGAAACACTTCGATGCCGCCTTGATGAAAATCAAACCTAGCGTAACCCCAGAAATGCTGAAAGCCTACAAAGACTATATCGATGCGATGTCCACTAAACGGGATGCAATCGAAACCACCCCTGGCCCCTACACCTAAAACTCCAATAATCCGGCTCTCCAAGGAGCCGGAAATCTCTTCTTTTTGTATTATGACGCATTTCAGTTTGCTATAAAAAGTTTATAAGGGCAACAGCAGTACTTAAACCTCTTAAAAAGGAGATTATGCACGCTCAGCCGGACTGGGAGGTGTTCTCTGTGCCAAAGAGGCCAAAATATAAAATTGAAAATGTAGTTGCAAGCGTCGAAGTTGATGCCAAAATTGATCTCAACCTTTTAGCTCGTAAACAACGTGATGCTGAATATAATCCTGAACAGTTCCCTGGGTTAATGCTTCGTGTTAAAAACCCCAAGGCCACCATTCTTGTCTTCAATAGTGGACGCATGGTTATCACAGGTCTGCGACGTGAAAGTGAAGCAGAAAAAGCCGTCGAAAATGTCATCGCAAAAATCCGCAAAGCAGGAATAACTGTTTCTGGTAAACCCAAAATTACCATTCAAAACATCGTTGCTTCCGGGGATTTACATAGCCGGGTGGATCTCGACATGGCACAGATGGCATTGGAAAGGTGCTTATACGAACCAGAAGTCTTTCCCGGACTTATTTACCGAATGAAAACTCCCAAAGCAGTCTTCTTGATTTTTAGTAGTGGACGAATCGTCTGTGCAGGAACTAATAAGGAAACAATTACTCGGAAAGCCATTTATCTACTAGCAGACCATATGCGGGATCTCGGACTCATCGAATAACCCAGCACTCGTCGTCGAATGCACACCAATAGGGGTTAGTCTAAGCTAGTTTGTGCAAAGATTGCATGCATTTAACAAGTAACTGAACCGTAAATTCAAGGTCAGCGTATTGAATCATTGAATTCGAAGTGTGGAAATATCTTGTCGGTATCAGTAGCGCAGTTGTCTTACTCCCTGATTTCACTAATTCTACTGCTGCTGCATCTGTACCAAAATGAATAGGGGCTCGCAAGGCAACTTCTTGCAAAGGAATTTGATGTGTCTTTGCTATCTCAGTAACCCATGTGTTTAGGTATTGTGAGGTCACATGAAATTGGTCCGCTTTAAGCAAGGTGGGCCCTTGATTCAATTGTACCGGAACCAGGTCTTCTTTGATATTTGGGTGATCACCAGTGGGTGATACGTCTAGGGCAAGTGCAAAGTTAGGTTCAACGTTAAACGCTGCAGGACGAACTCCACGTGTTCCCAATTCTTCTTGGACTGATGCTACCCCGACTACATTCATGGCTAGCGGACTTCCTTGGATTCGTCGAAAAGTTTCGATCATCGCCACCAGTCCAGCACGATTATCAAAACAGTTGCCGAGTAATCGTCCATTCGCGAGTTCTACAAAGTGCTTTACCGCAGTTACATATTGTCCAATTTCTAATCCCATCGATCGTGCGTCTTCAGCACCTTTTGCGCCGCAATCAATAAACATCTGATCAACTTTGGGTTGATAACCTTGCTGTTGTTCAGCCACCGGAATCAGATGCGGTGCAGGTATACCAATGACTCCGATTTTTTTCCCGAGGTTTCCGTGGATTGTTACTCTTTGTCCAAGAAGGTTCCATCGGTGACCCACAAGGCGTGTAAATCGTAAATATCCATCTTTGTTAATATGTGTCAATATTAGAGCCCAATCCTCATCCTGATGGGCATTTAGCATGAATGATTTTTCTTCGTTCACGCGCCGCTGGGCAAAAACGTTGCCCAAAGTATCAGTTTTAAGCTCATCAACTAACGGTTCAAGCTCTCGGATTACTATATCGCGTACTTCATGTTCCTGCCCTGGTGGAGCATCAGCAAATACAAGCTCACGTAACAATTCCTTCAATTTTTAAACACTCCTGTGTTTGAGAATTTCCTGCAATCGGGGAGGCTCATCGGTAATGATACATTTACGTATTCGCATACTTCTCTTTTTTGAGGAATAGCCCATGCGGAAGCTTAAAGGTCCCGAATATTAAGGACCGATTTAGTTCATTATTTCTGTGAAGGGCGATCGAACAATGCCCAAAGAGTATTCAAAACCTTCAGGAAAAATACCTAAAGATCTCATGGTCAGCCCCTCAACTAACGCGGAACAGAAGATTGCAGAGCCTATGCGCTACGTGAAGCATAAGATCGTTATTATCTCTGGTAAAGGTGGGGTGGGTAAAACCACCGTCGCTGTGAATCTAGCCACAGCTCTAGCGTGGAAAGGCAATGCTGTAGGCATATTGGATGCAGATATTCATGGTCCAGATGTACCAAAAATGCTAGGTCTAGAAGGAATCCGCATGGTAGGAGGCGATAAGGGATTAGAGCCAGTGGTAGGTCCACTCAATATTCGTACTGTTTCTATGGGATTTCTCCTCCAATCCGGTGATACTCCTGTCATTTGGCGTGGTCCCTTGAAAATGCGCATAATCAGCGAATTTCTTTCAAAAGTAAATTGGGGCAATCTCGACTACCTCATCATTGATCTGCCACCTGGAACTGGTGATGAGTCCCTAAGTATCATGCAACTCCTCCCAGATCTTGATGGTGTTATCATCGTGACAACACCGCAAGAAGTTGCGCTCCTTGATTCCCGTAAAGCTGCCACTATGGTTCGTCAAATGAATATTCCTATTCTTGGGCTCATCGAAAACATGTCCGGTTTTCACTGCCCCCACTGTGGAAAGATCACGAACCTTTTCGGAAAAGGTGGAGGCAAAACTGCTTCTAAAGAATTAAATCTTTACTTTCTTGGCACTCTCCCTTTTGATCCCCGAGTCATG
>CAYFXY010000027.1:0-836 GCA_964347205.1 uncultured archaeon
CTCACATTTTGCTAACATGAATTTCTGTATCATTGACTTAATCGACGATTTCATTGAGAAGGCTGGGCAATTGATTTAATCGCTTAATGGAATAGATATCATTTGCCTGGTTATCAGTGTTCGAAGGTGTTACCCATATTACTATTGCACCAGCTTCTTTGGCATGTAATGCATGTTCCAGATGGGATTCAACGACTAGCACTCTTTCGGGAGCGATATTTGCATGCTCGAATATTCGCCTATAGAATAGAGGGCTTGCCTTCATGGTATTAATCAAGTCAGCTCCATACAATTCTTCAAAACAATCTAGAATTCCCATTCCCAGAAGAAATCCCCTCAATAGCCACGTAGTTCCCCCTGAGGCTGTATATAACAAATATTCGAGCTCTTTGAGATGACGAACCGTCTCAATAGCTCCAGGAAATGCTGTACGTAATCTAGGGGCTATCCATTCCTCTGATTTTTTAGCAACCTTAAATCTTTCATCAAGAAGTGGGGGAGTTACTCCCACGTGTTTAAACATCGTCGAAAGCCACAACTCCATTTCATGCTGCAAAAAGGAAAGGAAATCTCCTTCCGGGGTCTCTTTAGCTTCTTCCCAACGCTTCAACCACTCACTAAATGCAATCTTGTTACCGTGTATCCAAGCATCATGATTTCCTCCATACCGTGAGACAAAATATTGCGCAATAAGTTCTGGCCATTGAATTCCTCTGGCTTCATCATCATTCAACACGCCTCCATCATCAAGAAAGATTGCATGAATTTGCACCATAAGCCTAACCTATCATTATTCATTATGTTAAGAAGCATTACTCCTCTATTTCCATCTATAT
>CAYFXY010000027.1:846-3310 GCA_964347205.1 uncultured archaeon
AGGGTAACCTCTTGTGACCCCAAAATGGAGCTTTACTCACATTTTTTCGGATTCCTGAGGTTCTTGGGGTGTGAAGAAGCGGTTTTTTGCCCATAGGGCGACATTGACCAATCCAATCATTACCGGAACTTCTATGAGAGGTCCTATTACCGTGGCAAAGGCTTCTTGAGAGGCAAGACCAAAGATGGCAATTGCCACTACGATAGCTAGTTCAAAGTTGTTACTTGCGGCTGTAAAGGATAGTGTGGTTGTTTTTTCATAATCGAGTTTAGCATAGTAGCCCCAAATGAATGAGATAGTGAACATAATTAGAAAATAGCAGAGAAGTGGAATTGCCACAGCGACTACCGTAAGGGGGAGTGTGATGATGTATTCACCTTTGAGGGAGAACATAATAATGATAGTGAATAAGAGTGCAAGGAGAGATGTGGCACTTAATTTTGGCATCAGCACAACATCAAACCATTCCTTTCCTTTTGTGCGAATAAAATAAAGGCGAGTGAGTATGCCTCCCAAAAATGGTATCCCTAGATAAATCAACACTGCAATAGCGACATCAAAAAACGAGATAATAATTACAGTTCCGCCTCCCGAAATGATTGTGCTCAGCAGAGTGATGAAAAAATAGGCAAGCATGGAGTAGAAGGCAATTTGAAAAATTGAGTTTAATGCAACAAGGATTGCAGCCCATTCGTTATCTCCGTCTGCCAGATCATTCCAAACGATAACCATGGCAATGCATCGGGCTAGCCCAACGAGGATGAGTCCATTTCGGAGTGCTGGTAGATGGGGAAGGAAAATCCATGCTAAGATAAACATGAGGAATGGGCCTATGAGCCAGTTCAGAACTAGAGATGATGTAAGTATCATCTTAGATCCAGAACTTCTAATGATTTTTTGTAACCCTTCATACCGAACTTTTGCCAAGGGTGGGTACATCATCCATATTAAACCGATAGCGATGGGAATAGAGACTGCACCGATAGTCCAGATATTTAGTAAATCCGAAATCCATGGGAAGAAATAGCCTAATGCGATTCCAACAATGATAGCAAGGAATATCCAAAGAGTCAAATATTTTGTCAACCACGGAAGCTGTGCGCCTGGTTCCTTACTCACTGCTTTGCACCTAACTTGATCAACTTGATTCTTGTCTCATTTGCTGCCAGCCGATTAGCAATGTAAATCTTAAACCGGTTTTTAAAAAAATTCTTCACATTTGAAATTCAAAGTGCTTCTTAATATTTTCCTTAAGAAATCGCCCATTTCTGAAATGTTAGTATAGTCACATCGTGTGACCCCAAATTGTGAGTCCGCCTTTTAAATAACAAAAACCTTTGGATAAATAGCGAAATGCAAGGAGGCATCTAAATTGGGTGATAAACTCCGATTCAAGAATGAACGTGAACTCAAATTAGGTCACATCAAAGGTGACGTACAAATCGAAAACTGCCCGCTTATTCGACCAGAAAGGGGTAGCGAGCTCGTTGTCGAGGGATCGATGTATATTAAAGGAGATACTGTTATCGATGGTTCCCTGAAAACTGATTATTTAGAAATTAATGGGCGTAACACCTCTGAAATCCGAGGAAACTTAACCGTTGTCCGGTCCGTGCATGTAGATCGTGGAAAACTTAAGATTGAAGGATCAGCATCTGGGAGCAAATTTGATGTTGGTGCCGCACTGTCCGTTGGAAAAGACTTAGAGGCCACAAAAGTAACTATTGGTGGAGCCCTCAAGGTTGAGGGGAATGCCACTGTTGATGACATTAACGTTGGGGGCGCTGTTAAGATCGGTGAGAAAATTAATGCCAAAACCCTTCGAGTTGGAGGGGCGGCTAAATGCAATATCGGAATTATTGGCAAAGTTGATGTTGGGGGCTCGTTCAAAGCAGAAGGCGCGATTGAAATCGGTAGTATTGATGTTGGTGGTGCGGTTGTTGTAGGACCAGGCTCCAAAGTCTTGTCCATTGATGTTGGGGGCTCGTTCAAGAGCAATGGCGATTTAACATTTGAAAAGCTTGATGTTGGTGGAGCTGCAAAGTTTGAAGGCAATGCCCAGGGCAAGTCCGTAGATGTTGGCGGTGCTGTCAAAGCAGCCCGGTCTTTATTCTTGTCAGAAAAACTAGAAGTGGGTGGTGCTATTGTAGTTAACTCTGATTTGATCGTGGGAGAAGAGATTGATGTTGGTGGCTCACTCAGAGCTGGACAAAAAATTGAGTCTCCTCGGATTGATGTCGGGGGCTCAATAAAAGCCATGCATATTAAAGCAGAGAAAGAATTCACTATTGGTCGAGGTGGCGACGTATCCGGGTTTGTTGAGGCTCAGAAAATCACGGTTCAAGAGAAAGCAAGGGGTGGGTCATTTTTTGGTGATTACATTCGTGTTGAAGAACGTGCCCGAGTGAAAAATCTCTATGTGCGGGAAATTTACATTGAGCGCGATGTAACTGTTGAAGGAAGT
>CAYFXY010000027.1:3320-4283 GCA_964347205.1 uncultured archaeon
CTATACAGAGAGTTTAGAAACTGAAACAGGAGTTAGCTTCAGAAAAGAGCCAGAACAAGTTAAGAAACTGCCTCCTCCTGAAAATCTCATTAAATAGCAAGTCTGAAACTCCAGGCTTCGAGCCAGGATAGGACCTCTTGAACCTCACAATTTTTCCTTTTTTAAGCGCAATCTATCCTGTTTTTAAAAAAAAGAAAATGAACAAGGTTCAAGAATGGTAATTACCATGAACTAGACTATTCTTATGGAAGCCCCGATAATGGCAGATTCGAAACCACGCCTTACTAAGAAAATCCAACTTAGTGGGGAAATGGAAATCACACCGATAGCTGCTGAAAGCTTAGGGGTGCGTAGTCTAGCCACCCATATTCGAACAGCAGATTTATCGATTCTTATTGATCCAGGCGCGGCCTTGGGTTTCCGTGAGAATTTTCACCCACACCCCACTGAATATCTTCATCTTAAAGAAATTCGGAAAACGATTGGTAAATTTGCTCAAACATCAGATATGATTGTGGTTTCACACTTTCATCATGACCATTTCATGCCCTTCTTTAAAAACTATGCATATTTTTGGTCTAATCAAAATGATGCAGAATCACTCTACCATAATCGACTAGTGTGGTGTAAAGATATTCGGCAGGCTATCAATTATTCCCAGCAACGGCGAGGATATAACTTTGTACGAAGGGTACGTAAGATTGCCTTAGGGGTTGAATATGCAGACGGAAGGGCTACGAAACGGGGCAAAACCTTAATTCGTTGTTCTCCTGCAGTCCCTCATGGAGAGGATGGAACTAAGCTAGGCTGGGTCATTATGACAGCAATCCGCTGTGGTGGATTCTCAATGGTTCATGCCTCTGATATCCAAGGACCTATGGTACAGACAACAGCTGAGTGGATTGTTAGCCAAAACCCCGATGTTGTGATGTTGGCAGGTCCCCCAACTTACCTCTCACCTGA
>CAYFXY010000027.1:4293-8092 GCA_964347205.1 uncultured archaeon
TGAGAATTTAAAATTACTTGCTGATAAGATTCCATTGATCATCATTGATCATCACCTTTTACGAGACATAAATTGGCAGGATTGGCTAGGACCAATAAGGCAGCAGGCGAGTCAAAAAGGGCATCAAGTCATAACTGTGGCTGAAGTTTTGGGCTGCTCCTTTAATCAACTTGAAGCAAATCGGGTTAGTCTCTATGAAAAGTATCCAATAAGTCCAGCTTATGAAAAATGGGTGAAAAGAATACGAGAGTCGAGATGTGAAATTCCACCACCAATTAATACGCAATAAATGTTAGGTTATCATAGTTCCTTGAAGACGGTTTTGACCGTTAATGAGGGAGAATAAAAAGGTCCATGGACGGGTAAGAGGATTTCATGAAACGCTTCGGCATATTCGCATGCACCCTGGATTCCGCGAAGTCGCGCTTTTTGTAAATTGAAGAAGAGATAGTATTTTTTCGTTTTCTTAAGTTGGGTTTGATATTCGTTAATTGCTTGGGTTTTCAATTCAATGGTATCTGATATGTCAACAAGGATTGTTGGCGTAGGTAATAGTGTGTTAATTTCCATACTTAACAAATGCTGAGTGCGCCAAGCCTTTTTTTTATATTGTGTTGTATGGCTTGCCCATTCTACTGATCGGCAAATTGCGTGATGCACAACACGATGGTCTGGGTGATAATCATGCGGGTTATGTGAGATAATAATATGTGGACGCACGTTCTGGATAATGGGGATGAGTGTCTTGGTCACTTCAGGTACCGTTAGGGTCAAATCCTTTCCTTTCATTGCGATTACATTCGCTCCGAGGGTATCACATGCCGCTTTCAGTTCCTTATGGCGTACCGAAGTTCCGGTTAAGCAACATACTGTAATTTGTCTTCCATTTTTGGCCTCAACTGCGATTGTTCCACCACAACCAAAAGTTTCGTCATCTGCATGTGCTGCAACAATAAGAAGCCGACGTGGTATTGATTTGGGCATAAGAATAACTACCCGTATTCTCTACCAAAAGGGTTCCTAAATAGAAAACCGCGCGTGGTTAATTGATAAGGTAACACATAAGGGTAGGAAAAACAGGATGCCATGGGACAGACCATGCGAATTGGTATAACCTGTTATCCTGGAGTGGGTGGTTCAGGACTCCTCGCGACCCGACTTGGTATGGAATTAGCTAAACGCAATCACGAAGTGCGATTCATTACCTATGAAGTCCCATTCGAATTGCAAGAAGGTCGCCATGAGAACGTCAAGGTAGACCTCGTCGATGTTTTGAATTATCCTCTATTTCGATATGCTCCCTATACCGTTGCTCTAGCATCGCAAATGGCACGAACGGTTCAAAAACACCATCTCGATATTCTCCATGTTCACTATGCTATTCCTCATGCGGTGTCAGCCTTTATTGCACAACAAATGACTGGTGTTCCTTATGTCGTTACCCTTCATGGAAGCGACGTTCATACGTTGGGCGCTGATCCCTCTTATCAACCTGCCACTAGGTATGCTGTTGAAGCCGCTAACGCGGTTACTTGTGTCACTAATCATATCTGTCAAACCGCTGAAAAAACTCTTGGTATACGGTGTTCGATTAAGCCAATTACTAACTTCACCGATACTAGCTTGTATAAACCCGATGTTTGTGAGTATCCATTAGGTAATGAAAAGCGTCAGTTAGTTCATGTTTCAAATTTTAGACCTGTTAAACGGGTAATTGATTTAGTCACAGCCTTCGCCCAGATTGCTGATAAACTTCCCGATGTTGAACTCCTTCTTATTGGGGATGGACCAACCCGTCCTGAGGTGAATCGATTGATAAGCAAATTTGAACTAAATAGTCGTGTTAAATCCCCTTGGTTCAAGCGTGATGTGTATCAATATCTACGTTGTGCTGATGCTTTTGCACTAAGCTCGGAACTGGAAGGTGCTCCCCTTTCACTCCTTGAAGCAATGAGTTGTGGATTACCCGTTGTCGCAACTGATGTAGGAGGAATTTCAGAAATCATTAAAGATGGAGAAAATGGTCTGCTTGTGCCTTTTGGAGATATTGACGCTCTTGCTGACAAATTATTTGTCCTTCTTACGGACTCAACCCTCTCTAAGCGACTCGGTGAACGAGCTCGTCAGACAATTCTTGAAAATCACACCGCTGATAAGATTTTGCCACAATATGAGGCAATTTATAAACAAGTTCTTGAAGGCTAAGTAAAGGTTAATTTTTCTTGCCAAACCGTTCCCAAGAAACAATCTCTTCTAGAGATTTCCGTTTGCTTTCTCGTTTTTGGTTAGAATAACCTAGGGAAATTGTGCATACAATCGTGAGGTTTTTAGGAATACCAAGCAGTTCTTTCATGTCGTTTTCAAAGGAAGTTCCGCGAACACCCATCCAGCATGTTCCCAATCCTTGCCAATAGGCGGTGAGAAGTATATTTTGCACCGCTTGATGGGGATCACAGAGGTAGTATTTGGGATGAGCGTCGGGATCACCTAAAACAATGATAACTACTGGTGATTCGTTCATGAACCGTCCATATGGGTGAAGATTTCCTAGCGCTAATCGCGTTTTATCGTCTTTTACAATAATAAAATGCCAAGGTTGTTTATTGGATGCCGAGGGGGCCCATCGAGCTGCTTCAAGTACAATATCAATTTTTTCTTGTTCAACTTCACGGGATTGATAAGTGCGGATGCTTCGTCGACCCTTAATTATATCCAGAAAGTTCATTGTTGGTCGCATGTCCTGTTACAATTGGGTTGAAATAGATTGGGCATTTCCAACTAAGTAGGGGATTCAGCTTTTAAGTAGAAGGTTGCCGAGGACGGTGTGTATAGGTGATAGTGAGCAAGAAGTCTGGGAAAGTGTTCTTTAGGGCCGAATGACATCGCGGCATCAATCCACGCGAAACTTGCTTCTTGACCCATTCGTTCAATGGAATAGCGACCAAACATTTGGGATAGATATGTTTGGATTATTTGTCGACGTAGCGTCATTGTTCCAATCTGCTCCTGGTATTGTTTTTTAAGCGATTGATCTGTTGTTTGGCGTTGTTGGCTGATTAGCTCCTCTCGTTGTTTTTCAATCGTTAGTTGAGTTTGAATCAGGCGTTGAGCGGTTTCAGTAATGTGTTCCTGACTCGCAGCAAACAGAGATTGAATAACACCACTATTTTCTTCTGAATATGCGGTTAATATAGCAGAGGTAAAACATTGCAGTTCATTCTGGTTTAGTGGAGCTAAATTCTGGTGGGTTAGTCGCTGTGCTTGGTGTGTTGTCCAGGGATTTTCATAGTAAATACGGGTATAGCGGAAAAACACAGGGACTACACTGTCAAGGGCGGATAGGGCAGGTGAGACTTGAGCATAATAGCTTGTTTCACCTGCACCTCCAACATGTAAAATGACTGGTGTATAGCTTTGAACAAGAAAGGCACGTGTATCAACTCGTGGAGAAAGGTAATTTTGCCATTCCGTCAAATCGGGTGTGGTTGCCTTAACATTTAGAGAATGCGTTGTGTTACATTTCGGGCAGCGTGCGGTTAGTTCGATCTTGGTTTGAGATGTATGAGAGGTGAGGGTCGGGTCAAGACGAGTCCGATTACATCCTTTTGTTGGACATTCGAGATGAAATGGAACATAGTCATTAGCTCGTATACCGATCCCGGGTTCATAGCCGAGGTGTTGAAGCTGTTCTGCTGCAGTGTTTAGTGCTTTGAGAAATTTCAACTGCCTTAGTAATTCGTGATGAAATTTCAATTACGTTTTTCATATTAGTAATATCAGCTTCAGCAGCAAGAATATC
>CAYFXY010000027.1:8102-12894 GCA_964347205.1 uncultured archaeon
AGTGTTTAGTGCTCTGAGAAATTTCAACCGATTTCTTGATTTTAGGAGATGTTCAAAGGCTGGAAGCATCAGCTTACGTATAGTGGGGTTCGAAAAGACCTGAAAGAGTATTCCAGTATCGCGGGATAAATTGCTTATGTGCATCCAGATAAGCATGGTCCATTCGGAAATGTTCTTGGCTTTGTGATAGGTTGTTTCAATGATTTGAGTTAGAGTTTTGATGCGTTCTGCGTTTTGATTCAATTTGTCTTTTGCTGAACCTGCAACAAGTTCATGATAAGTTGAAGAGATTTTCTCAATGACTTGTAGGAGCCAGTCCTTGGGAGGCAGGGGTAGTACATGCATGGGAGACTGTTGGTATTCACGGGAAACTTGAATGGAAAAAGTAAGACCTCGTGGTCCAGGACTTGGAAGATGAATTACTGTTAATTCCTTTTGTTCATGATCGTGATCACCAACAAACATTATTGGCGTTGAGTGTTGAAATGTCGCAATTTTTGCTATAGCTGCAAGTTTGTTGATAACAAAACCTGGCCCTCCCATTAATACGGGTTGGTGTCCTGCTTCGACTGCAGCGCCGTCTTCTTCAAATCGGGTTAAATGCTTCTTAGCCTGGTCTGTAAGCATCTTGTGGTGTTTATGAAGATCCCTGGTAGTTTGAATTAACGTTGCGAATCGTTCTTGTGTAAAAAGCGGTTGTTGGTCTTTATATGCGGTGATAAGTGGTAGGCTAGTTGTAATTGCTTCTTTGATATTTTTAGGAATTGGTCCCCAGAATTGAAGTCCATTTTCGTTACCGTTATAGACAAATTCCGCATACAATTGGCTGGAAGGAGAGGGTGAGGTCACTACTCGGGCTCCTCCTGTGGTTGTCGTCTAATAGCGAGCCCTACTAGACAACTGAGCAATCCAAGTGTAATTGTTAAGGCAATTAAGGTTGCCATATTTGTGGCTAGATACGGTGTGTCAACAATGGGAATAGAACCAAGTGAGGTCCATTCTTCATAATCAGTTCTATGGAGCGACAAAGTGAAGAGATTTGCTTCTTCTGCTCGCCTTTCAGCAATATAATCGCTGGTGACAATTTGCCATAAGGTGACAAAGGGGAGCCCGGAAGCGTAAAGTGAATCAGTATATGTGGCTGTGGGGTCTGCACCTTCGCTCACTGAAATCAAATCAAAGGGTAACCAACCCCACGGGGGGACATAAATCATGGTCCAACCGTGTCCTATGGAATTCTGCCAGTCAACATAAAGATAGGCATTATCTGCAATAGATCCCCAGACGAACCCACTTGTTCTCGTTCCTTCTTGGAACCAATGACCTGTCATTAGATAACTGGGTATATTATAAATCCTGAGAAATGCTATCAATAAATTAGATTGATCATCACAATCACCAATTTGGCTTATCAGAGTCTCTTCGGGGTATTGTGGTTCAGTTATTCCCGTTGATCGGTAAATGTTAGTTTGAATCCATCGAATAGCTTCAAAGATTAGCGCAAGAACATTATTTTGGAGTTCATCAGGAAGTTCATTGCGGATTTGTTGCGCGCGATTTATTAGTGAGGTGTTCTCCGTTTTCCATAATTGGGTACCTCTTGTATACCAAAGGTAATCATCTGTTCCTAATTGATTTTGAATTTCATCAAGGCTACCTGATTGTTCAATACTGATGACAGGAAGGCTTGGACGGCGATCTGAGACTGTGAATAACCATTCTTCATACCATTGTAAGACATCATCTGGCTCAAGTGTTGATGTAAGGTTAAGGCGTAATTGTGGATTCCCGTCTGCGTCAGTGCTAATTTCGGAGGCGCTAATGGTATAATTGTTGTGATACATCGTAAATGAGAGTTGTTCGGAGGTTTGCCAAGTTGTATTTCCAATGTAGTCCCAAAATGGTGATATCGGAAGAGATTGATTTCCTGAGACAACTAATGACCCTGAAAAGTTCACCTTCCAGTGATGTACATAATGAAAAGCTGCAACTCGTGGTGGTAGCATTAAGAGTATCGCGAGAAGAAGGAACACGGTTGCGATGAGCCAGGTACGATATTTCTGCATTCCGACCAGCCTTGCCCCACTCTATTTGCAGTAAATTTATTGATTTAAGCGCTATCTTTTTTTTGAATCCGTTTTTTCCTAACGGTTAACTGGTCCCTTTATGAATAATACTTATCGTATTACCAGCACTTTTTAACAAGAAAGTGGAAAGGATAGAAACACACTTGATGTTTTGAGGGAAGCACAACTCAGGACTGAAAATCATGAGAACCTAGGAGGTTTGGTCTTCTCCTGATTGGGGTATCTGCTTTTCTTGAAGCATCATGGACTGGGCGAGGATATCGACATGAAATTGGGCGAAGTTGCTAGTCATGTTATTACTTTTCTGCGGAATCATCCAGATCAAGAATATACTGCCAACACACTGCTGATGCATCTCGGTTTACCGCTCCAAGAAAAACGACGATTATATGATGTTATTGAGGTGTTATGTTGTGCAGGGCTCATCAATATTCGTAAAGAAGCCCGTAAACGATATTTCCATTGGAAACCTCAACCACAAACTCCTGTTTCTGAAACACTGGAATCAAATATTGTTCCCGATCCGCTCTTTCAGGAGGCAGGGACGATTTTGCATCTCCTACTTCATTTAGGACCTGGGGCATTTCAAGAGCTAAGTAATGATTCCGCAGTAAAAATGCTCGAGAGAGATGTGAAGCGCACAGTATGGGGCGCAAATGCAGTAAGTGTTGTTCGGGTTTCTCTCCAGAATCAGGACGGTCGGGTTTTAAAAGAGACCTTAACTGGAGAAGCGCCCGCGTCGATCTATTAGATGCGAAAAACAGGAATAAATCTACAAATCTCTATTGAAATCTAGTTGAATGGCCATAGCTCAAATTCTATTCAGCTAACTCTTTCTTGACGGCTTCATAGAAACTGACCTCGTCTTCACCCCGACGCTTTACTGTGATTTTTGGTTCGACACCTTCCAATTTTCGCTGGACTAATAGCACCCCTTCCTTTGGAATACGATTAATTAGATGTCTTCGTGAATATAATGCAATTGCCAGGTCTTCGATCCGATTTGCAATTTGGGGTTTAGTTTCTCTTAATTTTTTCAAGTATGTGACAGCATCAGGAAGGAATAGAGCCACGATTAACTGTTCCCTTTCTTTTTCTCGTTGAGCTATAGCATCTTTAACAGCTTCTCGTCGTTGTTGTTCTTTTATTAGCGCTTGAATTTTGCGTTCACGTATCCTTTTGAGATCATCTGCGTCCTTTGACATGCAAGGCCACCTAGCGGCGAAAGTGGGCATTAGTCCAGTACTTTTATAGGTTTCGGGTTTTCTCCTTCCGTGTATTCGCGATTCTGTGCGATGGGTGTAGTTATGAGACAGGAATATATTTCGAAGAGTATGAGAATTGCTCCCATAATTCTTCTGATTGTCATCTTCTCATTAGTAACTTTTCCTTCTACAATAAATTCTCAACCTATACTTTCGTCAAGGTCAAATTTTCAAGACACCGCTCAGATTAATTTGGAATTTAATGGAACCCGAGCCTTCACTTACCTTGAGGATCAGTGTGACTTTGGCCCTCGACCTCCTGGGTCCAATAATCTCACGGCGTGTGGAGATTATATCATCACATCACTTGAAAATCAGGGTTGGTTAGTTCAAACACAGAGTTGGTTATATCGCAATACCCTTCTTCGAAATATCTTAGCTGGTGCTATTGATTCTCCAAGCTATGTTCTATTGGCACATTATGACACCCGGCCCATTGCCGACATGGATCCTGCTCCTCTCAATCGTTCTCAACCAATTTTAGGTGCTAACGATGGCGCAAGCGGTGTAGCAATTTTGCTTGAATTAGCCGCGGTTCTTCCTCAAGCAGTAAGGGAGGTCACTACTTTGTTATTTGTAGATGCGGAAGATTCGGGAAACTATAATGGTTGGGAGTGGATAATAGGTTCTACTTACTACGTCAATAGCCTAAGTAACATTCAGAAATCAAATATCCAGGCTGCGATATTGCTTGACATGGTCGGAGATGCCAATTTACAACTTCGTCGCGAGCAATATTCAACACCCAAACTCGTGAATACCATTTGGCAACTTGCTAGCGATCTCAACTACGAGAATGTCTTTTTGAATGTCTCAGGATTTGCAATGCTCGATGACCATCGCCCATTTCTTGATGCTGGTATTCCTGCTATCGATATCATCGATTTTGAGTATCCTTATTGGCACACGCTAGCCGATTCACCTGACAAATGCTCTTCATCATCACTAGAAATCGTAGGGCTAGTTGTGGAGCATTTTATGGAATCACAACTCATCAACCCTACCAGATTTCGACCAAACGAACCTACGATATCATTACCCATACCACCAATTTGGTTAATGACAATTCCTATTATTTTTCTAGGGATTATTGGAATTCTCATTTTTCGGCGAAGAGCTCAAACCCAAGCTATCTAGTATTTATTCATCGAATTTAACCTCATAATCGGAGTAAAACCAAACACTTTAAAGTCGGAGCTGGGGTATCGAATCCACTCACCATATTGCGGGGAGGTGTCAAGCCTTATCTGCAATAAGTCACTGGACATCTGGTGAAACAAGAATACAACCAAACTAGAGATAGAGGAAACTCCCAAAATGTCTAAAGAATCAGAATCTGCTGAGACTTCAAAAATGGAAGAACCTAAGGCTGAAAAGCCGAAGGCGGAAGAACCTAAGGCTGAAAAGCCGAAGGCGGAAGAACCTAAGGCTGAAAAGCCG
>CAYFXY010000027.1:12994-16674 GCA_964347205.1 uncultured archaeon
AAGGCGGAAGAACCTAAACCCAAAAAGACTACAAAGAAAAAAGAACCCAAAACCGAAGCTCCAAAATCACGACGTGATGAAAGCGTCGTTTTCGTTGGAAGCAAACCATTGATGAGTTACATTACTGCATGTGTTACTCAACTCAACCGTAATCCTGAAGAACTCGTAATCAAAGCTCGAGGTCGAGCCATCAGTCGTGCGGTTGATGTCGCTGAAGTGCTTCGAAATCGCTTCATGCCAGATCTCGTTGTACGTGATATCGATATCTCTACAGAACAGGTCAAAACCGCAGAAGGTAACGTTGCTAACGTCTCAGCGATGGAGATCACGTTGGTTCGCGGAGCGATATAATCTAATAACTACACTTTGAACCACGGACCAAATGAACAATAGAAAATGGCTTAACTTGCCCATCCGGCACGTGAGAACACTCTTCAGTCAAACGACGAGAAACTCACCCCTCCTTCTATTGCCGGGCTGCAGAGTGGGTATGCTCTTTACTATAAGATGCATAAAATAAGTTTTCAAGAAATCTAGCTGGCGAAGGGAATCACTGGAGAATGCAGTCCACGGATAGGTGCAAATGAATTTTTAGATTTTTGTGCTTCTACTTTGGTTGTGGAATTAGGTACAAAATGATGTATTTTGGCCACTAAGCTTGATCATTATCTACTTCCCACATTTGATCAGGAGATTGTTGACAAAATAGTGGTCAATTATGTTTTTGACGCAGGTTTGTGACAAGCCTGTTATTTGGTGCTTCAATGGGTCGTGGGACTGTCGTGGAAAGTCCAGAAGAAGCACTTTGAATCTCCCAGCAATTATGTCTCTCACTATCTTACACTACAAACACCGACCCCGTTTTTACGGTGAACACATCCATTAGATACGTGAAAAGACGCATCTACCACCCACATAAGTTGCTAGAATTTCAACAGCCTTAAGCTTCGCAGGGGGAATTGTAAATGGATTTTTTGACAAGACAATGAAATCCGCTAATTTCCCTGGGACTAAGGAGCCTTTCTTTTTTTCATCAAAACTTGCAAAAGCTGCATCGATTGTAAATAGTCGAATCGCCTCCTCGACTGAGATTTGAATTGCTGGATTGGGGTGTGTAACTGCTGAGTATATGCCATACAGTGGGTCCATTGGCATGCAATCTGATCCGAAGGCGATTTTGATTCCAGCATCGAGTATGGATCGAAAATTATTCAACTGTTCTGCCCGTTCAGGTCCTAAACGGGATTCATACATGCCATTGGGGAGACCCCAACGATCCGCGAAGTTCGGTTGTTGTAATAATACCATTTCTAACGACTTTACCCGCTGAATCAATGGAGGTGTGAGGAACTCTGCATGGATAATGTTGTGACGCAATTTTTTGACGAACTTTGATTTTCCCTCAAGCGCATGAACGCGTAAAACAAGGTCAATGGCCCGATCACCAATTGCATGTGTACTTAGCTGAAGTCCCAATTCATTTGCGGCAGCAAGAAGAAATTTGTAATCTTCTTCTGCCATCAATAGAAATCCGTTAGACTCAGGTTTGTCATGATAGGGTTGGGTTATAGCTGCGGTTTGGGCTCCCAAGGAACCATCGATAAAAACCTTGAGTCCTCCTAACCGGAAATAGTCATCTCCAAGTCCTGATGGTACACCGAGACCCGCGAGGAGATCAAACAACTTTGATTCAAGATTCGCATAGACACGAACCGTTAAGGCATCTTTCTGTCGGAGTTTGATATATTCAGTAATGAAGGGAAGTTGTCGACGATACAAATTCTCGTGTATTGACGTAACTCCAACGCTGTTAGCATACCGACATCCTTTAATGATTACTTTTGATAGAGCTTCATCTACACAGAATTTTCGGATATCAATCGGAATATCTCGTAGTATTCCAGTTTGTTTTCCTGTCTGTGTGTCTCGGTCAATCCCTGGATGCGTTTCATTTAATTCTAATTTCTGTAACGTTAATGAGTTCACAGAGATTAAATGCCCGCAAACCCGAGTCAGGATCACTGGATTATTCGGCGTAAGAGGATCAAGGTCCCTTTTGGTCAGATACCGGGGCGTTTTCCATTTGCTTTCATCCCAGTTATACCCAAGGATGAGTTTCCCATGTGGGAACTGTTCTGCTTCTTTTTTAACTAATTGAAGTACTTGCTCGATGGAAGTGGTGTTACCAAGATCAAGATGAAGCAACTTACGCCCAAGACCCACTAAATGGGCATGGGTGTCTATGAAACCAGGAAGAAGCGTTCGGCCCTCCATATCCACCTTCTGAATAGCAATGTCTTGATATGGTGTTATTTCATCATTAGTCCCGATTGCTATGATTCGTTCATTACTGACTGCCATGGCTTCTGCTTTGGGCAAATTTGAATCCATTGTAATAATTTCAGCATTGAGGACAACGAAATCAATCTGGGAGGGCATTTAGTTCAAACTCCAAGTCGAACAACCAACTCTGCAATAACAATCACTTCAATTATTTATGTTCACCATTTTTTAGGAAATTAACATGTTTCGATTATTCTCTTTATTTGCCATTTTCGGCAATCTTTTATTCTAAACTGTCTATTGGCGGCGGTAAGTGAATTTTATCTTTCTTGGAGAATCACAACATGACCACCTTCTTTGCTTTTAGTGCTAAACCGTTTAATCGGCGTTCAGTTCTTTCTTTTGTTCTTTGCACATTACTTATTGGGCTATTCTTAGTAGGAAGTGATCACGCTTCTTTAGGGTCTAATGTTCAACTACAGCCGGTTCTTGAAACCTTCGACTTGAACGGTCCTAAAATCAATGAGGTTGTCTTTGGTGTATACCATGGAGGAGATGCTCAGTGGGCTGCTCTTGTTGACGGACTTATTGATGTTGGAAATGCCCCGATAAATCCAACTGAACGAACTGACATTGAGTTTAACGAATGGGAGGTAGATTCTTTCTGGGGTATCGCCTGTAGTACTCATCATGATCCCTTCTATGTAGATGAACCCGAAGGTGGGTTGGGTCCTCTTAGCGGTTTCCCATTTAACTATGTAGAACTTCGTCATGCTGTAGCGATGGCAATTGACAAGTATCATCTTGCAGAATCTTCTTTTGGTTCTGCGGGGGTTGCCTTGGATCATGTAATTCCCTCCTCGTTCTCACCATGGCATGAACCTGATCTGGGGGTTGATTATCGCGACGGAGATTTAGAAGCAGCGATCAATGTCCTTGAATCAGCTGGATTTATCGATTTCAACTTGGATGGTTTCCGTGATGCTCCCAATGCAACCGAAGTCACACTAACTCTCTATTATACACCAATCGAACTCACTTCCAAAGCTTCTCAATATTCGAAAATCGCCACCAATACGACGTTTATTGCTGAAGCTATTCGAGAGACAATGGAGGCTCTTGATTTTAGAATAGATGTTTTTCCAGTAAATGAAGAAACTTTGTGGCTTTACACGCATATTGGCTATAGATCTTATCAAATGGCCCTTATTCCTGTTGATGTTCCAAACCACCCATATCAGCTTCTCGAAGATCTCTTCTACGCGTTCAATATTCCTTATACGAATATTATGAATTTTCACAATACTACAGTTGATTCACTGATTGAAACCCTGAATTCGACTTTTGTATATGATGACTACAAAGATTTGTTATCGGAATTGCAGATTGCGATTGCG
>CAYFXY010000027.1:16684-17120 GCA_964347205.1 uncultured archaeon
ACCAACCTCTTATTCCGCTTTTCACACGTTACGAATACACAGCCCACCGAAATGACCGCTACGAACACTGGTTCAATCAACCTGGTGTGGGATCAGCCAATCAATGGTCACTTCTCCAAACACAATTGCGAACTGGGCAGTCTGACCGTCATCCTATTACTGGTGTTGGCGGGAGCCTAGATGTTGGGATTAATGATGTACCTCCTACCTTGAATCCCATTCTTTCAAAACTAGATGACACGTGGTTGATATTGGATTCAATTTATAGTCGTCTTGTACGCCTGAATCCAGTTACTGGTGAAGCGCTTCCTGATTTAGCGCAAAGTTGGGTTATTGAACCTGAAGGCGACGGCTTGCGAATTACATTTAATCTTCAAAACAACGCTACTTGGCATGATGGTGAACCTTTTACTGCCTATGATGTTAACTTTACCTA
>CAYFXY010000027.1:17130-27874 GCA_964347205.1 uncultured archaeon
TTTTAAATATCCAACCCTGTTATTCTTCCTGAACATCTTTGGAAAGGGATTGTGTTGCCTGCTTTCTTTGATAATCCACGACCCATTGGAACGGGACCATTCCAGTTCGAGAACCGACCTGAGGCTGGATTGATTTACCTTTCATACTTTCCAGACTACCATTATGGTATTCCTGGATCCCGAGATCTTCCGATATTTATCGATTATTCCTTCTTCATGTGGTTGAGTGGGGGTATCTTTATTATTGCGTTAACTCTAATTGGCGCCTTTTGGTTCCTGCGGCGAACTCCCCATGGATTTGGTAATTAAACAAACATTTTAACACAGATCGTCTTACGCAAGTGTTCACAGAGTATTAGGGTCCTTGTCCAAAGAGTTTTTGCTTGTGAAGTCTACCTGCTACCAAGATGGTGTCTCTTCTTGGAAGCAACTGAAAATTGGGTAGTTATCATTCGTGGTAAAGCTGAAGGCCAAGATGTTCGAGTTGCACTGGATTTTGAGGATTCTCAAGCGCTTCTGGCCCCTCTCAACATTGTTGTTGGTAGATCATTCATAAACCAGCTCCTCGACTTGATAAAAAATCGAGAACAGTGGCTCCTGAAGACGGTGATCGAAGAGGTAAGAACACCACAAAATAATACGCTGCCAGCAAATGTCCCCCTTTTTGTAGTAATATCTAAAAGTTCACCTCGTGGTCTTTCCGCAGGTGCTTTATTTATTATCGAAGATGTCGCCCTTCAATTTGAAAATGTAGTTGAAGGAGGGCAGGACACTACCAATTCGAATCTGAACCTGACAAAGCGATTCATACTTGCAGGTTTATCTCCTGTAGGATTTGCTGCAGCTTGTGCAGAAGACACCCGGCTTTTTACTCGGTTTATATCTCGGCTTCTTAAACGCCCTGAAGCATTTGAAGAGGTGTCTTTACTTCTCCCTCGGCACTATCCTGGGTTTGAAGGTAACGATTAATCCACGCAATTTTTTTTCGCCTTTATCACTAGGAAAAAGGGTATTCTGTGTTCTCGGGCAAAGAACTCGTCTTTGCCTAGCGGGCGAGGTTCTTCGACGGCTACTAGTGAAAACCCAGCATGAACAACAGAATTAACATAGGTGGAGAGGGTCCGATGAAAGAAGCTAAACTTCATTGGAAATTCCTTGGTCGATCGTGATTTCCATTGAATTCTGAATTCCTTCTCATTGAAGTAATTATCAACAACAAAGAATCTTCCAATTCGGCGACCTGATTGTTCATCTTTTTCACCCAGTTCCCATCGTCCGGGTCCGTATATGTTGAAGGCTGGGTGAACAATAGAAAATACCAGAAACCCTTTCGGGCGAAGAACACGATAAAATTCTGACAGACTTTCGTTTAAACATTCCACGTTTAGAAGTACCAGATTGCTAAGTACAATGTCGAATCGCTCATCTGCCAAGTTTTTTAATTGGCAAATATCTGCTTCCTGATATTCAATCTCGAATCCTTGAGATTTCTGCTTACTTATCTTGATAAGGGTCGGTGAGAAATCAACGCCTACGACTGTTGCCCCTTTCTGCGCATAATACCTTGAGAGGTAACCTTCTCCACAACCTGCATCGAGCAAATGCAGATCTCGAACATCACCCATGAGTCGTTCAATACAAGGATTAAGGATGTGTTGGTGATGCGGGGTTCCCTTACCGTTCAATAACTTAGTATAGGCTTCTGCATTGGCCTCCCATTGACTACGAAGATGATTGCTCATGGTTCATTGCTTATCATTTGGTCTATTAGGCTTTGCTCACTACCACTGTTTTGGGATTGTTGCTATTCTAAGGCTTCATCAACTGCGACGACTAATTGTCCAGCGTAGCGGTTTATAGCTGCAGTTAGAATCTGCATGAAGAATGCGACAACAATTACTCCAAAAGCAATGAAGACGATAAGAAGACCAAATTCGTAGAAGAAGTAAGAAACGCTGTGCCCCATGGAGCAAGTAAGTATTTCCAAAGTAGATAGTAGCCGTAGATGCCAGCAACCAGGACAAAAAGTACTGCAATCGCGAAGAGGGTGAGAATTGTTTTGCTTGCGGGGTCATCAGCTTCCACATCTCCAACACCACCTCCAACAAGGAATTTTCGTACACGTCGGTGGAAACGAAGGAAGAATCCAAGGAGCCAAATAAAGACCAGGAAGGAGAAGCCAAATCCAAGTAAAACGAAGAAAATGAAAATGTCGAAATTCGCTATCGCGATTCCCCAAATCCCGAGAAACATGAGTAAGAAGACAATACTTGCTGCAAGTAAAATGAGCAATGAGATGAGTTGTAATCCAAAAGTACCAGATGCAATAGCTCCAAAGACGCGATCCCAGTCAAATGGTTTTTTCTCATTTTCTGTAGGCATAATAAGCACCAATTACAGTTGTTCATAATTTATAATATCATTAGATTTCTTTTTCAAGTGTAGTTACAAGTTCCTTGTACCGTTTGTGAACCTCTTTGCCACCGAGAATTTCATCAAAACGTCTGAAATCAGCAATCATTTTATCCTTCTCTTCAATGCTTAGAACCCCCACCATAGCTGGAAAAACTTCATCTTCTTCCATTTTGAAATGAGGTTGCATCATATCGAGGTATCCTTTTACTGATTCGAGGATTTGTTTTCGTGCCTTTGAAATTCCTCGATGATATGCACGAATGCCTTTATGCATTTCATTTGCCAAGTCAAGAGCCTTAAAATGCTCTTCAATTAGAACTGCAATGTTATTTTGTACATCATCGGGGAGATCCTCGGCATGTTCTCGCATTTGTTCGAAAAGAATGTCTTCTTCTTTACTGTGGTGAATCACATCCGCATAACCACGAATGAACTCAACAAGCTTCCAGAAAACGGTTGCAGGCACTGCCTTTTCATCTTCAAGCTTATCCCGAACCTTCTCGATGATTGCAAAAAGTTTGTCAACAAGTTTGTGTTCCTCCAGTAGAATGTCAATCGGGTACAAGGAATTAATCCTCCGTGAAGTGAAGCTTACCCTCTTACGTGCTTCTATTCAAAAAACTTACCTCCTGTAAGATGAATACGATTTTTAGCATGAATCTCCTAATCAGATCTTCAAAATATTGACATTTACTTTTTTGGTGAGTATAATGACAGCTTCTCCAGAACTTTTCATTATTGGCGTCATGATGGGACTTACTGGAGCGGGGCTCTTTGGTATCTCTAACATCGTTTACAAATCCCAGAGTTCTGAAATTAAACCTGTTGCAATCAATTCATACAAGATGTGGATAACCTTACCTGTAATCTTAATTACGGTTTTCATATTCCTCTTTCCTACGGGATTCAATGTTCCCCTCATCTCAGTACCATTTCTAATGGGATCCATAATTTTAGGGGCTGGAATCGGTGATATGGTTTATCTCACTAGCCAGGTACGATTAGGTGTATCCCGAGCATTCCCTATTGCCATGTCTTTTCCAATTATTACATATTTTCTGTCAATTTGGCTTCTTAATGAACCGATACTTCTCACTAGGCTTATCGGGGTTATCTTGACAGTTATCGGGATCAGTTTAATCTCCCATGAGACTTCAGAACTGCAAGGTATCGATTTTGAAGAATCTTCCTTGCCCGACAAAAGAACGTGGGATCTTCTCGGCATCTCATTAGCACTCCTTGCTGCAGTTTCATGGGCTTTTGCTACAATCATTCTACAAATTGGTCTGGTTAATGCAGATCCAATTGATGCTAACCTGATACGCATTCTTACTGGATCCATATTTCTCCTTCCTATCTTTCTTATAGCCCGAAAACGTGGTATGTCAATGCCCTCAAAAAGAGCGACTAAGCTCACACTTATTGCAGGGTTTTTTGGCATGGGACTTGGTTCGATTCTTTATGTCACTGCTGTGAAATATACTGGAGCGGCAGTCATGTCTGTGGTTGCTGCAACTGCCCCTCTCTTTGCTCTACCTTTTTCTGTTATTTTCTTGAAAGAAAAAATCACCTCGATAGTCTTTCTTGGAACAATTCTTTCTGTTTTAGGAATCGTGTTAGTGATATCTGGGTTTTGAAAAAAGGTTCAATATTTCCTTCCTATTTTCCAACAAATACCATCGGTTGCCCACAGCAACGAAGTTCACCACCACCTGCTGCAGTAACTTCGATTTCGTTCCCACAAATTGAACAACGGAACCTCTCACCTATTGTACGAACAGCTGCCATCAACAATCTACCATCCAATTGTGAAACCATTACAGTATTTGTTAAACTCACTCAAAATTGTATCGCGTTTAAACTATCTCAATTTATCATGCAATAGAACAGCTTTGGGCACAGTGGAAAAAATGAGTAGCCTTGCAATGTTAGGGCAGGTTGCTCAAACTAATTCCATCTTGTGATTTAGTTTTCGCGGGGATCGCGTCGGGCATTGTGCATGAATAAAACATCTTGGCTTCTTCAATCATTCGAAGCATTTTCAATAACATTTTTGACTCGATTTTTCAATAGCCTTTTAACTTAGTGCAAACTAAACGATGTTGAGTACGATGAAAGCCTTAATTGTTATTGACATGCTGAATGACTTTGTAACGGGTTCGCTCAAATGTGACCGAGCTCAAAGAATTATACCGAACTTAAAAAAGCTCATCGACAATTTTCATAAACACAACCTACCAGTTATCTTCGCTAATGATAGTCATCTGGATACTGATTTTGAAATGGGACGATGGGGGGCTCATGCTATCGAAGGCACGGAAGGTGCGGAAGTGATACCTGAACTGACTCCCTCAGAAAATGATATTGTTATTGGAAAACACGCCTATAGCAGTTTCTTTGAGACTCCTCTTGATTCAGTGCTCCGGAGTCGAAAAGTCACTCTCGTTGTACTCACAGGTCTCCACACGCATCTTTGTGTACGGCACACAGCAGCGGATGCCTTTTTCCGAGGATATAAAATCTGCGTTCCAGAAGATGGAGTTGATTCCTTTACTGCTGAAGATCATGGGTCTGGGTTAGATTATCTCAAGGAATATTATGGAGCACAAATCACGGATACATCCTCATTAATTAAAAAACTCCCTAAATAACAAAAGCCCTCTTATGAAGCTGAGAGATTCATTAGGTGATGATGAGTGCTTTGAGTCTTTTTTGGATTTCAATCATCTTCGAGTGGCTCGATTCATCAAGTGTATTCCGCAAGGGCCATAATTCCTGAAATATTTGAAGAATCTGCTGTTCAGAAAGGATATCTTGGTAATCGCAAGTCTCCAACACATAGATTAACTCTTTGAAGGCTTGGATTGGACTTGATGGAAGTGGTTCGGTTACTAATTGGTTTACTAGAGTGCGTTCTTCTTCAAATAAAACCTGATCCTCATTCTCAAAGAATTGATCTAAAACCCGCAAATCATCCTTTGAGATTGTCCATCCGCTTCCACCAATATTCTCTTCAAGATGTTTAATTTTCGATGAACCAGTAAGTGCACATAATACATTAGGTTGTGCTAGAACCCATGCTAGCGCTACCTGCACAGGGGATTTGTTGTATTTTTTACCCAGTTCCCTGAGTTTTTCAACAATCACCAATGCTGACTGAAGTCGGGCTCGTTGAAAGAGAGGGTCTAAGTTTCGAATATCTTTCGGTTGAAATTTTGTCTCAGGACCAATTTTCCCAGTTAGAATGCCACGCCCCGTTGTACTAAAACCAATCGCAGCCACATTGTATTGACTACACAGCGGAAGCAAACTTTCGCATGATTTTCGAGCGACAGCGCTCAATTCCATGAGAATTGAAAAGGGGTTCCCTAATTGGCAATATTGTAGAACCCGCTCCTTTGGAAGGTGACCTACTCCATAGTGCCGAATCTTTCCTTTTTCTACTAGCGATTGGAGGGCATAAAGGGTTTCTTTTACGGGGGTTTTTGGGTCATCGAAATGAACCTGATATAGATCAATGTAATCAGTTTGCAGGTTCTGTAGACTTCGATTGCAGGCTTCCCAAATGTAGTCCTGAGAAAGGTTGGGCTTAATACCGTCTCGAATTCCTACTTTTGTCGCTATAAGGACGTCATCTCGGAAAGGTTTCATGGTTTCCCCAAGCACCTTCTCAGCATTTCCATAGCCTTCGGCTGTGTCAAAGAAATTTACTCCTAACTCATATGCATGGCGCAGCATGTTTTTGAATTGCTTAACATCCACTGGACCATATGCCTTGCTTAATGCATAACAGCCCACACCAATCTCCGAAACCATGAGGTCTTGGTGCCTGCGGGATTTCATGCTTAATTCACATTGGAACTTGATGAAAATGCTTTCGAATTGTTAAAAGCTGGATTGGACTTTTGTGTTTGCTTCTTCTAGTTGCGGACTAAGCTTGACTGGATATATCGGGGCATCGACGAGAAGGCGATAGGGTTTTGGAAGGGTATTACGCTGCTGTCTACAATATTCTCGGATTTGCTCAATTGTTGGAAAATTATACACAAGGTTGCCTTGTTGAATAATTGGGATTAGAAGTGGTTGAGATTCGGGAATGGGTTCTTCCCATCGTGAGATTATATCTCGGTTAAAGAATCCATCTTTATCTACTTGACGATGAACTTGTTTTCGGTAAGGCATGAGGATTTTCTCTGCGCTAAGTTTTGTTTTAGGTATTGGATGTCCATCTTTGCCAATTCTTTCTACAAGCTTGTAAACTCCGGGGAGCGCCGATGGGCCGCCTTCACGCGTTATTGGATTATAATTTGCTCCTGTAACCAGGCGCGTTCCAACACCAAAACCATCTATTTTTGCCCCTGCTCGAATTAAATCTTCGATTCGAAATTCGTCGAGGTCACTGCTGGCGAAAATCTTCGTGTTTTCAAATCCAGCTTCATCCAAAAGTGAGCGTGCTTCCTTGCTCAGTGCTGCCAGATCTCCGCTATCTAATCGAATTCCAACAAGATTGTGTCCTCGTTCTTTTAATTCCTTGCCCACAATTATTGCATTTTTGACCCCTTCAATCGAATCATACGTGTCAACTAGAAGAATTGTGTTATGGGGAAAAGATTTGGCATATTCGCGAAAGGCTTGTAACTCGTTTGGACGATTCATTATGAAGGCATGAGGCATTGTGCCAATGTAGGGTATTCCCCATTTCTTTCCTGCTAATACCAGTGACGTTCCAGTTGCCCCAGCAATGAAAGCTGCTCGTGCCGCTAACAGTGCTGCATCACGTCCATGTGCTCGACGAGCACCAAAATCGACAATAGTTCGTTCGGCCGCTACATCTACAATTCGGGCAGTTTTTGTTGCAACTAAGGATTGGAAATTCATCACATTGAGCAAGTAGGTTTCTAGGATTTGTACTTCGATTGCTAGACCTGTCACGTTGATTACGGGTTCATTGGGGAATACGAGGGTTCCTTCTGGCACCGCAAAAATATCCCCGCTAAACTTGAAGCTTTTCAAATAATCTAAGAACCCGTTTCTAAAATCTGGATCAGAAGTAGCTTCCAACCATCCCAAATCCTTCTCTGTAAACCGGAGATGCGAGATGAATGCAACAACCTGTTCTAGTCCTGTTGCTACAATATAACCTCCTAGGGGAACATGTCGTACGAAATACTCCTGTGTGACAACAGCTTGGTTTCCATGGTCAAAGTCAGATTTTGTGCTCGTTAATTCATAATAGTCTAAGAAGAGAGCTAATTCATCTTTTGTTATAAGGCCTAGTTTAGGCTGTGGCATGCTGTATACCTCCAGATACTCCAAGTTATTCTAAAAGCAGGGCTGCCCGCTGATAAGGGTTTAGGCATCTAACGCTTTCGCTTAGTACTCTCTTTTTAGTTGCTAAAGAGAGGCAAAGGCTTATGACGACATTATTCTCTTATCTCGCTCAGGAGGAACCCTCTTTGTCTTCACGATTACAGATCGGACAATCTGCTCCGCCTTTCAAGCTTTATGATACGGATCTAAACCGTCGAACCCTAAACGAATTCAAAGGACAGATTGTCGTCTTAGCTTTTTTTCCCGGTGCTTTTACTGCTGTCTGTACCAAAGAATTATGTCACTTCCGTGATTCCTTGGCAAATTTCGAATCGATGAACGCCCAAATACTTGCCATCAGTGTCAATGATCCTTTTACCAATAAAGCATTTGCTGAACAGAATCGATTGACCTTTCCCTTGTTGAGTGATTACAATCGTGTCGCTATTCAGGCCTATGATGTTGTTCAAGAAGGTTTAGGAACGCTCAAAGATTACAAAGTAGCTAAACGGGCGGTGTTTGTGATTAGCCATGAAGGCTTCATTCGCTGGAAATGGGTTACCGATAATCCGGCGATCGAACCACCTTACGGAGAAATCCAACATGCTATAGATGATATTGGAAGAATTCGACCAGAAGGATAATGGCTTCTGGTCTGGTTCAGAACGCTTCCTAGTTTTTCATACCTTGAAGTGTGATGGTTATATTATCCACAGGGATCTCTTTCTTCGATTGAGCAAGGGCCATTTCGATAATTCGCTGAAGTCCCGAACAACAGGGAACTTCCATTTTCACCATCGTTATGCTTTTAATAGAATTCTTGATGAAAATTTCGGTAAGTTTCTCTACATAAAGTTGAGCATCATCTAGCTTGGGGCAACCATACACAAGCACTCTTCCTGGTAAAAATTCCTGTTGGAATCTGGGATACACGAAGGGTACACAATCAGCTACAACTAACAAATTAGCATTCCTGAAAAAGGGTGCGTTGACAGAAACTAATCTCAACGCAATTGGCCATTGTCGTTGCCCGATTGGAATGATGTCATCACTTTTGTGTAATGCAGGTTCTTCGGTTATTTGATCAACCAACACATCGCATGAAGCACACTCAGATTCATTGAGTTTTGTTAAATGTTCCTCAACTGCCTTCTCGTCAAATTTGGGAGCTTCACGGTGAATAATCGTCAAGGCATCTTGCGGGCAGTGTCCTAAACAAGCTCCTAGCCCATCACAAAGTTCATCAAGGATTAGTCGAGCTTTTCCGTTAATAATTTGTAATGCCCCCTCTGCACAGCTGGGAATACAATCACCACAGCCATTACATTTCTCTTCGTTGATTTCGATGATTTCTCGAACAGGCATGTTAACGCTGTTAATTTCATGAGTTTTTAATCTCTTCCATTTTACAAGTTGATTCAAAGATTAAACGAGACTAGATAAAAAAGAAAAAGGGGTCCACCCGACCAAAAACGAGCGGACACCAAGTTTGGTCTATCCCCTTTATTTGATGTGGGCTGCCTTTCGGCGACGTACAAAGAATACGGCGATTAAACAGGTGATCACGCCAATTAGGACAGCTTCCCATGGAAAACCGGGGATTCCTGGGGTTCCCGCTTGTCCAATGTTGGAGTAGGCAGTATACACTGGATCGTGCTCGACACGATAACCACCAAACTTCGGGAAGGATATCGCATACCAGAATGCTACATTATTGAATGCGCTATCGGCGTGTTCATAGAGATCAAGAGGTCCTGTATAAAGGGCTTGTAACGTTGGGCTAGAAACAGCGTATGCCCAGATGGCAAGAAAGTCGGCAGAGAATGGAAATTGCCATGCTACAAGAAGAGTCTCAGGAGAGAGAAGTGCGGGTGTTAAGATCCAACTGTACGCTGGGTTATCGGCACTGATCACCGCATTGCCATCAGATTCGTTGAGGAGGTCGTAGGTTCCCCGGACACCAACGGCGAAGGCTCGCTCTCGACCGGCGGCATCCGTTGTTATGTTTGCGGTTATCCAATCAGCTGCAGGAACTGGAGTAGTTGAGCCTGTCTCCGTGTAATAGTTGGAACCCCATGCGCTTACAAAGTGGGCTGCCCCCACGGAAACATTTGCGAAAGCCGCATGGACCGCTTGAATCGGTATTGACTGTCCGAGTGCATACAAAGCTTGGACTTGTCCAATCGTATAATAGGTTTCTGCAGTAATTTCACCAGACGTACTATTGACTTTGACAACATATTCGAAGGTTAATTCACTGATTTGAACCTCGAAAAGGGGAAGTGAGAGTGTGAGGAGGAATTCGAGGAGATTTCCTCCAACGATTCGGGCATACAGGTTATTGTAGGTAACACCAAATCGATATTCCCCAGGAGTACTATCATCCATAGTAATAGGAGATACTTCAGGTGTTGCCGTGCGGTTGCCGCCATCCCAACCATATGGGAGGACGAACCAGAAATCTTCGGCGCCATTGCGATAGTTATTGCCGTCGGTGTCGTTGAAAGCAAATAGGAAAGCAAATACAGCGCCGATAAAAATCTCTTTTCCTTCAGGGGTTGTGAAGTGCATGCCAAAGAGCTGGTACGGGAATGTGGAGTGAGTGTCGTTTGCAGCGATGTAAATGTCACCGAGGGCCAAGAGTGCAGCATGGAAGGCCCCCGTGCCTTCATAGTTCACATGATGCATGATGAGTTGAACCCAATTTCCGGTGTCGCTGTCAGTTACGTTTACTTCACTGGTCCAACCCCCGGCTTGAGAGAAGGTATTGCCAAAAATCAATGCTTCGCTGCCGGGGATGTAGTCTTCAGGAGGAAGTGCTTGAGTCGTTAGTGGAGCCAAGAGAACCGTCAATGCAAGGACTAGAACCACTACTGGAAATAATTTCATTCTTCTAATCATAGCAGCACACCTTTACCGTTGTCGGCAAGTTGTTGCTAGTTAGCTTCCCCTCTCAAAATAGGCATTTAAAGAAGCTGATAAGTTTAGTTTTCCATCTAGAAAACTGCGGTTAACTAAG